>NZ_PDZH01000023.1 GCF_002735695.1 Chitinimonas sp. BJB300
ACGACCTATAAAAAACGGTGGGCCGTGGAGGTCTTTCACAAGTCACTCAAGTCCAATGCCAGTCTGGCCAAGTCGCCTACGCGTACAGTTCGGACCCAAAGCAACCATGTGTTCATGACGATTTGCGCAGCCTTCAAACTTGAATGCCTGAGCATCAAGACGCAGAAGAACCCATTCGCACTTTGCCGCAAGTTACTGATCAACGCCTCCCGCGCGGCTTATGATCAGTTACAGCTGCTTCTCGCAGCTACTGCGTAACATCAGTTAATTTGTGAGATTTACACGATTGCAAGAGACGCGGCAGGTGGCGCGCGGATAGAATTAAGTCATCCATTCTAGCCTGTGCCTTCGCTACGGCTGGGTTGGAACGCATTTAGTTGCATAACGCATCGTCCTTGCCTGGCATTTCCGAATACGCAGTGGCACTTGCCTAGCGCTGCTTGGTCCGCAAGATAGACAAGTCCAACCTTTGCTGCCCAATGCCTACCCCTCACCCTCATTTTCTACGTGCCCGCTTCGTGTTGCTTCGTCGGCTTGTGTTACGCCTGTTGCATCTGCATTTCCGTGGCTTGATCTGGCTGTTTGGCGGCTTACTTTTGTTGTGGCTTGGCGCTGCAGCATGGCTGCAATGGTGGTTTTTCCCGCATCTTGAAAGCTATCGGCCGGCGCTGGTGGAGGAGTTCAGTCGGCGTGTCGGGCGGCCTGTCGGCGTGGACGCCATACAAGGCGGTTGGCACAAGGGCAAGCCGTATCTCGATATGCAAGGCCTGAGTCTGCGTAGCGCCGAGGGTGTGGTGGCGCTGAGCCTGCCGCGTGTCGAGGCGACGCTATCCTGGTGGCCGCTGCTGCTGGGCCAGTTGCGTTTTGAGCGCTTGGCAATCATGGAGCCGGATTTGACGCTGAGCCGTGATGAGGGCGGTACGATCCGTCTTGCGGGGCTGGCATTGAATACGGGTGATGATGACAGCCTGACCAACTGGGTGTTGCGTCAACATGAAATCGCTATCGTGAATGGCCGGTTGCGTTGGCAGGACGCAGTACGTGGTGCGCCTGAGTTGCAATTGAAGCAGCTGAACATTACGTTGGAAAACTTATTGTTTGGCCGTCATCGCGTGCAATTCCTGGCGGCACCACCTGACTATTTGGCAGCCCCCATCAGCCTTGATGTGCAATGGCGTGGTGACGATCTGGCCAATTGGGCCAACTGGCACGGTAGCGCCCAGGCGAGGTTGGATCGTATCAATTTGTCGGATTGGTCGCGTTGGCTGCCTTACCCGGCGGAGGTAGCCAGCGGCAGCGGCGAGTTGCGCGCCAACCTGGACTTTGCCGGCAGCACGCTGAACATGCTGGATGGCCGTTTCCGCCTGCAGGGGGCCCGCACCCGGTTGGCGCCTGATCTGGCTGTATTGGACATCAGGCAGCTTGAAGGGCGTGCAACCTGGCGTAGCACTGCCAAGGCCCGTACCTTGCATTTGCAAGGTTTGAAGTTGGAGTTGGGCCAGAAGCACCAACTCAACGGGGCTGAAGCCACCTTAAGCTTCTTTACCCGCGGCGGCGGCCAGCTTGATATTACCGGTCTGACGCTAACCGGCCTGGGCGCGTTGGCGGAGAGCCTGCCCTTATCGCCAGTATGGCGCACGCGGCTCGCTGGGGTAGAGCCCAGTGGGCGTATTGATCGGCTGAGCGCCAGTTGGCAAGGTGCTTGGCCGATGCCCACGACTTATGCAGGCCAAATGGCATTTACGGGCTTGGGTCTGAACGCCCCGGCACCCTGGCCCAGCGCCAGTGCGCTGGATGGCGACCTGACTTTCAACCAGCAGGGTGGGCATCTGGCATTACGCGGCAATTATGCCCAGCTGAATGCGGGTGAATTGTTTACTGCGCCGCTGCAATTCGACAATCTACGTCTCGCTGTCGATTGGGCTCGTATGGACAGGGGGGTGAGCGTCTACCTGCGTGATTTCGTGGCTAAGAATGCGGATCTGGATGCCAATGCCACGGCTGAGTGGACCTGGCCCGGCGAAGGGTTGGGCGTTTTACGCCTCGATGCCAAGGTGGCGCATGTGCGTGCCAATGCGGTGGCGGATTACCTCCCGACCGTCTTGGGGGAAGATACGCTGGCTTGGCTGAAAAGCAGTCTGGTGGCGGGGGAGGCGCGCAACGCCCAATTTACCCTGCATGGGCCACTGGCGCAGTTTCCGTTTGCTGATGGTCATTCGGGTATTTGGAAAATGGAAACCGAAGCGGATGGGGTAAAGCTGGCCTATGCGTCGGGTTGGCCCAGTGTCGATAATCTGGATGGCAAGGTCAGCATTGTGGGCAACCGGTTGGAGGTTGCGGCCAAAGGAAAGATTCTGGGGACCGAGGCCCGGAGTGTGAAAGCGCTGATTCCCGATCTGGCACAGAGCACGGCTGTTGTAATTGATGGTGCAGTGAACGGGCCGACGGCTGAATTCTTTCGTTTCATTGCCCAAAGCCCGTTGGATCAAATACTGGGCGGGGTGGGCAGCAGCGCGCAAGCTGCTGGGGTAGGGAAGCTTGATTTGAAATTGACGATTCCTTTTCAGGACGCAGCCAATACCCAGGTGACTGGCACTTATCAGTTTGATAATAATGAATTGCGCATAGGCGCCAGTATGCCGCCGCTGCGTGCGCTAAATGGCAAGTTGCAATTCAATGCTGCAGGTATCCAGGCAGAAGGGTTGTTAGCGAATACCTTGGGGGGCGCACTACGCGCGGATATCAGCAATGCTGCCGACGGTACGATGCAAATCACTGCCAACGGCCGCGCCGATCTGCGCGAGGTGGCGGCAATGTATGGCCTGCCTCAGCCCGAACGATTGAGTGGCAGCAGCGCTTATCATGCGGTAGTACGCCTGCCCAAAGACGGTTTGCAGTTGCAAGTAGATGCACCGTTGACCGAGGCAAAACTGGATTTGCCCGCACCGTTGGGAAAACCATCAGGCGAGACGAGAGCACTCAAGTTACAGCTGAATAGCAGCAAGCAGGAAGAACGCTGGCGACTGAACCTGGGAACGTTGGTCAATGCGGAATTATTGCGTACTGGTGTTCTCAATAATTTGCAGCTGACCCGCGGCGATATACGGATCGGAGGCGGTGCACCTACGATGGCCAATCCTGGGCTTTGGTTGACGCTGAATCTACCGGAGTTCGATATTGATCCATGGTTGCAAATGCAGGCGCAAGCTGGTTTGGGCAAGTCCGAGAACAATACTTGGCCCGCTTTGGCTGGTGTTGAGGTACAGCTGGGCAAGTTGCAGATATCCGGCAAGCAGCTTGAGGATTTGACGCTGCGCGCCGTACCGCAAGTCGATACCAGCTGGCAGGTGACTGCGGCTAGCCGACAGGTGGAAGGCAGGCTGAGTTGGTCGTCCCAGGAGCGTGGCCGGGTGTTTGCGCGGCTGAGCCGCCTGCAGATGCCATTGCCCGATGGGCCCAATGTAACGGTCAAGGCAGCAGACAGCAAAGCAAGCGCTACCAAGCTGCCCGCGATAGATTTGATTGCAGAGGATTTTCTGTTCCACAAGAACTCGTTGGGGCGACTGGTGCTGCAAGCGCAGCAACAGCGGGAGAATTGGCAGATCGATAGTCTGAGCCTGATCAACCCCGATGGACGGTTGAATGCCAGCGGCGTGTGGCGGTACCAAGGCGCGGACAGCAATACGCGCGTCAAGTTGGTGATTGAGTCAGACAATCTGGGCAAGCTGCTTGGCCGGTTTGGTTATCCGGAAACCATTCAGCGTGGGCGTGGCAAGTTAAGCGGCGAGGTAAGCTGGAATGGCGCGCCCACATCGCTTGACTACCCAAGCCTGGGGGGGATGTTGAAGTTGCAGGCCAATAGTGGCCAGTTCGCCAAAATCGAACCCGGTGTGGGGCGATTATTGGGAATTTTAAGCTTGCAATCCTTGCCCCGCCGACTGTCCTTGGATTTCCGCGACGTGTTCAGCGAGGGTTTTTCCTTCGATCGGATCGAGGGCGATAGTAAGATTGTGCGCGGCGTGATGACGACGGACAATCTGGTCATTGTCGGTCCGGCGGCGCAGGTGCTATTTCGTGGAGAGGCCGATGTGGCCCATGAGACGCAGAAATTGCGGGTGCGTATTGTGCCTGTCCTGGGTGACAGTATTGCAGTGAGCGTGGGGTTGGTTAATCCCCTCGCCGCTGTGGGGGCCTTCCTTTTGCAGCGTGTGCTGAAAGACCCGCTGGGTAGGCTGATCGCGTACGAATACGACATCACCGGTACGTGGAGCGATCCGCAGATCAAGCGTACGGCATTGCCGCTTAAGAACCTGCCCACAATGGGCAAGGAGCGATCAGGTACCGGGAAATAGTACGGTATCGATTGGCACAATTATTACTGCGGGCGGCCGTTGAGCCTGTGATCCCTATCTGGGTAAATAGAAGCCAAGCAAGGGCGTCTTTACCACGCTAATCTTTCAATAGGACACAGGCGGAATCGTCGGTGTCGGTAGCCATTCCCCCTTGTAAGGGGAACATTATCAGGAGCCCGTCATGTCTACCCGCGCCCGTAGTTTGCAAGCTGCCGCTACCCAGGCTGCCAGCTTTGGAAAGCTACGTATTTCCGCTATTCAGATGGCGTCCGGTCCTTCTGTCGCGGCTAACCTCTCTGAAGCTGAAGTGCTGATTCGTCTGGCCGCAAAGCAAGGCGCCAAGCTGGTTACCCTGCCGGAATACTTTGCCATTCTGGGCGTGAAGGATACGGATAAGGTGGCGGTGCGTGAAAAGCCAGGGCATGGCCCGATTCAGGATTTTTTGGCGCGGATGGCCAAGAAGCACCGTATCTGGATTGTCGGTGGTACGGTGCCGCTGTGGACCGAAGATCCAGCCAAGGTAAGGAACAGCACCCTGGTCTACAACGACCGCGGTGAAACCGTAGCCCGCTATGACAAGATTCACTTGTTTGGTTTTGAGATGGGAAACGAAAAGTACCGTGAAGAAACGACCATCGAAGCCGGCAATGAAGTGGTGGTGTTCGATTCGCCATTTGGCCGGATTGGCCTGGCCATTTGTTATGATCTGCGCTTTCCCGAGCTTTTCCGCCGGATGCAACCGGTTGACCTGATTATCGTGCCGGCTGCGTTTACCGAGACGACGGGACGCGCGCATTGGGAGACCCTGGTACGTGCGCGCGCCATTGAAAACCTCTGTTACGTAGTCGCCAGCGCCCAGGGTGGGTTTCATCGGAATGGTCGCGAAACGCACGGCGACAGCATGATTGTGGACCCATGGGGTATTGTGCTCGATCGTCTGCCGCGTGGCTCTGGCGTGGTCGTGGCGGATATTGACCAGGACTATAAAGCGCGCTTGCGCCAAGGCTTACCGGCGCTGTCGCATCGGGTATTGGTATGATGCTTCGTGTCTGCCTGGCGGCGCTGGCGGCAATCACAGCAGCGGCCTCGCCGGTGGACTATGGCTGTACCGAGCCGCTGAAGGTGGCTTACTTCCGGTTTGGTTATCTTTACAGCAAGGATAAAGCAGGGCGCAATGTTGGGATTGATGTTGATTTGATTCGTGAGCTGTCCCGCCTTATAGGATGCCGGTTTGAGGAGCGGGAGCTGTCTCGGGTGCTGATCTGGCAGGCGTTGGAAAAGGGTCAGCTTGATGTGGCGACCGCTGGCCTGGCGACGCCGGCACGGTTGGTTTATGCAGCATTCGTGCCTTACTTTGTGTCGCACAATGATTTTTTGCTACGTAGCGAATCCGTAAATATTCAGACGCCAGAGGATTTTTTGGCCGCGCCGGACAAGGTACTGGGCGTTGTCAAGAGTTTCCAGCATGGCAAGCCTTACGATGGGTTGGTTGAACAGTTGCGCAAGCAGGATCGCGTTGCGGAGGCCGCCGATTTGGAAATACTGGCCAACTGGATGCGTATTGGCAGGGTGCAGGCGATGATGTCGCACCCGATAATTTATCGTCAGCTTTTTAGCGATCAGGAGATGAAAGGCATCTCGATACGCCATTGGGCTGACAGTTCTGAACTGTTATTGGGCAGTTTGGTCTTGTCGCGCAAGCATTTCAGTGCAGATGCCTTGCAGCGCTGGGACAAGCTATTCCAGGAACTTCGTCGCAACGGCACAATCGAGGGTTTATATGCCCGTTATCTTGGCCCGGATATTGCCAAGACCCTTGTGCCCTCACCCTGATGGGATACCCAATGAATACTGCTACCGCGTCGGCTATCGCGACTGCCGACCAATATCTTCTGTCGCCTTACAACTTGAATGAAGTTGCATTGGAGCAGGTTTTTAACGAGATCATGCGTAATGACGTGGATTACGCTGACCTTTATTTCCAATACAGCCGCGCTGAAGGGTGGAGCCTCGAAGAAGGCATCGTCAAGGCTGGTAGTTTCAGCATTGATCAAGGTGTTGGGGTGCGCGTTGTCAGCGGCGAGAAGACGGCATTTGCCTATTCTGACGATATCAGTCCGCTGGCGCTTCAGTCTGCAGCGCATGCTACACGCGCTATTGGTCGTCAGGGTGGCAGCGGCGTGGCGGGTAGCACCACGCACGTCCGCACTCATGCGCTGTATGCCAATCTCGACCCATTGTCCAGCTTGGACGAGGCTGCCAAGGTGTCGTTGCTGGAAGGTGTGGAGCGTTACGCACGGACCCTTGACCCACGCGTTACACAGGTAATGGCGAGCTTGGCCGGCGAGTATGAAGTGGTTTACATCGCCCGGCATGATGGCCATCGGGCAGCGGATGTGCGTCCTTTGGTACGGGTAAGCCTGCAAGTGATCGTTGAGCAAAATGGCCGGCGTGAGTCAGCCAATGTGGGCGGCGGCGGGCGGTTTGACTATAGCTATTTCGACGAAGCCAAGCTGCAGGGGTATGCCCGTGAGGCGGTGCGCCAAGCGCTGGTCAATTTGGAAGCCCGTCCCGCGCCGGCAGGGGAGATGACAGTGGTGCTGGGTTGTGGCTGGCCCGGCATTCTGCTGCATGAAGCCATTGGTCATGGTCTTGAAGGGGATTTCAATCGCAAGGGGAGCTCTGCATTTGCGGGCAAGATAGGCCAGCGCGTAGCGGCCAAGGGTGTCACCGTGGTGGATGACGGCACGATTCCCGATCGCCGTGGTTCCTTGAACGTGGATGATGAGGGCAATACAACCCAGCGTACTGTATTGATCGAAGATGGTGTGCTTCAAGGTTATCTGCAGGACACCTTGAATGCCCGTCTGATGGGGGTGGCGTCCACAGGTAATGGCCGACGCGAGAGCTATGCCCATATCACCATGCCACGTATGACCAATACGGTCATGATGAATGGTGATACTTCCGCCGACGAAATCATCGGTTCGATCAAGCGTGGCCTTTACGCGGTGAATTTCGCCGGTGGGCAGGTTGATATCACCAGTGGCAAATTTGTTTTCTCAGCCAGCGAGGCTTATTGGGTCGAAGACGGCAAGATCCAATACCCGGTGAAGGGCGCAACCCTGATTGGCAACGGCCCGGATGTACTGACCCGTGTGGGCATGATTGGTAATGATATGAAGCTGGACCCAGGCGTAGGCACCTGCGGCAAGGAGGGCCAGAGCGTCCCTGTTGGCGTAGGGCAACCCACGATTCGTGTCGATGGTGGCTTAACCGTAGGAGGTACTGCTTAGATGGTGCAGTTGCAAGCAATGGATGAAGCAGGTTTTACTGCCTTTATGTCATGGAGTACGGCGGACTATGCCAGGGCCAGCATTTCGTCCCGGCGGTGGTGCGAGGCAGAGGCGATGACGAAAGCGCAGGACCAAGTGAATGCACTGTTGCCGCAAGGATTGGCTACGACCAACCAGTATTTCTTTGACGTATTGGATGAGACGCGGGATAAAGTCGGCGCGCTTTGGTTGGGGCTGAATCCTGGCGCTACAAGTGCGCAGATGTGGATCTACCAGGTTGTGATCGAAGAAGCTTACCGCGGCAAGGGATTGGGCAGAGCCACGATGCAAGCTGCTGAAGTAGAAGCACGCCGACTAGGTGCGACTGGCTTGGGTTTGAACGCATTTGCCGATAATCACATCGCCCAAACTCTGTATCGGAGTCTTGGCTTTCAGCCTACAGCCATTCAGATGATCAAATCTCTCTGATCTTACGTTCGTCGATTTTTAACTCGTGCCCCCATTGTGGGGCACTTTGTTTTCATGCCTCGGGTCGTAGGGGCATAGGCAAATGACGGGTTGGCAGTAGGTTATGAATTGCAATCGGCGTTTCGATTGTTTATACACAGTATTGTGCAGCGCACAAATCATAAGACCTTCACGGAGACAACAAGGTATTTGTCAATCTCAAGGAGTTAGTCATGTCTTGTGCCGACCTGTTGCTCAAACAGCTGTCGCTATCGAATCTGCCTGAGATCCATGACCATCTAATGCGTCTTGATGACGCGAGCAGGTCGCAGCGCTTTGCCCAACGTGCCAGCAATGAGGTCGTGGCAGGTTATACCTATAAGCTCGATTTTGTGCGCGATATGCATTATGGGGTATGGGAGGATGCTTCTGAAGCGCAGCAGTTGCGAGCCTATGCCCATTTGGCGATGAATGTCGGGAGTCGCATTGGCGAGATAGGAATCAGCGTTGAAGAGCCTTATCGACGCCACGGCGTGGCCCGTCAACTGATGGCACGCGCCGTCATGCACGCGCGTAACCGCGGGTTGCTGGAGATAATGATGTATTTCCAGGCCTATAACAGCGATCTTTTGGCGCTGGCTCGATGTTTGAAGATGCAGGTTTCAGTGAGCAACGGAGAAGGAATGGCCCGGCTTCGGCTCAATCCACCCAGTCCTGGCAGCTATGCCGATGAGGTAATCGCGGGTTGGGCCGAGGTCGGCCCTGCTAGCTGGGTCACCCAGACATCGGAGACTGGCGGCGTCACGCGTCTTGTCTGGGATGTTGCGCTGCAACGTTACTTTACGGCCTAGCCTAATGCCCTCACCCTGGATTGGAGAGGGGTGCTAATGGGGCAACCAAGCAATGTGCGAAGATCTTACGCACTGTCATGATTAGGGTCATGTGCTGCTTAAAGAGCCACCGCAAGGGGGGCGCCGAATAGCTACGATGCTTCGCATCCAGCGGTTCGCAGCCCAGGTTCAAGCATGCATGCCGGTTTTAGTGCTGCGCTTTAACCTGTTGGCGGCTGCTCGCGGCAGATACTGAATAGTTTCTAAGCATTGCTCTCGTCATTTACCTGCTTAACAAACGTGTTGTATTCGCTGATTGCCGCGTTACCTGCATCGTTAGCCGCCTTCATCGCAGCGCTTTGGTCATCGATATATTTCTTCATACACTCGCCGTATTCCTTGAAGCGCTTGGTGAAGGATTTCTTCTTCATTTCGCTTGCCAGCTTGCCCGGCAATTCTGGCTGCGCACAGCTGTGCTTGGCCGCTGCTGGTTGAGCCGTTGCGGGTTCGTCAGCCATGGCGGCTGTGCTGATTAGGGCGGCGGCAATCAGGAGGGATTTCATAGCGAAGTTTCCGTGCAAGGGTTGAAGTGCGCGAGTGTGGCGTTAAATTGACGCAGACGTCAATCATCCCCAGCAAGGTTGAACTTGGCGTTATAGTTTGCCCACAGAAAACCGACAGGGGAGCGCCATGACTGATCAATTACAACTGGAATGCATCGGCCACACAGCCGTGATCACTATCCAGAATCCGCCGGCCAATACCTGGACTGAGGAAAGCTTGCCGGCCCTGCGTCAATACATTGCAAAACTCAATGCCGACAGCGAAATCTATGCACTGGTGATGACAGGTGCGGGGCAGAAGTTTTTTAGTGCTGGTGCCGACCTGAAGGTGTTTGGCGACGGTGACAAGGCGCGTGCCCGCGCCATGATCACTTACTTCGGTAAGGCGTTCGAAGCGTTGGCGCAATTTCGTGGCGTCAGCATTGCGGCAATCAATGGTTATGCAATGGGTGGTGGGCTGGAAGCGGCGTTGGCCTGTGATATCCGTATCGCCGAGGAACAAGCCGTGATGGCATTGCCAGAAGCCAGTGTGGGCTTGTTGCCCGGCGGGATGGGCACGCAACATCTGCCCTGGCTGGTCGGTGAGGGGTGGGCCAAGCGGATGATTCTGTGTGGCGAACGTGTAGACGCCCAGACAGCCTTGCGTATTGGTTTGGTGGAGGAGGTTGTGCCAACCGGTGAGGCGCGTCAGACGGCCCTGGCTTTGGCGGAGAAGGTCGCCAAGCAAAGCCCCAGCTCGGTAACTGCCTGCAAGCAGCTTATTCAGGCGGCACGCAAGCAGACCATGTGGTCAGCCCTGCATCTGGAGCGTGAGATGTTCGTCGACTTGTTCGATACGGAAGACCAACAGGAAGGGGTGCGTGCTTTTCTGGAAAAACGTACGCCGGTTTGGAAAAACCGTTAAGAACCTGTTCAACGTTTCCCGAGTTACGGCGAAACGATGGAGAAAGCTCGAACAGATTCTGAGCGCTCATGCTCTGGACGCTGCAGTCAATGCCGCGCTATATCCTGGTAAAACACGATGACCGATGCCGTCTATTTCACGCTGATTCCCACCGATAATGGCCACCACATCGGCCAGATCACCTTGAATGCCGAGAAGTCGCTGAATGCGCTTTCCCTGGTCATGATCCGCCAGATTGCCCCCAAGCTTGAAGAATGGAAAACCAACCCTGGTGTGGTTTGCATTGTGCTGCGAGGGGTAGGGGAAAAAGCATTCTGTGCCGGCGGCGATGTGGTCTCCCTGCATGATGCGATCAAGGCTCGGGATTTTGCCACCACAGATGCCTTCTTCAAGGAGGAGTACGCCCTTGATTACGCCATCCATAACTATCCCAAGCCTATCTTGGTATGGGGCCACGGTATTGTGATGGGTGGGGGCGTAGGTTTGATGGCAGGGGCCAGTCACAGGGTGGTGACCGAACGCTCCCGTATCGCTATGCCCGAGATAACCATCGGCCTGTACCCTGATGTAGGGGCGTCGTGGTTTCTCAATCGTTTACCTGGCCGGCTGGGCTTGTACCTTGGCTTGACTGGCGCCAGCTTCAATGCTGCCGATGCCTTGTTTGTTGATTTGGCCGATTTCGCCCTACCCAGTACGCAACGGGATGCAGTACTCGGCGGACTTATGCGGCTTGATTGGCAGGCTGAAGCTGCCTCCAACCACTATGTGCTTGGCAAGTACCTGCGCGAACACAGCCGCCATGGCATACCTGAGTTGGCACCTTCGCCTATCCGTGAACACCTGGATGTTATCCGCGCCCTCACGAGCTATGAGTATATTGAAGAAATGGTTGATGCTATTTGTCGCTACGACGGGCAGGATGATTGGTTGCGCAAAGGCGCACAGAGGCTCAGTACGGGTTCGCCCACGTCCGTACGTCTGGTGCTCGCCGCCCAGCAACGCGCTCGCCATATGTCTCTGGTTGAAGTGTTCGCAATGGAATTGAACATCTCACGTCAATGTTGTCGCCACCCTGACTTTGCTGAAGGGGTGCGCGCATTGTTGGTTGAGAAAGACAATACACCTCGTTGGTCACCTGCAACATTGGCCGAAGTCAGCCAGCCTTTTATCGATGCGTTTTTTATTGCTCCATGAGTTGCTACTCGGCTTACCCTAGCTAGGGTAACAAGGTTACGCTGATACGAGATGCACGCTGCGGCCGCAGCCACTAGCAGAGCGAAGTTCAGGCCCCATTGCCTGCGACACGCAATGGCGTGCTGCTAAATGAGAACCGCGCGGAAAGTGTGCCTTTGGGTGACTACCGGGTTGATCGCATGTTTATCGGTGCTACAGCAAAAAGATAGCAACCGAAAAATAAAGACATCAGTCATTTTCAGGCGTGCAAGTTGAGCACCTTTCCTGACGGCACTTGCAGAAAGAAGCGCGGGGTGTAATTGCGTGTCCCTGTTTCCCAATGCGCTTGCAAACCTTTCCAAATCAGCAGTAATCCATTAAATTCTAATAAATAATAATCGGGACAACAGACCCATTCTTTAGATAATCAATCTATTCCATAATACGCATGGGTTTTGTTCCACCCATGCTTAAAATATTTAGCTCACCTAAAGGAAAGTAAAGATGAATGAGAAAACCATAACTGTTGAAGAAACCAACTTGATTGAAGAACTGCAAGAAACCGAATTGCTGGAAGTCAATGGTGGTAACCGTAAGTTGCCACAGGAAATCATTCGTTTCATCGACGATGCGACTTGTGGTAGTTACAATCTATAACTCTGTTTTAAACAGGTTTATTTGGTGATTCATCGTAATTTTCGGTAAATCTGGGTCGATAGCACGTGCATTTATTTTCGAATACGTGCTATCGGCCAATATATATGATCCTCAGGTATCAGTTATGAAATCCTATATTATCGGTGCAGGCTGGTGCCCTGCATTTGCCCATTTTCGGTCTGGATTGGCAATGCCCGATAGCGTTCAATTCATGGAGCTTGGTTTTCGCGAGCTTTTTCTTTGGTGTGATGCCCCGTACCAACGTCACGGCCTTGATCTATCACTGCATTTGGCCAGAAGCCCCATTACTGAAGACAAAACAAATCAGCAGCATTTCATCCGGCATGTACGCCGCAAACTTGAGGCAGTGGGCGATAAATCGCGAGCGGTAGCTGCATCAATGCGCTCAATTGGTGTGCACCTGACAGGTAGCCGGAGTGAGGGCATCGGCCCATTTGGATTCTCTTCGCATTATCAGTTTGACAACTTCGCTGAACGGCGTGCTACGTACTTCCTGGAAAACATCTCCAGCGAAACAGGCTTACCTGTTTGGATAGAGAATGCCAATTTCTACAGTCATTCAGCCAAAGAAATCATCCAGACTTGGCAAAGTGTGACTCGGCTTTGCGATCATACCGGGGCTGGCCTAATCGTGGACCTGAGCCACATTTATATCGAAGCATCGAATGCCGGCATCTCGCCCGTATTGGTCCTTGGCATGGTCCCTTGGCACCATGCGCGCGAGATACATATTTCCGGTGTGATTCTTGGTGCAAACGGTGTGCGCCATGATGGCCACTCCCAGCCAGTAAGCCCCGATGTCTGGGCACTGCTGGATATTTGTTTGGAAAGCGACCTGTTGCAAGGGCAGGTGATCATAAACATCGAGCATACCGACCCCGCCTGGATGAATCAGGTAGCTGAGTATTATGCGGATTTTAATCAGCTGCAGCTAAAAGTTGCTGCATCGGCTACGCAGTCCAGAGTATCGCCAGACTTGGACCCAGGTGCTTATGCCAAGGGTTTTCTCAGGAAAATCCTGATGCGCCAAATGACCTATCGACTTAAGCCTGGCCATACGCTTGAACAGGTAGCTTTACATTTTGAACCCTGGCTTGAAGACGCCATGTTAAAGCGGGGATTACGCCTGACATTTACGCAAGAGGAAAGCTTTCCGGAAGAACAAGACAAGATTTGCCTTGCCCTGGAAGATTTTAATCAATATATCGAACAGGTTATTTAGTATATGAAGGTTGGCACAAACTGGACCTCTGCCAGTTCCATGGAAATTGGTCGGACTTTATTTGATCAGGGTCATACTCATTTTTGTGAAATATTGATCGATAATATCGTAAGTATGGAGATAGAGAGTATTGTCGATGCAATCGGTGAGATGCCAGTAGCTTTCCATATTATGCAATCCCGCATTATTGAACGCAGCCCCGCCGAATTGGAAGCACTTGCGGAAATTATTCGGCATTTAGATGCGGCGCTCAATCCGATTTATATATCCGATCATTTGGCTTGTTTTACCCATGCGGGGCGCAATTTGCCATTGCTCGCAGAACTGGATTACGACAGTCAGCATGTGCTAATTCATGAGCGGGTGAAGATGTGGCAAGACTTGCTGGGCAGTAAGGTTTATTTCGAGAATTATCCCTCCAGCCTGCCGCGCTCTGGTATCAGCCAACCTGCTTTCTTTTCTGATCTGATGCATGGCACGGGCTGCGGTATTTTGTTCGACATTTCCAATGCCGTGGTGGCAAATGTGAATGCCTCAGACCCACTGGCCGATTGGCATACTGTATTACAAGCCTCCGCTACGGCGCATTTTCATATTGCAGGTTATCGATATTCCAATACCGAACCCGCGTTGGCCATCGACTCGCATGATGTCGATCTGTCGCAGGAATCACTGGCATTTGCCCAAGAGATTCTGACGTATGCACCACCGGACAGCACGATGGTGCTGGAACGCGATGCCAATATCTCGGATACCACCTGGACTGCCGAGATCAAGCGCCTGACTGCGCTTATACATTAGGCGTCGTCATGGAATATTATCTGTCCGCAACGTATGCAAAGCAGCTCCCTCAGCCCAGTGCCCAACGTTCGCTTGCCATCCTGTCGCTCCGTGGATTGTGGCACACCATCTTTGATCTGACCCCCTTGCTGCAAGAAAAGGTAGGCGAAGATTCAGGCCGCATATTGGATCCTTTCCTTGATTATGCAGAAGCGCAAAGTCTGTCGATGAACTGGGCGCTGCACCTGCATTTTTTGGAATGGCTACTGCAAAACCCGGAAGAAGGGCACTTGGCAGATCAGGATGTGGTTCAGGAAATGTTGACCGCGGCAGGCCGGCGCTGGGCCAAGGAGTGGTCTGCCGATCTTGGAGGTAAAGGTATTGCCATTTATTGTAGCGCCATGCCCACCTTAGCCATTGGGACGTACAGAAAGCACACGCCTGCAGAGACCCACTTTCGTAGCGTGGCCTTAAGCCGTCCTGGGCTGTCCAATTTCGGTTTTGCCACTTATGCCATAACGACGCAAGGCCAGGGATGGCGAAAGCTGTCGTGGCGCCCCATTCCCAACTAGCGCTCACTGACCCGTTCATTGTCTCTGGCTATCATCAAATAGGCCCGCGTCTGAAAACCCTCTAGGCATCCATCATGGAAAATAATGTCATCATCCGGTCTGTCGAGCCCACCGATGCACAGAATCTGCTGGCGTTGTTTCAGCGACTCGATAGTGAAACCAACTTTATGCTGCTGGAGCCCGAGGAGCGCAATCTCAACTTGGAGAGTCAGACACGGTTACTGGAACAGTTTCTCCGTGCTGAGAGAAATATCTATCTGGTCGCCGAATCCGATCAGGTGATCGTCGGTTTCATGGTGGGCACGTGTGGTGGCGTTCAGCGTAACCGGCACGCCATGTCCCTCGTTGTGGGGGTGATGCGTGAGCGATGGGGGCAAGGCATAGGTCGCCGGCTGATGGCGGAATGTGAACGCATTGCCCTGGCGAGGGATATCCACCGGTTCGAACTGACGGTGATGCACGAAAACCTGGCCGCACTTCAGCTGTATCTGAAAGCCGGCTTTATGGTTGAAGGGCTGAAACGGCGGTCCATCAAGGTTGGTGACGCATGGCGAGATGAATACCTGATGTCGAAACTACTAAGCTGACACCGGGCGCTGTTCGAGAGGATACGGCTGTAAACCGCGAACTTGTGCCCTCTCGCAATAGTGTGGACACACCCTACAATCCCGCCATCTGCAGCCCTATGATTAGGGACGATTTGTCTGAACATTGCGCCTGCCATTCGTCCAGGTTACTCCCGGTGACCACAATAGGATGGCCCGTCTCGGTAGCTTGTGGCTGCATGTCTTTGACGGCAATTTGTGGCGTTACGGTAAAGGTGCCTGCCACGAGTTGCTTACTGTTATTTGCCCGGGTCAGCTTGATACGGCCTGTCGTGGCATCTGCCGGTACGATGACACGTAGGCGGGTGGCACTGATCTTTTCCGGGCTGACTGCTGATGAAGTGCTGCCCGTGCTAAACACCACCTCCTTGATCTCATCGAGGTTGGTACCTTCGATTTCAACCGAACTGCCTGTCAGGCCTTCTACCGGCCGGATGCCGGTTACGGTAGAGAGGACGTCCACCGTCAAAGGCACCGTTACGGTTAATACGGCGCCCGTACCGTAGTGCAGGGTTAACATGCCTGACCGGTCGGTGTCGGCCACGTGGAAAACGATTTGTTTCTCGTTGCTTTCGCTGCGTAGCACAGCCACAGGCTTTCCATTGAGCCGTACTTCTTTGACCCGGTCGAGGCTATCCCCATGGATGGTTATCGGTACGCCCGCTTTGGCAGTGCTGGGTTCTAGTCGGGTGAAGGTCGGCACCCCGGTCACCAAGACCTGCTGCAATGACTGGACGATTGTCCCGCTGGCTTGTAGTTGTACTGCACCGGACTGGACATTTTCCGGTACCTCAATGGTGAGTTGGGTATTGGAAACCACAGAAAACTTTACTTCTACCCCGCCAAGCAAAGCGCGACTGACAGCCTGCAAGCCACTACCTTCGATGGTGATGCGATCACCTACTGCAGCCTGTAGTGGTGCAATCGTACTGATAGTTAATGGGGACGAAGGGGGGGGCTAACCGGTTGTGTTGGTTTTGGCGGGGCGACGGGCGGGGGTGGTGCGGTACTGCCCGCCTCACTATCGCTGCCTCCTCCACCGCAGGCGACTAAGCCTAGCCACAGGCATAGCAACAAGGTATTTATATATGGTGTTGAATTGTCGTTTGACGGCGGTGGTTTATTGCCGAGTTGAATGGTTTTTCTAAGAACCTGTTCAAAGTCTCGCGAGCCAGGATGAGGCACGGCGAAAACGGCAGTGGGGGCGGCGTTTTCTGCGATCGGGCCGCCCTGCATGGCGCGGCCCGGTGTTCTGTGCTTATTGCTTGGCCAGGAGAATGCCCAGCTTATCGCGGTTGCTGTCGCGGTAGATGGCGCAGAGCCGGATGGATTCCAGCGTTTGCGTCAGTGCCGCTTCGCCCCCGTCGTAACGTTGTGCAATCGGACCGAAGAAGCGTTCCAGTTCCGTTGCTTTGTCAGGGCTGCAAAAGCCGTTCAAGTCACGGGGGAAGCCACCCGGGGCATCTTTGGCCATGCGTTTGCTCAGTGGTTTGAATTCTCGCTGTACAAATCGCAGCGCGCCTTCACGTAAGTGTTCATCTTCGTTCTGGCTACGTAACAGCCGCTTGGCTTCGCGGATGTCATGGCGGCTATCGAGCATAAGCTTGCGGGCTGCCTCGGCGAGTGTGGGGGCCTGGAAGCTGCCTAATGCGATATAGAGGTCATCCCGTTCCTTGCGGTTGCTGGTCGTCAGAGTAATCGCGGTCATCGCGTCGAAAAGCGCTTTGTCACCATTGAGTGCCGCGGTACGTAATACGGCCCGGCGATTGGTGGGGTCAAGCACCGTCCTGTCTTTCAACCAGGCATGAGTCAACTTGCTTGCCTCTTCTCGCAGCGCAGGGTCATGGCCCAGGTCGGCCACCTTGTCTACGATGCTGGCGCGTAGCATCTGGTCTTCGTCAGAGTCCTCTGGTTTGCTGGCGAAGCCGAGCTGACGTGCACGTACGCCAAAGGCTCGCTGCCACAGCGCGGCATAGCTGGCTTGTTGGGCTGAGCCAACCAAGGGCTTGGCTTTGAGCAGGATATCGCGCGCGACCTCGGCGACTTCGCGGCGTGGATGCTTGGCGTACTGTTCGGCCAGCGATAATGCGTCGGACAGCGGCAGATCGCCCGACTCTGTGAGCGCGGCGGCGTCGTCGAGGTGCGTCATGATCTCGTTGACATTCAGGTCGGCTGTACGCATGAGCTTCAGCAGTTCACCCGGTGCATAGACCAGTCGGTAGTACCCGGCCCCATCCACATTCGCTTCGACCCAGGCAGGGCATTGCTGGTCGGGCAGGGGCAACTCGCCAGTGGTGTCCTTCAGCAATAGTCGGGTGGTGCCAGCGGGGGTACGCACGGTGACGGGTACATGCCAATGCTGTGCCGGGTTGGCTTGTGAGCCTTGCGGCACAAAGCGGGATTGGCTTAGCTTCAACTGCGGCGAGCTGCTGCAATCGAGCTGTACAGCGATGCGGGGAATGCCAGGTTGCTCGGTAAAGCGTTGAAACGAGGCCGCCAGTTCAGCATTGCCGTTGCTGAGTGCATTGATGAAGTCGGTGCCTGTGGCATTACCCCAGGCATGTCGCGTCATATAACGATGTACGCCCGCCTGGAATTGATCAGGTCCGAGCCAGGTTTCGAACATGGCAAGTACGGTCTGGCCCTTATCGTAGGTAATACCGTCAAAAGCACTGCCAAGGTCTTGGGTGACCAATACGGGCTGGTGAATGCGTCGCGTGGAGTGCAGGCGATCAATATGCATGGCATTGGCGCGCGAGGACTGCGTGCTGGTATTCCAATGCCATTCTGGCATGACTTGATCCGTGATTTTGTCGCCCATCCACGAGGCGAAGGACTCATTGAGCCACAAATCATCCCACCAAGCCATGGTCACGTAATTGCCAAACCATTGATGCGACAGCTCGTGGGCGGCAACCGCCACATAGTCGCGCTTGAAGGTGCCGGTCTCTTCGTCTGGTTTGGCGAGAATCAGCCTGGTTGTATAGGTGATCAACCCCGCGTTTTCCATGGCGCTGAAGCCCACGGTGAGCGGCAATACCAAGCTGTCGAGTTTCTCGTACGGGTAGGGCATGCCGAAGTAGGCTTCGAGCTTTCGCACAATGGTCGGGGTGATACTGGCGGCGAAGCGGGCATCGGCAGCTCTGCCCCGTGGTGTGATATAGCGTAACTGTGTCTTACCCACCTTGCCGCCATCGACGATATCGAAAGGCCCAATGCCAAACGCTACCAGATAGCTTGGCAGCGGCTTGGTTGTTTGAAACTGCACACGCTTCCAACCGGGACTGGCAGGGGTTTCATGTTCGACAGGCGTGTTGGCAACGGCAACTAGGGCCTCGGGTATGGTTAGCGCCAGCGTCCAAGGCACCTTCCAGCCCGGCTCGTCAAAGCAGGGAAAGGCCATGCGGGCGCTGGTGGCTTCGAATTGGGTGAATGCATACCAGTCGCCGCCTTCTTTTTGGCGGAACAGGCCGGCGACGTCACGATCCTGGATCTGGCCCGAGAAGTTGATTTTCAACTGACCGCGTCCAGTCGGCACTGGGGTACTGAAATTCAGATCCAGTAATTCATCATCCAGCACTTTGGAGCGGGCTTGATATTGCTGGCCATTGATTTGCAACAGCGCTGACTTAACCAAAAGGCCGGTAGCGTTCAGCCTCAGGCTTGGGGTAGAACGCTTGATATCCAGATCAATCACAACCTCGCCAGTATGACGGGTCTCGTTCGGGTCGACTTTAAGCGACACTTGATAAGCTAGTGGTGTAGCCACATCGGGCAGCCGCATGGGTAAGGGCGCCTTGGCTGCCAGCACCGGTAGCGCCAGCAAAGAAAGCAAGGAGAAAACGTGTAGCCACTTCATGATTCTTCCTCGGGTTTTTCGGCCGTGGCCGAAGAAGCAGAGGACTATACAAGCCCGTGGGCATGGAAAATAAGCCGCAAATGATGCGCTGCGTGAAAAGCAACACCAAAAATGAAATACCGCCCAATTAGAGCGGTACTTCGAAGTGAAAAGTATTGTCTGCGCTATTTGGAATTCACATGGATTTTGCTTAGTGAATTAAAGGATTACCCACGGCACAAGCCTTCTCGCAGCTTATCTTGCCATCAATATCTACCAGAATGGAAACCTGAAAGGAAAGATTGGGTTGTTGCGCTTTGGAGTCCAGCATATTCTTGTAGATATTGAAACTGTCTATAGTATGATTTTGGGACATTTCCCACTCAACACTTAAAGCCCCATCCCCGTTTATGGAGAGTGATATCCCGGAAACATCCGGGTTACCTACAAAAGCCAGGTCGGGGCGGTAGGTAGCAAGGGCGTTTTTCCCTTCAATAATACCGGTTTGAGTTAAAACAACCTCCAAGGTTTTGTTCTGGTTGTCTGTTAGTCCACTTTCTTGGGCAAACTGCAATAATCGTGACATATCATTATTGCGTTGCTCTGTGCTTACACCCTCAAGGCCCGGGGCAGCGGTACTATACTCGACAACGCCACCATTTATTATCTGGTAAGACATTCTATTGATGTCTTTCTTGAATTGCTTGAACGGATCTTTGGGTTCGTTCGTATGAATGCAGTTTGCCTGGTCTTCTTTAATTCTGGCTTCCAGTGCATTACTGATTTGAGATTTAATCTGTTCGTCGCCCAGCAGGAAATCCTGGCCTTCCACGTCCAATGAACGTGAGAATACTTCAGTGCCCTGTACCTGTAGCGAAATCTCGGCGGTGAAGCGACCTTCTTTCGTGATATTGCTATTGCGCTCGATGAACCGGTCTTTATAAGGTTCTGAAACCAATTCCTTTAGCTTATTAAAAGCATTTACGCATTCTTTATCGCTGATAGATGGGTTCAGCAATCGAAAGAGCATTTTCTTTGCTTCTTCTTTATGAGTGCCAAAAAACCAATCAGCAATACGGCCCCATAAACTCTCAACGTCCTTTTCTGTTTTGGCGGCGGCAATTGAATTTATTTCCTCCATGCTGATGGAGCGAGAGGCACGGCTTCCCTCAAGTATCAATTCGGACATGATAAAATCTCCTTCCTGAAATGGGCAAGTTTCTTAGCCCCACATAAACTTGAATGTTTATTAAATAAACGAGCTTTGAATGTTGCCTATTGGAAAATAGGTAGTGTGTACTGCTAGCTGCGTATGCAATTGTGAAATATTTACTATGCTTTTGCAAAACAGATAGACGATTTCCGATAGTTTTAGCTTTTTTTCTAAAACAAAATGAAGTGATTTTGGATATGTCAAATGCTTAGCATCGCAGCCAATGGCGCGTAGCCAACTTGTGGGATCGGGTAGCGATGGATTGGATAAGGCGTCTGCCTTCACGGCAGACACCTTTGGGGCGACGAGCGCTACGGTTAGGCAGGTTTGGATTTAGACAGCATCTGCGCCAGTTTCACCGGTACGAATGCGTACTACCTGTTCTACGCCCGTGACGAAAATCTTTCCGTCGCCAATTTTGCCGGTACGTGCGGTTTTGACGATGGCGTCGATGGCTAGGTCGACCTTGTCAGCCGTGATGACGATCTCGATTTTCACCTTGGGTAGGAAGTCCACTACATATTCAGCACCCCGATATAGTTCGGTATGCCCTTTCTGGCGGCCAAAGCCTTTTACTTCGGTCACCGTCAGGCCGGTTACACCCACTTCTGCCAGCGCCTCGCGTACTTCATCAAGTTTGAACGGCTTGATGATTGCTTCAACTTTCTTCATTTCCATTTCCCGACTCCTCGTGACAAAGGGCCTTACGGCCCTTTGTTTAGTCTAGCAAGAGAGAAAAGCGGTGGCTTACTCTACCTTGGCCTTGGCACGCAGATCAGCAATCATCTTGTCCAGGGCTTGACCTTGCATCTGTTGCTGGATATTACTCTTTACTTCGTCAAAGCTTGGGCCTTGGGCGGCGCGCGTGTCTTCAAGCTTGATGACATGGTAGCCGTATTGGGTCTTCACAGGCTCTTGGGTGACCTGGCCCTTGGCCAAGGCACGCATGGCCTTGTCGAACTCTGGTACGAACTGGCCTTCCTGCACCTTGTCGTACAGGCCGCCATTGTCCTTGCTGCCTGGGTCTTGCGACTTGGCCTTGGCGAGGTCGGCAAACTTCTTGCCCTTCTTCAGGTCGGCGATGATGGCCTTGGCTTCTGCCTCAGTCTTCACCAGGATGTGGCGAACACTGTATTCCTTGCTGGCGGCAGCTTGGGTCTTCAGCTTGTCATACTCGGCCTTTAGGTCGGCTTCCGGAATAACGGCGGTCTTCTGATAGCCTTGTACGAAGGTCTTGAGCAAGACATTCTGGCGCGCCATGGCCATTTCGTTTTGGACATCGGTGTTTTTGTCCAGGCCTTGCTTGACGGCTTCTTGGGCGATGACTTCTTTGGTGATCAGATCGTCGCGGATCTTGGAACGCAGGTCAGGACTATCCTTGGCACCGCGCTCGGCGAGCTGCTTAAGGATGAAGTCCATCTGGGCTTGTGGAATGGCCACGCCGTTGACCGTAGCCACCGGCTTGTCAGCAGCAAATACGGCACCGGCCACGAGGGCAGCGATGAGTGCTGGGGCGAAGCGAATCTTGGTTTGCATCGAATACGTCCTTCTAGGTCTTGATGGCTAGTTTTGCAATTGTTTGCAAGTTAAGAGAGGTTCAGCTGTTTGCTTCGCCTGGAGTTCGGGCTTCGATGGCTAGCGCGTGAATTTCATGACGCATCATCTCACCCAATATTTCGTAAACCAAACGGTGGCGTGCCACCGAGTTTAGGCCAACAAATCGTTCGGACACGATTTGTAGACAATAGTGCCCGCCACCGGTCGCTGCACCAGCATGACCCACATGTTTGGCGCTGTCGTCGCGTAAATCAAGTACCGATGGTTCCAGGACGGCAAGTTTCGCACGGATTTGCTCGGGAATGTTCATGTGGGCAACACCTTCTTGAACGGACGTACATCGACCTGTGCATAGACGCCCGCGAGTTTATACGGGTCCGCATTCGCCCAGGCTTGCGCAGCAGGCAGATCGGTAAACTCCGCCACGATGAGGCTGCCCGAGAAACCGGCAGGTCCCGGGTCACTGGCATCGATAGCGGGAAAAGGCCCCGCCAGTAGCAGCCTGCCTTCGGTTTGCAACGCCTGCAACCGCGCCAGATGAGCCGGGCGGTTTTCCAGGCGGCTTGCCAAGGAGTTGGGGGCATCATGGCCGGTAATGGCGTAGTACATGGCGGTCCTTGCTGGTCGGTCCGGATTCAATTGACTTAGTTCGAGCCGATCATGATGTCTTCCATCTTCAGCTGGGTCAGTTTTTCTACGTTGCTGATCAGATAGAACAACGAGCCGGCCAAGATGACGGTGCTGGGCAGGACGATGACGGGGTAGCTAAGCAGAGTCATGCGGCCCAGTTCGGCGGTGAATTCGGGTGTGCCCGGCTGGCTGACGACAATCCACTTGGCCAGGACATAGTTGAGGATGGCCGACAACACAAACGACGAGGCAATGAGCCAGGAGCTGGTGTTGAGCGTACGCGCAAAGGCAGCTTCGTTGCCCAGGGTTTTCAAGGCAGCGTTGATCTTGTCGATTTGCAAAATGTCATCGTTGAACAGAATTGTCCGCACGAAGGGGTAGGGGGTATACATCGAAATCACAGTGGCAAGCCCCAGGATGCTAGGAATGGCGGCTTCCTTGATAGCGATGTATTGCGGCGGTAATTTTAACAACGCCATGCCACCAGTGAGGGTGATGGAAATAAGGCCCAGGATGGAAATCATGTTGGCTTTACGTGTCTGCCAGTATTGGTGCAGGCCATATCCCAATGGGAAAGCCAATGCAACCAGCATGCTCCACACGGGCCCAAGCCGGTTTTCGGCGTTCAGCTGGGTCATGATGACCGTGGGGATGATGATGTTCATCAACAGATTGCCGACCACCCCAGGTTTCTTCGGAGTGGGTTGAGCCGGCGTAATGGGCCCCGGTTCGATCGGCGTTTGAGCCAAGATAAATCTCCTGCGCTTGCGGTGACGTAGAAAACGAAACCGCAACTATAAGCGCTTTGGTTGCACTTGCCCACTGCCGCGCAACGGTCTTGCATAAGGGCTATGTCGCTGTTGGTTTTGGCGTATTCAGGCGGCCTCGCCCACTGCGACCTGCCAATGTCCCTCCTGGTTCTGCCAGAGTCTCACCGGCCATTGGTACGCTTGGCTAAGTGATGCGGGTTCGAGGCAGCGTGTCGGTTCACCTTGCGCCAATAGTTGGCCATCGCCCAGCAGCAGCACATGATCAGCCCACCGGGCTGCCTGGGTAAGATCGTGCAGTACCGCGATGATGGTGCGGCCCTTGGCGACCTCGCTCCGTAGACGGCGGAATAGCAGGGCCTGGTGTTTCAGGTCGAGGTGATTGATGGGTTCGTCGAGTAGCCATATCGGCGCATCCTGGGTCAGGAGACGCGCCAGACCGGCCCGTTGTCTTTCCCCACCCGACAGGTTACGCCAGGGACTGGTGTGGCGGTCTTGCAATTCGACGCTTTTCAGCGCGTCCATTACCCGGGCGAGATCAACACTGCTTGCACGGCCAAAGCTGCCTAGATTCGGGCGACGGCCCAGCAAGACATAGTCGGCCAGATTCAATGGCAGTTCATTTGGTGGAAATTGTCCCTGCCACCCCAGTTTGCGGGCGCGCTCGTCCAGGGGAAGGGTGCTCAAGGGGATACCATCGAGCAGGATCTGCCCTTGATGGCCGGTAAGCAGACCCCCCAGCAGTTTCAGCAGCGTGCTTTTTCCTGCCCCGTTGGGCCCGACAATCGCCGTAAATTGGCCACGAGGCAGCTCTGTGTTGATCTGCGCCAGCAGGTTGCGCTTACCTGCTTGAAAGCCAAGTTGCCGGAGTTGAAAGGCAGGTAGCAGGAGAGAGTGTGGTGCGTTCATACAGCCCTTCTGCTACGCAGGCGAAACAACCAGAGGAAGAATACGGGGCCGATAAAACCTGCCAGCAAGCCTACCGGTAGATTGACGGGGTAAGCCACGCCCCGCGCCAGGGTGTCCATGCCAAGCAGGAAGAGTGCGCCGACTACTGTTGAAACGACAATGAGTTTGCGTCGCCCACCACCCAGTAAGAGCGCACAGGCATTTGGCACCATCATGCCGACAAAGCCGATGATGCCCCCCACCGATACAGCCGCCCCGACGGCCAGTGCTGCACCGATGGCGCATGCAATGCGCACGCGTTCCACCGGTACGCCCAGGCTGCGTGCATCGTCTTCGCCCAACAGCAGGCAATCGAGGTCGCGGCCCAATGCGATGAGAATGGCGATGCCCAGTAAGGCAATGGGCGTGGCCCACAGTAGCGGTGCGCCGCTGGTAGACCCGAGCTGACCCGACAGCCATACCATGGCGCTGCGCAGGGTCAGTTCATCGGACAAAAACAACAATATGCCCGTACCTGCCCCAGCCAGACTGCCTAGCAGCAGGCCGATCAACAACAGACTGATTTCTCCTCCGCCTACCAGCCGGGCAAGCCCCAGCAGCAACCATGTGGTGAGCAATGCGCCGGCAAAAGCCGCCACCGGCAAGCCGATGCTGCCAATGCCCAGTGCCATGACGGCGACCACGGCGAGCGCAGCACCGCTGGAGGTGCCGATCAGCGTCGGGTCGGCCAAGGGGTTGCGAAACAAGGCTTGCAGTGCCGCACCGGATGCAGCGAGTGCACCGCCCACCAGGAGTGCGGAAAGCACCCGCGGCAGCCGCAAGGCATGAATCAACGGGTCGCGCCAATCCGGCCATTGCCAGCCATCGCCTTGAAAGCCAAGTGCAAACAGCACGAGGCCGCAGGCGCCGCCGATCAATAAAAAGGGCAGTGCAAGTCCTTGGCAAAGCGCCAGACTGATAGAGAAAGGAGCGGGTCGTCGTAACCAAAACGCGCGAACAGTAGACATGGTGGCTTTGGGAGGCTAAAGCAGGCGGTGGCCGATTTGCCAGAGCACGCCTGCGGGGTCGGATCAGTACAAGTTGCCGCAGACCCCATGGTATGTTCTCAGAGGGAATCGCGCTGCAATCAGCATGGCGTTCCAGCAACGCGCTGGTTGTGATGTGCTGCCACCAGGTGTCGGCATCCGCTACCAGCAAGTGCATGACGCAGTGCTTGGCCCATTGCACCTGATAGATGTATTGCAACAAAAATGCGACGTTGCCCAGGCGCATCTCAGCCAAGGTCGCGCTGTGTAAGTGCTCGCTAAAACCCAGATCGCAATAAAAGCGGCGCGAAGCATCAAAGTTGCGTGCGGGTAGAAAGGACTTGAGTTCCAGCACTTGGGTGATAGTCATGAGTGGGGGTAATACAGTCAGCGTGGTGAAGCACTTGTCGGTACCGGGTCAGGCAGTGCGATTTAACTCATGCCCTTGAGTTTCTTGACGGCTGCAGGACTACCCAGGTTGACGCTGAAAAACTCATGCGCGGGGATTTCAAACACCTTGCCGTTTTTCCCGGCGGGTGTGCTGGCGATATCGGCGCGGTTTTTCAGTTGATCGATCCCGCCATAAACAGCCTTGTTGTGTTCTGCTACCAGGATCACATCCGGCGCCAGCTTGGCGATGGCTTCGGCATCAAGCGGCTTGTAGCCCACCACGCCATCTGCGGCATTGATGGCACCGGCAGCCCGGATCAGGGTGTCACCCGGTGTGTCCCGGCCGGCAAACGTCTTGCCTTCATAGCTGATCAGGACCCGCTTACCCATCGGACTGGCGGGTTGCATCGCGTTATTCCAATCAACAGCCAGCTTGTTGGCGGCGGCGGATGCCCCCACCAGATTGCCTACATTGCGGATGGTATCGGCGTAGTCGGCCCCATCTTCACGGTTGCTGACCTGGACGGCGCGCAAGCCGAAGCCATTGAGTTGGCCCCAGATGCCCGTGGGCAGCGCCATGCGACTACCGATCACCAAGCTGGGTTTGAGGCGCAGAATAGGTTCGGCGCTGAGTGAGCGCGATAGGCCGATATCACTGGCCTTGGCCAAAGCGGGCAGCTTGGCGGAGCGATCGCGCCCCACTACTTCATCCGCCTTGCCCAAGGCTACCAGGATTTCGGCGACATCTGCGGTGAGTACTACTATCCGTTCAGCCGTCAGGGCAGGGGTACTGATCAGCAAGCTTAATAGCAATGCACTGCCAACATGTCTATGCAGCATGGGCCATCTCCCGGTCGGGCAGGCTATAGGCCAACGCAGTCCAAGCGGCGAGTTCCGGCTTGCCGGGTTTGCGTTCGCCAAAGAACTGCACAATCAGTTCACCTGCTGCGTCGTAGCATTCCAGCGAGGTGACTTCGCCATCGCGGGTCGGCTTACGCACCACAAAGGCTTTGGCGAACAGGTCGGTACGCAAATGCAGGTTGAAGCCAGGGTCAAGCACATTCAGCCAGGGGCCGATAGACACAATCTTTTGGACCGGGCCGGTGTGGATTTGCAAGCAACCTTGGTTACCGGCAAACACCATGATAGAGAGTTGGGTACGCGCAGCTTGAGTAAGTAACAGTTCGACCGAATCCAGTTCCACTTCACGCACAAAACCGTGCGGTGCAAGGCGCAAGGCTTGGGGGCGGCTTGCGCTGTATTTGCGCAGCAAGGGAAAGAAGTCGTGCGTGTCCTGCAAATTCAGCCAGCCTTGGCGGAATGCGGTCTGGTCGATGGCGGCATCGGGTTGCTCGTCCTGCCGCTCGCGCGGGCTGTCCACTTCGACATGGGCGTGGCTGCTGGCGTAATGGGTAAGCAACTCGTCATAGGCGGCCGTGTCGGACTGCGGTGTCAGGAATATCTTGTGCACCGCGTCGCCGTGACGATCGAAAAACTGGATGGAGAACCGTTCGCCCTTGACGGCGAAACCGTAACGCCAGCTGTGCAGGAAAAAACGCAGGTCGATTTCCGGATTCAGCGCCAAGCCCATTTCGCCCTGGATGCGGACGTTGGCGTAAACACCGGTTTTCTCGTGGACGGCGGCTTCGTTGCGGGTCAGCGTCATGACTGAGCCCAACTTTTCCAGCTCGCCCAGGATGTCAGCCCACTTGGGGAATAAGGTAATGGATTGCGGATCGGCGGCGACCAGTTCTGCTTCGCTAACGCCGAGCCGGGCAGCCGCATCCCGTGCGCGGATCTTCGGTTCGCCAGCCTTCAGGTGTAGATAGCTCTGCCATAGCGTGCTTGCATTCATCGGTTCATCCCTTATCTGTAATGTAGAACCAGAACATGCGCCCCTATGAGAGGCGCGCAAATAATTGGGTTATGGCTCAGGGCAGTACCGGCTTCCCGGGCGGCACTGCCCCTTGCCAAAGGCCGCTCTACGGGCCTCTTCCTGTTGCTCTTTTTTTGGCAAGGCATGCGCCCTGCGCCTTCGTTAGCTGCACTATGTAGTTCAGAAGCGGTACTCGAAATTGGCGGCTACTGTGCGGCCAGACTGGGTATAACGGTCCAGCACATTGCTGCTGGCGACTTGGCCTTTGACGTCGCTCCACAGCCAATATTTCTTGTCGGCCAGGTTGTAAATACCGGCCTGTAAGCTGGCTTGACGGCTCAATTGCATCCTGCCGGACAGGTCGAATACCCCGTAGCCCGGAGCTTTGAACAGGGTACTGGCGCTTGTGCGGGATTTGGACTTGGCTGCGCGTAAGGTCAGGCTGCTGCCCCACTGTTCGGTATCGAAGTCCAAGGCGACCAAACCATTAAGTGGATCAACGCCGTCATAGGCTTGGTTTCTGGTGAGGTCGTCCGCTTTGGCATAGGCCAGTGTGCCGCGTAGCTTCAGATTTGGATGCATGCGCCAGGCAGACTTGATTTCCAGCCCTTGGACGCGAACGCGACCGATGTTCTGCGCCTGGTATTCATTGGCGACACCATTACCATTGGTATCCACCGAAGAAACCAGGGTCGATGCAATGAAATTCTTGTAACGATTCTGGTATGCGGTAATGGCGAATTCAGTATTGGTGGCGCGGTAGCGGGCGCCGAATTCTGCGCTGCGGCTGGTTTCCGCCTTCAGGCCGGGGTTAGGCCGGACTTCATATCCAAACGCTGAATTGACGAATACCAGTACGCCATCATCGAAATTGGGTGTGCGAAAACCAGTGCCAAACTGTGCGAAGCCTGTCCAATGTTCGTTAAACGGTAGGCTGAACATCATCCGCGGCGACACGGCCGAGTCAGATGACTTGCGTACGTTGTCTGGATTCGGATTGGCATTCGCGTACAACGCATCGGCCTTGGGTTTGAGGCTGTAGCGATCGTAGCGTAGCGAAGGGGTGATGCTGAGCCCGGAGGCGAACGCGATTTCATCTTGCACAAACAAGCCCAACCTATCGTTGTCGTTGTCGGGGAAAGTTTTCTGTGGGAACACTTCACCGGCGACGGTGGTGCTGACGCTGCCATTGGCGTTGATCTGGGTGCGCATCCGTGGCCGGCTGGTTTCGGTACGGTTGAAATCACCGCCCCACACCAAGGTGTGGATCATATTGCCTTGATCGTAACGTTGGGTGATCTGGCCATCGAGCCCCCAGGCGGTTTGCTCGAAGCTGGAATTATTGGTACGAAGCACATTGCCAGCGCGTTGTTCCAACGTGTCTTCCAAGCTCTTGCCGGTTTGTCGGTACACACCGAGATGTACGCCAATCAAGCCGTTGCCGGTGTCGCTGAAATCGTAACTGACGCTGCTGCGATCGCGCTTTACGTTATCGGTACTGGTTTGCGCCAGCAATGGGCCGGTACGACTGCTCAGATAGTCGCCATCGCCCTTGCGCCGGAAACTGTCTTGGGCAAAGCCCAGCTTGTGGCCCTTGGCCAATTCCCAACCCAACTTGGCGAGGATAGCGTCGCTATGCCAGTCAAGTGGATTGGCTGCGGTACGTGTGCTGGTGGCGGATTTGTCTTCGCCCATGCTTTTGTTATTTTCGCCCTGGCGGCGGGTATAGCTGAACAAGACGCTGACGGCGCCACTACGCATACCCGCGGCAGCACCTGCCTTCTTACTCTTATCGACGCCGGTGTATCCGAGTCGGACCCGTCCACCCTGTGTGGCATCTTTGGCAAGCAGGTCATCAATATCCAGGCTGCGATATGCGACCACGCCCCCCAAAGCATCCGCCCCGTACAAGCCAGAATAGGGGCCTTTAATGACCTCCACGGCGCTCAAATTGTCCAATTCAACCATGTCGCGGCCCGACAAAGCAGCGCCGCCCCCCATGTAGACCTGGGGCAGGTTAATGCCGTCAATGGTCATCTGAACCCGGTTGCCTTCTATGCCGCGAATACTCACGCCGGCATTGCCACGTCTTGCCGGGTCGCGCCCGACCGATACACCGGGTTCGTCCACGAACAGGCTTTGGATGTCATGCACGCGGCCCGCGTCGTCGCCATCGGGTGACAGTACAGCCACATTGGGGGCTACGAAATCGGCATCCTTAGGGAGGCGTGTGGCGGTAATCGAAACACCAGGCAGTGCTTCGGCTGAAGTACGTGCCAGCGGGGTGTCGGCCAATGCAGGCAAAAGGGCCAATGCTGCGGCGAGCGGGGTAAGGCGAATGAAGCGTGTGTTGCCAGTCATGTATTCTGCATCCAAAAAAAGCCCCGCCGCCTTGATGCGGCGGGGACTCTCAAATTGCTGGCTGGCCAGTGGCGGGCACCGGTTGGCTGGCTACATCGTCATGGAAAAGGTGCTGCAAACTTGTACGCACACCACTCACGGTGTTGTGCTTCAAATTGAAAGCGAGCTCATATGGTTAAAAAGGTAAGGCTTGGCATGGGTTATTTGGTCAGGATCAACTTGCCATTCCGTGTCAGTTGTAATCGATACACCTCCCCACGGTGGGCAATTTCAATTTCCTGATGTCCCTGCAATAGTGCGAGCACTTCCATTCTTGGTTTGGTGCGCGGCTCAGCAGGTCTGCTGATGGAGAGGGTGCGTGAGTTCATACTTGTAATGATAATGCTTATCATTTAGATATTGCAAGCAGCAATACACCTAAAATTGAAGTGTTTCGCGCAGTCATGGTTTATTGGATGTGGGAAGAATGGGATTGCAAATCCGCGCGGTAGTGAGCCAGGGCGGGGCTGGGGTTATGTAGGGGCGTGATGAGGAGCGTGTTGTTTGAAGATATTTGTTCGGGGGCTTGAAAACCAAACGAGTCATTCATATCTAGCCAATGTGGGTGCTCAAGAGAGGCCCACAAAACCACTTTATCGCTTGATTCTTAAAGGATATTCACCATGCGTAGTTACGACTTTTCTCCCTTGTACCGTTCCGCCATTGGCTACGATCACTTGGCGCACCTGTTCGACGAAGCTTTGCGCAATGATGCGCAGCCAAGCTACCCGCCATATAACATTGAGTTGCTGGGTGAGGATGAATACCGGATCTCAATGGCGGTTGCCGGCTTCGAGCGTTCGGAGTTGGAGATTGAAGCGGAAAATGATGTATTGAAGGTTATCGGCCGCAAGCAGCGTAGCGAGGCCAAATCCACTTATTTGCACCGGGGCATTGCCAGCCGTGACTTCGAACACCGGTTCAGGTTAGCCGAACACGTCAAGGTAGCAGGTGCTTCGTTGGATAATGGGCTATTAAATATCCAGTTGGTGCGCGAAGTGCCCGAGGCGTTGAAGCCGCGCAAGATCGCAATCGACGGGGACAACGTGCATATGTTGGAACGTCGTACTGCTTAAGCAAGCCAGCAATATAAAACGGCCGGGAGTTTCCGGCCGTTTTTGTTGTGATGCGCTGCAAATCTTAGAGGGTGTCGTCACAAGATTTCCCTGGCCTTAAAATTCAGCAATGACGCTTGAATCTATTACCTCGCCGGCGCATCGTCGCCACGACATTTCCGATTCACACTGGCTCTTGCTGGAGCCCCACCTGCCGGGGCGGCGAGGTGACTGGGGCAGGGGGGAAAACAATAACCGATTGTTTATCAATGCCGTCTTCTGGATTTTGCGTACCGGCGCGCCATGGCGAGATCTTCCACCCGATCTGGGAGGCTGGAAAAACACGCATCGACGCTTTTGTCGATGGCGTGACAAGGGAGTTTGGGGGAAGTTGCTCGAACAGTTGATAACCGACCCGGACGTTGAATGGCTGATGATTGATGCTTCCCACATCAAGGTTCATCCCGACGCGGCCGGAGCGTGTGGCGGCAATCAGGCGATGGGTGTGACAAAAGGAGGCTCAATAGCAAGCTACATCTGGCAGTAGATGCGCACGGCATGCCAATCCGCATTCTGCTGACGTCAGGCACCACCGCTGATTGTTTTCATCGGTATATCTAGAAAAATCCATGCGAATTTGGTATCGGGGCGGCTATTGGTTGCTGGGAGGGGCGATTGGCGATGCGGGATGGTGGTCTAAAATGCTGCAACCATGATCGCTTACCGACTATTCTCTGGTTGCTATATCTGTCCAATCGCTTGCTGCCGGCCAAGTTGCGGGTATGGATAGATCATCTGGTGGCCGGCTTGGTAGTGGGTAACACTGCGTAACGCCGATCTGCTGCAAAAAATCTTCGTCATGAGAAATCACGAGCAATGCGCCGGGATAGTTGCGCAGAATCTCTATCATGTGACGTCGCATCGTGGTATCCAGATTATTTGTGAGCTCGTCCAGAATCAGCAGTTGCGGGGTCTTGGCGGCAATGCACGCCAGCGACAGACGCGCTTTTTCCCCACCAGAAAGTGTACAAACCTGGTTCTGTACCGCTTCGTCTTGGCGAAACAGGAAGTCACTAAGGTGGCGGCGCAGTGTCTGCATGGGCCAGTCTGGCACCACGTTCATCAGGGCTTGCAGCACTGTGTGATTAGGGGCGAGGTTGGCGTAATGCTGGTCCAGATAACCGATATCGCTGGTGGGCGGGGTTATCCAAGTACCACTGCGAATTAGGCCGGGGTCGCCCTGAATCGCGCGCGCCAATGTGGATTTTCCGCTGCCATTCCTCCCCTGTAGCGCCAAGGGTTCGCCATGTGCCAGACGCATATGGATAGGCTGGAGTATCGGCCGATCGTATCCCACCGCCCCATTTGTGATCTGCAGCACGCCTTGCCGAGACTTCGCGGCGGCAGACAGATGAAAGCGAGGCACAATGATACCGATGGGGCGTAGCTGTTCAAGTTGTCCCATCAGATCGCGCTGCTGCGCCTTGATTTCAACTTGCTTGTTACCTGCTGTAGTGCTGCCCCGCCCGAGCTTGGTGGGGGATTTCACCGTAGGCCATTTGCGTTCACGAATACTTTTGGCGCCACGCTGGCGTGCATGGCTGGCGCGTTCCTGCTCCTGCATCAATGCATCATGGGTATCTTGCTGGGCACGCTTGAGTGCAGCCAGTTGTTTTCCCAATGCATCGCGTTGCAACGCCTGCTCTGCCAGGTAGTCGGTATAGCGGCCGGAAAAAACGTCGATACGTCCTTCGCCGATGTGCCAGATGCTGTCGCATACCTGATCCATTAAGGCTTCATCGTGTGTCACCAGCATAATGCTGCCATAAAAGCCTTGCAGCATGCGGGAGAGGGAACGGCGGTTGTCCGCATCCAGATGATTGGTCGGTTCGTCCAGCAGCAACAGATCCGATGCTTGCGCCAATGCCTGGCTCAGGGCTTGGTTGACGCGTTGGCCACCACTCAGTGTATTGGTGCTATCCAGTACCTGGGCAACATAACCGATGCCAAGGCCGGGGGTTTTGCAGACGGTGCCTTCGCTAGGTGCCAAACTGCCGACCAGAATTTTTAGCAGCGACGACTTGCCATTGCCGTTGGCGCCGACAATGGCAATGCGTTGGCCCCACTCGATAGCGGTGCTGAATCCGGAAAAGCAGGTCTTATGGGGAAAAACAAGGCCAAGGCCCTGTAGCTGAATCATAGGCATGAACATACTCACTTCGAATGAGGGGCAAATACGGCTGGGTTGCCCATTCAGGGCGATTAAGCGAGTGTGTTCATTTCAGGTAAGGCCTTAAGGCGAGGGTGTGAATGGATGCTGCGGCAGCATTGGGACTGCCAACCGATGTCCGAGTAATTCGGGCCAGCTGCGATAAAAATTGCGAGTTAGCATAATCAGCTTTTGTGCTGCTATGCAAGCACAGCCGTATTCCCAGTGCGTATTTTGGCAGTGGCGTATACGTAGCCGACCGGTGCTAGCCTACTTTGATGCGCCAAACCGGTTGGCATGCCAGCATGGCCGAGTGCACGGTGGGATCGAATAGAGGTTAGGCGTTCAGTCTCCCTATGTACTGGTGACAACGTACAGAAGTTTCCAGGTGGCTCTCCAGCAGGTGAAACATTCTATGGCCTTAAAATGACATCTCGGTCATGCCAGAAATTGACAAATTAGCATTTTTCCGAAAGTTCCCTCTTTCCGCTTGGCGTATATTCAGCGCTCTCACCTGGAAAGGGTTCCAATGGGCAGTTTTGTCAATACGGATACTATTTCGCAAGCCTGTTTGGCAGTTCTTAGTGGCCAACAGACCTTAGCATCAATTGCTGGTATAGGCGCTGATGCCCTCGAAGTTATTTACCATCGTGGTTATACCGCATGGTGTGCAGACAATATCGATCAAGCAATATCTGACTTTGGTTTTCTTGTGTTGCACCAACCCATGGATTACCGGTTTCATTTCGCCTTTGCTAGTGCATTACATCAACAGGGTGAAGTTACCAATGCTTTGAATTTCTATGGTTATGCAGCTGCAATGAAGGCTAACGAACCCGGCATAATTTACCGAATTGCAGAGTGTTTGTATGCACTAGATGAAGTTGATGCTACAAGAGATGCACTTGATGCGGTAATTTTACTATGTTACGGGCAAACAGACAGACTTGAGTTGGCGTCATTAAGGCAACATGCTGAAGAGTTTCTAATTCGATTGAATAAATAGCAATAACTGCACAACGACTATAAGGAGTCAGTGATATGACCTATATGGGACCAACTTCTCGCTCTCCAATCCCAAGCAATATTGGAATAGCCCAATCGCAAGAATTAAATAAACCGCAAATAATTGTAGATAAGTTGACTGTAAATTTACCAAAGCCAGAATTAAACAATTCAAGGTGGGGCTTGAATTTCTCAGAAATGAAATCGGCAGCTTCAGATTCCGTAGAAGTGGCAGAGAAGAGCGGAGTAGATATTAAAAATAGGTTGTTTACGGCAAAACTTATTGAGAAAATTGGCGAGAAATTTTGCCATTTTTTCAATTCTATTCAATGTGATAAATTATCGCCGCCGAAAATAGAACGTAATGGACCATTGCGTATTCCTGTTGCCCGTATTCATACAAATCCTGCGGGTATAAAAAAGGCACTGGATAAAGAAGCGGATAAAGTAAAAAAAGAGCTAGATGAAATACGTAACAATGAAAATATCATAAAGCAATATTATAACGCGATCTACGCTTCAATTTATAGCGACGTCAAAGATAGAATTGGCAAGTCATATGTTGGAACAGGGATGAAGACTCCAAACAAAGCTTGGGAAGAGATTGGGTTGGTTGCTAAAGAAATAGGATTGGATGGCGGTGAGGAAACAAAGATTGAAAATAACGTCGAGACCATAATATTTACCCCTAAAGCCGCAGGTGCTAATCCTCTCATTACACAAATCCTCACCCCTGTATCAATGGATAAACGTTATGGGCCACACATGACGAGGCCTGAGCAGCAAAGAGAATACCGTGAATATGCTAAAAACTTGGCTATTGAGCAGATCAGATCCTTCGCCTTACAAGATGGTTGGCCAGACCCAAGTGAATTTGAAGCTAGGCTGACAGAAATAGAGAAGAAGTGGCAATTCAATAACAATAAAGTAGATAACTGATTTTATTGCATTAACCAAAAGTACAAGGCATGTCCCCAGCTGTAAGAACCTATTTACGATCTCCGTAGTAAAGAAGCCAGGAAAACAGTAGATTACGCGCAAAGGCGCTATCTCTGCTTATGAGGGCCAGCGGGGCATCATCCCGGGCTTAATGGGGGCAAAGAGCTTTATCGTGCGTAGTCTGGGTAATCCAGAATCCTTCTGTTCCTGCTCGCATGGGGCAGGGCGGCGTATGAGTTGTAGCGAAACCAAGCGGCATTTGACCAGTTTGACTCTGCGTTACCAGGCAGCAGGGGTAGAGTGCCGTAAAACGGTGGGGTGGTGGATGAAATTCCGGTCGCCTACAAAGATATCGATGCGGTGATGGCGCACTGGACCGATTTGGTTGAGGTGGTGCATACGTTTATGCTGGTGACGTGTATCAAATGCTGACCGTCGCTACCCAAAACCTTCTGGCGTTGTTGTGTAAACTTGCCGTACTTAAGCACTGTCTGGGTTTATACGCCTCGCCAGCACCGCTTCGCTGATTTTTGTTAGCCACTTAACAAGCAATGGAAAGATGAAAATGAAAAAAGTCAAAATCACCATTTCCCTGCCCAAGCCACGCAACCCCGTGGCGCTGGCGGCATGCCAGCGCCAAGGCGGTGTGCATGATAAAACTGAGAAAGTGAAACGCCGAAATGCCAGACAGGCCTTACGGAAGGCGATTAGACAAGGGCGGGATGATTTCCCGCCTTTTTTACGTCTGTACTATTCAGAGAACCTGCAGATTTATTCAGAAGGTGGCGGGTCCGCGTAGTTGGCGGCAATTTCCTGAAAGGCCTCAGTAACCGTGAGGAAGGCTTCGACGATGGCGGGGTCGAAATGGCTGCCGCTGCCGTTCCGTATATAGGTAACGGCTTCGTCGTGGGTAAAGGCAGGTTTGTAGACACGGCGGGAAATCAGGGCATCGTAAACATCGGCTACGGCCATCAACCGTGCAGAGAGCGGAATGGCTTCTCCGACCAGGCCCTGGGGGTAGCCTGATCCATCCCATTTTTCCTGATGCGAGTGGGCGATCTCTTTTGCATAGCGTAAAAAATCGATTTCGAAGCCGAGTTCCTGCTCGGAATGAAGAATCGTGTCGCGCCCCAGTGTGGTATGGGTCTTCATGATTTCAAATTCGTCGGCTTCAAGCTTGCCAGGCTTAAGCAAAATACGATCAGGAATCCCGACCTTGCCGATATCGTGCAAAGGCGCTGATTTGAACAGGGATTCGATAGTGCGTGCATCCAGCATTTGGGTGTAAATGGGGTTTTTGCACAGCGCTTCGGCCAACACCCGCACGTAATGCTGTGTGCGGCGGATATGGTTGCCGGTTTCGTTGTCGCGGGTTTCAGCCAGAGACGCCATCGTGCGGATGGTGACTTCCTGGATCGCCACGACTTCGCGTGTGCGTTTGGCGACTTCGCTCTCAAGAAAGGCATTCTGGTCTTTGAGGAAGTCGCGGGCGGATTTCAATTGTAGATGAGTGCGTACCCGGGCTTGTACGATGGCTGGGTTGACCGGCTTGGTGATGTAATCGACCGCACCGAGATCTAACCCGATTTTTTCATCCTCCGCCGCACTCATGGCGGTCAGGAAGATAACCGGAATATCGCACGTGCGTGCATCCCTTTTCAATTGGCGCAACACTTCGTAGCCATCCATGTCCGGCATCATGATGTCAAGCAGGATCAATTCCGGCTGGCCTTCCCCGATTGCGATTTGTAGCGCACGCTCGCCATTGGGGGCCAGCTTGACCTTGTACTCGTTGCGCAGCATGCCACTCATTAAGGCCAGGTTATCGGGCGTGTCATCGACGACTAGCAAGATGCGCTTTTCCGCTGGATCAAGGACATTACTCATGACTTTTCCTTACCTTGAAGGACTGCAATGTTTTCTTGCACTTCGCGAAGCGTGGTAAGCGCATCATTAAACATGAAGCTGCTGAGCGCGCGGGCCATGATGGGATAACGGTCAGCCAACACCGCCTTTAGTAAGCCGGTGGAGGCTTCAAATAATTCGATGGCCTCGGCGTCATCTTCGGCCAGTAGGGCTTCCAGTTTCTTCAGTAGATCACGGGCAGCAGGCCAGTCGATATCTATGGCGGCAGTGGTGTTCTGTTCGTCCGGCAGGGCTGCCTGTAATGCTTCAATCAGAAGGGTAGTATTTTTCGCCAAGCTGGGCAGCAGCGAGAGTATCTCGAATTCATTGCTTTCTTCACCTTGCAAAACCCGTTCCACGACATCCGCTTGCTCGAACAGGGCATTTGCGCCAATCGTGCCCGCGGTGCCCTTCAGCGTATGAATTGCACGCCGCGCTTCATCGCGCTGGCCCTCGATCAGCAATGTACGGCACTCCATGACTGCGTTCGCTTGTCCTGCAATGAACTTGCGTAGCATGCTTTCGTAGGCTGATCGTTTGTTAAGAACTCGCCGCATGCCCGCAGCTACATCCAGCCCTTCGATTGCCATGAGCGGGTCAACTCCTTCGATTGCCGGTTCTATACCAACCGGTGCTGATGTACTACTGATAGGTATAGTTTCTGACTCGGGTTTTGGCGGTATCCAGCGTAGCAATGTGCTAAAGAGTTCATCCGGGTCGATGGGTTTGGCGATGTAGTCGTTCATGCCCGCTTCTATGCACAGTTCACGGTCACTGCTCATGGCATTGGCAGTCATCGCGATAACAGGCAGATCCGCAAATTCGGGTTGTGCCCGAATCAGGCGCGTAGCAGTCACCCCGTCCATGACCGGCATCTGCATGTCCATCAGCACCAGGTCGAAGCTCGTAATGGCCAGTGATTCCAACGCGGCCTTGCCATGTTCTGCAACTTCGACGATCAGGCCACCTGCTTCTAATAGATCGCGACCTACTTGTTGATTGAGGTCATTGTCGTCTACCAGCAGCACACGCGTGTTGCGAATTCTGCTCAGATCAGCACTGCCGATTCGGCTACTGCGCCGTGATGTTCTTTCCGGTTGGGGATTGTGTCCTAGCGCTCGTGTGGCGGCATCAAATAGCAGGGAATGGTTGATGGGTTTGACCAGCAGCAGCGTAACCCCGGCCTGTTCCGCTTCCTTGGATACTTCATCCCGGCCGTGCGCGGTGACGATGACGGGGATAGGCGGGTCGGGCTGCTGTGCCATGCGCTGGTAGGTTTCTAGTCCGTTCATGCCCGGCATGTTCCAGTCCAGAAAGGCGATCTCGAATGGGTGGCCTGCGGAGAGGGCCTCCGCGGTCAGTCGCAACGCTTGCTCGCCCGACTCCGCTTCGCTGACGATGAAACTCATGTGCCGCAACATATGAGCAATAATCAGGCGGGCTTGAGGGTTGTCATCGACCACCAGCGCCTTGCGCCCCCGCATATCTGGGTCGGGCAGTAGCGCTATGCCTTGGTCTGTGGCAACAAACAGTTGGGCGCTGAACCAGAAACAGCTACCATGCCCAACCACACTATCTACCCCGACTTCTCCCCCCATCAATTCCGCTAGTTTTTTTGAGATGGCCAGCCCAAGGCCGGTGCCGCCGTATTTTCGGCTGGTGGAACTATCGGCTTGTTGAAACGATTGGAAAAGCCGTGCTTGTTGCTCGGCGCTTAGGCCGATGCCAGTGTCTTCTACTTCAAAGCGAACCCGAAGATCACTGCCTTCGCGTGCTTGCAATCGTGCCCGTACGATGATTTCGCCAGTTTCGGTGAACTTGACGGCATTATTGGCGTAGTTGATCAGTATCTGGCCCAGACGCAGTGGATCGCCCAGCAGTTTGTCGGGTAGGTCCACATCCACATCAAAGATCAGTTCCAGCCCTTTGCTGGTGCACTTTTCGCCGATCAGGTTGGCAACATTGTCGAGCATGCCGGCGAGCGAAAACTCGATCTGTTCGACCGTCAGTTTACCGGCTTCAATTTTGGAGAAGTCGAGGATATCGTTGATCAGCCCCAGCAGGTGCTGGCCTGAACGTTGGATTTTCTCGACGTAGTCGCGCTGCTTGGGGTTGAGCTCGCTGGTCAGTACCAAGTGCGACATGCCGATGATGGCGTTCATCGGCGTACGGATTTCATGGCTCATGTTGGCCAGGAAGTCTGATTTCATTCGTGTTGCTTCTTCGGCCAGTTCCTTGGCGTCCGCCATGGCGCGTTCGGCCGCTTTTTGGGCATTGATGTCAATGATGGTGCCAATCAGACCACCCGGCGTGCCATCGGCCTTACGAAAGCCGGAAACCCCATACAAGACATGATGGTTGGTGCCATCACCGAAAGGAAACTCCGCTTCACGCTGGATGGTGCCTGCGTTGGCGATGACCGATTCACTTTCTGTGTGATATAGCTGTCGGTCTTCTTCGGGCAGGTAGTCAAGGTCGGTGACGCGTTTACCGATCAATGCAGACGTATCAACTTGGAAGGTCTCGGCATAAGCATGATTGAATCCTAGAAACCGGTTGTTGGCATCCTTGTAGAAAATCGGGTAGGGAATCGTGTTGAACAGCGCTTTTTGAAAGCTTAATTGATTGTCCAGCGCCCTTTGCGCCATCAGCTGTTCGGTTACATCCTGCGATACGCCATAGACATCGATCGGCAGCCCCAGTGCGTCGCGTACGACGAAACCGGCGCTGTGGATCCAGATTACCCGGCCATCAATCGGGCGGCGGTAGGCATAGGTTGCTTCGTAACTGGGGATTTTTCCGGCAAGCGCAGCCAGCAGCTGGTCGCGGGCTTGAACGGCGGCGGCGGCGTCGGCAGCATGCATGTCTGCAAACCATTGGCCTTCGAGCTTGTAGCGATAGTCAGATTTGGGCGTATGGCCATACAAGGCGGCGGCACGGGCTGAAAGATACAGCCAACCTGGGTCATTCAACGGTACGTGCCAGTAACCTGATCGGGTGAGTTCCAGTGCCTTGTCCCCCATCAGATTGACGTGCTGCAACTCCAGAGTGCGCTGGGATACCCGACTCTCCAGCGCTTCTTCGGTTTGGCGTAATGATTCCAACATCTCCGCTTGCACAATCGCCCGCCGTTTGGCCTGCCGGACGATGGCGATGCCGAACGTCAAGGTCAAAAGGCATTGAAAGAGCGTCAATCCTGCAGTTTGCCACATTTGCTTGCGGACTTCTTCGGTGCGGGCCCGCACAATATTATTTGAAACCCGTAGGGCGGTCAGCACCAATTCGCGGATCACGGTGGCGCGATCAAGCATTTTCTGCCGAACCCCATACAGCGTATCGGAGGTGACTTTGCGATCGGGTTTGACGCCCAGGTAGTGGTCGACCTCTGCCACCAGTTCAATGAGCGATTGTCGGGCATCGGCGTAGATAGGTTCGTCGCGCATGAGGGCCTGTGCTGTGCCCGCTTTGATGGCGTCTACCTGATTGACGAAGACATCGTAGCGAAGTTGCAACTCACTGAGCGGCATGCTTGCGGGGTCAAAGCGCCGTTGGTTGACTGCGGAATCAAACCGGTTGTACTCGACGTTGAGCTGTTGATAGGTCCACAGGGCATTGTCATCGGCCTTTTGCATCACCTGATCCAGGCTCTGGAACTGGCGATATTGAACAGCGCCGATGGCAACATAGACGAGGGTCAGGCTGAGGATGATCAGCGCGAGGAGTTGTTTGGAGCGAACCATACCCAGGCCGGCCTTTGGTTAGCGGGTACTCAGGGTCGAGACCATAGATCGGCCTTGATCCGCGTCGTAGGTACTTCTGTCATCAACCCCAGTAGTGGGACCGATGGGTTGCACTGGCGCATACAGCCTATTGAACAACAGGCAATTGGATAGATGCCACGGTGACATGCTGCGTCCTCTCCGTATCGACTTGGGTACCGGGGGCTTGTCCTTTGATGGGTGATGCAATCCCGAGTGTTCCTCTTGAATGTAGTGCTACTCCGTTCGACTTGCTGAACTGAATATGTTCGAGAGGAGTGCAATAAGCGGGGACAATATGCCTGGTAACAGCATAGTGAAAGGCATAGTGAATGCCTGAATAGGTGGAGAATCGTACTAATAGTTTGTTAGAATCACCGTCTGACAATAACAGCTGTTCTCATTTACCCTCATGTCCACGATTGCTACCGAACGCATTCTGAGTGTCCATCATTGGAATGACACTCTCTTCAGCTTCACGACCACGCGTGATCCGGGGCTGCGCTTTGAGAACGGACACTTCGTCATGATTGGCTTGCAGGTGAATGAGCGCCCGTTGATGCGTGCGTATTCGATTGCCAGCGCCAATTATGAAGAACATCTGGAATTTTTCAGTATCAAGGTGCCCAATGGCCCGCTGACCAGTCGGCTTCAGCACCTGAAGGTGGGGGATGAGTTGTTGGTCAGCCGCAAGCCTACCGGCACGCTGGTGATTCATGATCTCAAGCCGGGCAAGAACCTGTTTCTCTTTGGTACGGGGACAGGCCTTGCGCCGTTCATGTCGATTATCAAAGACCCGGAAACTTACGAAAACTTCGAAAAGGTCATCCTGTTCCATGGTGTGCGTACCATCAGCGAGCTTGCTTATGCTGACTACATCCAGGAAGCGTTACCCAAGAATGAGTTTTTCGGTGAGATTGTCCGCGATAAATTGATTTATTACCCCAGTGTGACCCGTGAGGCATTCCGTAATCAGGGCCGACTGACCGACCTGATCGAGAGCGACAAACTGTGCGAAGACATTGGTCTGCCGCCCTTGAACCCGGAAACCGATCGCGCCATGATGTGTGGTAGTCCCAGTATGCTGAAGGACACCTGTGCTCTGTTGGATGCGCGTGGTTTCAAGGTTTCGCCACGTATCGGTGTGCCGGGTGATTATGTTATCGAACGCGCCTTTGTCGAGAAATAGACCAGCGCGTTGACCCCCGAATTTGTAAGCACAATAGCCCGTTTAGCGGGCTGCTTGTGTTGATGGAAAATATCCGCTATCTCTTTATTTATTAAGGTGATTTTTGGGATAAATCGGTGCGAATGGCTTGATCGTGCCAATGAAATAGGCCACAATCTGTCTTTGTTTTTAGCGCTGCGGCACCTCGCCCAGCGCGGGTATTAGGGCATCGGAAGATGCGCCTGGTGCTTGCCCCAAAGGGCCATGAGGCTAGGGAGGCGGGTCATCGGCCCCTCTCCGGTCGGGCGCAAAGCTTGGCCGACTCGTAATCCATCAAGGCAAGACGTTCTTAGACCTTCGGGTGTTGGGGCGCCGGTCTAAGGGCCTGACAAGCGATAGCGCTGCAGGCTCTGATGGGATTGCGCCTCACCCTGACTACTTGGGGGTGTGGGATATGTCCAACTTGGAATCTCGCAATCTACTGCGCGCTGCCAGCGCGCAACTACCCGTCTCGGTCTATTTTGACGAAGACTTTTATAAGCTCGAACAGGAATTGCTGTTTGCGCGTGGCCCTAAATACGTCGGTCATGAACTGATGGTGCCCAATGTGGGGGACTATCAAGTACTGGAGATGTACGACCGTGGGCGCATGCTTAAACACACCGAAGGCGGTGTGCAGTTGCTGTCGAATATCTGCCGTCATCGTCAAGCCTTGATGCTGGATGGCCGTGGCAACAACCAGCACATCGTTTGCCCGCTACATCGTTGGACCTATGACGGCCAAGGTACGCTGCTCGGTGCGCCTCATTTTCCGGAAAAGCCCTGCTTGAACCTGCCAAAGACCAGCTTGCAGCGCTGGAATGGCATGCTGTTTGAACTGGGCACAGGCGGTCGTGATGTGGAAGCCGACTTGAAAGACCTCGGTGTTGCCCGAGATTTCGATTTCAGTAATTACATGCTGGCGGATGTGCAGGTGGATAATTACGTTGGTAATTGGAAGACCTTTATCGAGGTCTACCTGGAGGATTACCATGTAGATCCTTTCCACCCGGGTCTTGGTCGCTTTGTGGAGTGTGATGACCTGAAGTGGGAGTTTGCCGATTGGTATTCGGTGCAGACGGTCGGTATTCATAACGAACTAGCCCGAGCCGGTTCCAAGTCCTACGCCGAGTGGCACAAGCAAGTGCTGGCCTTCAATCGTGGGGTGGTGCCCAAGTACGGTGCGATCTGGCTGACTTATTACCCAAACGTAATGGTTGAGTGGTACCCCCATACACTGGTGATCTCAACCTTGCTGCCGGATGGTCCGCGTAAATACAAGAATATCGTCGAGTTCTATTACCCAGAGGAGGTCGTGTTATTCGAGCCGGAGTTCATGGTGGCGGAGCAAAAAGCCTATCAGGAGACGGCGGTCGAAGACATGGAAATCATTCGGCGAATGGAAGAAGGCCGCGAGCGTTTGTTCAAGGAGGGGCGCAATGAGTTTGGCCCTTACCAGAGCCCGATGGAAGACGGTATGTTGCACTTCCATGAGTTCATGCGGCGCGAAATGGCCGACAACATCCCCGCGATGTACGTTTGAATATCGTTGAGTCTGGCAAAAACAGGGTAGCGTTGGGCTGCCCTGTTTTTTACTTGGATGTGCCCTGAACATTGAGCATGCAGAAAGTGCAGCATGAATAGGTTGTGCCAGTGATAGCCAAAGTGACCCTAAGCCAAATCCTAAGTACCTGTTTACGATCTTACTGCGCAGCCGTGATCAGGGCTCATGTGCTGTTCAAAATCCTCATATACCAAAGTACATTCCGGTTTTTGCGCTGCGCTTCACCCTGCTGACGGCTGCTCGTGACAGATCGTAAACAGGTTCTAAGCAGACGTAGGCAACCTATCCGGTATCAACCCAGTCCAAGTTTTGAGTCTGTGCATGATGATTGTCATCAGTGACTTTACAGCCTTCCTGGTTGCCTCAACGCTGCTGATTCTGTCACCCGGCCCGGGGACCTTGGCTATTTTGGGCTCGGCGACTGCGTCGCGTCGAGCAGGTTTTGCCACATTGGCCGGCACCAGTACCGGTGATGCTATTTTGATGGGGGCTGCTGCAGTAGGTACGGCGGCTTTGCTGACGGCCAACCCGCTGGCATTTCAGGTGCTCAAGTATGGTGGCGGGGTTTATCTGGTTTGGCTTGGTATCAAGAGTGTGTTGTCCAAGGAACAAGGTTTTGCCATTGTCCGACCTGCCGAGGGGGAGGCTTACCGGCGTAGCTTGTTGGTTACCTTGCTTAACCCCAAGGCCATAGTCTTTTTCATGGCCTTCTTCCCCCAGTTTGTCGCACCAGGCGCAAGCGCTTGGACGTTTGTGGTGCTGGGAGTGGTATTTATCCTGTTTGGGGTGAAGCTGGCGGTCGGTTAGCGGCTGCTTGAATGGGCAAAATAGGAGCATATTCATGCAAAGACACATTGGGGCATTGCTACTTAAGCAGTCCTGTTGCCTGAGTAATGGTGACATATTCATAGTTAAAGCCGAAATTTGGGCTTCAAAGGAAACCGCCTTCCATGCATAAGCTTGTAAAATTTTTGACGGTAATCGTGACGATAAGCCAAGTTGCCGCGTTTGAATTTGAATGCCCGAGTAGTTTGCGGGTTAAGCAGCAAATCGATAAACCCCCGCAAGGTTGGACCAGTTGGTCAAGGGACCCAATGGGACATACTGGTGATCCGGCGGTGCAAGAGGTTGTCGCGCAGATACCGGTAAGCCAATTGGAGCTGTATGCTGGCGTGCCTAGTGAAAGCAATGCGGATGACCTGCCACCGATTGGTGGGTATGGTGATGGCGACCGCGCAAAAAACCGCTATGCATGGGATTTACGCAAAGAAGCCAGCAAGCAATTTTATGCGGCGTGCCGTTATGGTCACAGCGACATTCGACTGGTCCGTGTGTTGCCCGAAGGCGTCAAGAAATGCACCGCTATGTATTCCGGCAATGGTCCGGTACTGAGTCTGCGTTGTGACATCGCCAACAAAAAATAGGGTGCAGGCTGTGTGGGGGCATGGGTTGACCCCAGTTTCATTCTTGGAGCCTGTCTAGAGGGCACCTCGAAAAACCTCTCATCCATGGCATGATTCTGGCATCCCAAAGTCAGCCCTCCCATCATGATCAAATCCAGTCTGTTTGCCAGTGAAGAACGTGAAGCCAAGCTTGATCAGCTGGGCGATGCTCTGAAGGTCCTGGGGACCCATGTCGATTTTACCGCACTGGCGGCAGACATTGACCGAGCAGCGCCTCGACCCAGCCGCGCCCGCGGCGGCCGGCCGCCGTTTCCGACCGAATTAATGGTTCGGGTAC
>NZ_PDZH01000240.1 GCF_002735695.1 Chitinimonas sp. BJB300
CCTACCATCGCCGACAAGCCCGTTGCTGTCGCCGCACCAAACGTGCTCAGCAAATAGTCGGTGTACAAATCGAGTTCTTTGTTCTTCATGGCGACAGGTTATCGTATGCACTGCGTAACATCAGTCATTAAGAAAGTGACGAGATGGTATCGAGTGTATTTACACAAATCCATAGTGCAGTTGCATTATGGACAAAGCCCGCAAAGTGTGTATTCAAGCCAAATAGCGCTACTTATCGCCGAATTAAATATGATATTCAATTCATGCTGGATAGGTCCCTGCTAACCGATTAGAACAACCCGCCTGAGCTACCGGTGTTCCAATTCGTAATCACCAACTCACCCGATGATTTCCGGTCGCCGTCTCATTTCAGTTAATCGGTTGGGTTGGTTTGCGACTGCTGGACTATCCAGCCCTGCAAATTCCTCAACTGCCTGGCGTTGTCCTGGCAGGCGGCGTAGTTGCCGGTGATGGCAACCAGGGCGTCATCGCTTGTAAGGTCGCTGGCGGTTGCATCAACGCTGCTGGGGGCGTCGGGAAGCGTGGACAGGGCTGCGGCGTCGTGCTGCTGCACCCAACCGCGATCAAGGCGGCAGGCAGTATGGTCAGGGTTCGCCACATAGCGAATGATCTCCTTTTCTATGGTTTTGTAGAGAATGCGGTCACGCGCCCGGCCCTGTTCGTGGGCGATGGCGACTTGCTGGCTGATGTCGATTTGCTGGCGCTCGAGCGCAACCACACGCACGAGTCCGGCTAGGTTTTCCTCGGCTTGGCTGGCCTGTTCATCCAGCCGACCGCGCAGATAAGCGAAGCCCGTCAGGACTAGCCCCAAACCCGATAGCGCCACCAGCCGATACGGCCAGGGAAGCAAGCGGGTAATCATGCTGGTTGGGCCGTGCTGGCAAGCCCGCCCCCCGCCTTCGTATAAGCCACCAACAAGCTGTCCAGGCTGTTTTCATGCTGCCCATAACTGGCTCCCGGCAGGCTGGCCCAAATGTTCCGCACACGCTGGATAGCGGCTTCGATCTGGCCGGACTGGATCAAGTGCAATGCGCCACGCTCGCGGATTTGTTGAATCGCAATGCGGTCCTGATTGATCGGGCTGAAGTCCTTAAGCTCAAGTTGTTTGCGATAGGCATCGTAGTAGCGCGCCAGCAGCTGATAGCGCCCCGCTGCGGTTGAACTGATACCGTGCTTGGGAAACTTGGCCTCTGAGGTGCAATGGAACGGAAAACCACTTTAAGCCATAGAGGTATAAGCAGCAGTCCTCATATTCCAATAGATCAGTGCACCGGCTTCTCAATTCCGACCGTTTTAGAGATTGAATTGTTGAGAAGGCAACGGTGACATTATTGTGCAGCTCATCGACTCTCGAAAACCATTCTCAAATGGTTCAGACGCAGGGCGACAGATGAGGATGAGTTTTGAGAAGTTATAAGCACTGGGCTTGGTTATACCCAAAGGCCTTAAATGCACTTTCCGTTCCATTGCACCTCAGAGGCCATTCTTCACTTTTCTCGTCGTTGCGCCGAGTCTTTTGCATTAAGTCCTTGGCCGAAAATAATCGGTAACCGCCGCTGACTAGCGCAATTTCTATGGCACTCAAGGTCTGCAGGCGTAGTACGCGGTCTTGTTCGACATCCGCAAGGGGCTGTTCCTGCATAGTTATTTACCTACTGGAGCATCTGCCATTGATGGGGAATGCAAGGGTGGGTGCCCTTGAACCTTACTCTGGTCGCGGCGGTGCACTATCTTTTGCGTCAATACCAGTTTGGAATGGATAAGGCATCCCCCATTGACTTGTGTAATTTCTATGGGACTCAAGGTCTGCTGGCGTAGTACGCCGTCTTGTTCGACATCCGCAAGAAGCATTTCATGCATGATTATTTACCTACTGGGGCGTTTGCCATTAATGATGCATGCGACGACGGAGGGACTTCGTCCTTACTCTTGTTACGGCGGCGCTCCATCTTTTGCATCATTATCTGTGTGTAACAACTTGTAAAAATTCCCCCACTGACTTGTGCAATGTCTGCGGCATTCAAGTTCTGCATGGTCTTGATCTTTCTGATTGTTATGCGGTTACCGAGGTTTGGATAGGGCACTCGCCCGTTCCAAAATCCCACGGAAGGGCTTGGAAGACGGCCCTCACAAGACCGCTGTCGCGATGAGTCACTTAGCGACAGCGGGCGAAAGGACTGACTATACGAATGTCAAGGCACCGCCCTCAAGCGTTTGCGCTTCAGAAAGTAGCAAAAATCAGCCGCGAAAGCGCGTCATGCTGTCTTGTTCAACATCCCCTAAATGCGGTGCCGACACCATCACTTGCCTGCAGGGGCATCCGCCAATGGCCGGGAAAGCGAGGCGGAAGGGGCTGCGACATTACTTTTTTCACGGCTGCGTCGGATGGTTTGCATCCTTACGAATAAGGCCGACATATTGACATGAAATCCCCCACCACTGACTTGTGCAATCTCCTGGGCAGCTAAGCTTTTCACCGTAAGCTACCACCTAAGGCTTCTTCGGCTTGCAGAAGGGCAATGACGTCTTCTGTTGCCAAGATTCGAGGTATAGTCTCAGCCCATTTTTCCAAAAGACTTGTAAAACTCATTACCCCACCCGTGACCTGGGCAAGTTCTGCTGTTGTTAATGGCTGCATTTCTCTCTCATTTGTGGGTAATCACAATCGTTCTGTCCACTTCACCCCAGCGCTAGGCCAAGCGTGAAGGGCAGCGATTGTAAGCCCAGGTTGAGAAAAGTTCACCGCAGCCGTTGTTAGTTGCCCATCTATTGGACTCAAGCCATACACCATGCAAGGGGCTTGACGTACTTTACATTCCGAATGCTGAGCCCCCTCGAGTAACCCGCCTGAGCCTCGCCTTTAGGTGCGGACACTATTCACCCGGCAACTAAGGGTTGATTTATTGGTGTCCGCCCCCAACTGATAGAAATGGACAAAGAAGACGGACGCAAGCTGTCGCGGCAAGAACAGCACGAAAGGCGCAAGCAAGCTGTGAGGT
>NZ_PDZH01000241.1 GCF_002735695.1 Chitinimonas sp. BJB300
TCAGGTTGCCCTGGCTGTCATATTCAAACCGGGTGACCAGCTGCACGCGCTGCGTAGGGGCATCGGGGTTGGTGCGGATGTCGATGGCGTCGGTCGTTTCGGTGAGCTTGCGGCCCATCGCATCGTAAGTGTAATCAGTCCGCTTATCCTGCGGACTGGTCGCCATGATCGGCTTCCACTCACTGGGGGCCGTGGCATTGGCGGCCAGCTCTTCAAACTGCGCGCGTACCGCAAACAGCCAGGAGTCGGCGGCCCCTTCTACGGTATTGCCTTTGCGTAGCATTACATCGGCTTTTACCGCGCCAGCGGGCGCAATTCCTTGTGCCCAAATGCGCTTGTAACCCGCCAGGCTGCGACCACCAACCCGCTCGTAGCTACTGTTCCGGTGTAAGGCATCTTCCACCGTATTGCCGAGCGGATTGTTCTGCGCATCACGCCAGACGATATGGACTGAGGCATCCGCACGATGGGCACCGGTGTAGACCGAGAACGCATAGTTGCGACCTGCCGTAATCGGGATCGATTGTGCCAGGTGCTGATGGGCTCCCCCAACCCCACGCTCTGGCTGATGCAGGTAAACCGTATTCTCACCGGGCAGAGGCTGTTGAAGGGTTAAGTCCACCCCAATGTTCACGCCGACATTGGCACCTGAACCATACGCCCAATAGGTCCACCCTGCTGGCGGGGCGCTGCCCGCCTGATTGGCAAACAGCGGGTTGGTCAACAGGTTTGAGCCCACGCCCCGGCTGCCGGAGCCGGTACTGCCCATGGATTGCAGTGGCGTGGCATATTGTACTTGCTGGGTAACACGCCCGGCGGCGTCATACAGCGACTCGGTCACATTGCCGACAGGGTCAATCACATAGCGGACACGGCCTGCGGCATCGTAGGTGTAATGGGTGATGTTGCCGTTGGCATCAGCCTTCGCCACCACATTGCCTAGGGCGTCGTAGTCGAACCGCGTGGTCAGTTTTAGCCCGGTGGGGTCGACCGTCTCGCTGAGCTTGCGGCCCAGCGCATCGTAAGTGTAATCAGTCCGCTTATCCTGCGGACTGGTCGCCATGATCGGCTTCCACTCACTGGGGGCCGTGGCATTGGCGGCCAGCTCTTCAAACTGCGCGCGTACCGCAAACAGCCAGGAGTCGGCGGCCCCTTCTACGGTATTGCCTTTGCGTAGCATTACATCGGCTTTTACCGCGCCAGCGGGCGCAATTCCTTGTGCCCAAATGCGCTTGTAACCCGCCAGGCTGCGACCACCAACCCGCTCGTAGCTACTGTTCCGGTGTAAGGCATCTTCCACCGTATTGCCGAGCGGATTGTTCTGCGCATCACGCCAGACGATATGGACTGAGGCATCCGCACGATGGGCACCGGTGTAGACCGAGAACGCATAGTTGCGACCTGCCGTAATCGGGATCGATTGTGCCAGGTGCTGATGGGCTCCCCCAACCCCACGCTCTGGCTGATGCAGGTAAACCGTATTCTCACCGGGCAGAGGCTGTTGAAGGGTTAAGTCCACCCCAATGTTCACGCCGACATTGGCACCTGAACCATACGCCCAATAGGTCCACCCTGCTGGCGGGGCGCTGCCCGCCTGATTGGCAAACAGCGGGTTGGTCAACAGGTTTGAGCCCACGCCCCGGCTGCCGGAGCCGGTACTGCCCATGGATTGCAGTGGCGTGGCATATTGTACTTGCTGGGTAACACGCCCGGCGGCGTCATACAGCGACTCGGTCACATTGCCGACAGGGTCAATCACATAGCGGACACGGCCTGCGGCATCGTAGGTGTAATGGGTGATGTTGCCGTTGGCATCAGCCTTCGCCACCACATTGCCTAGGGCGTCGTAGTCGAACCGCGTGGTCAGTTTTAGCCCGGTGGGGTCGACCGTCTCGCTGAGCTTGCGGCCCGCAGCGTCATACGTGTACGCCGTAGCGGTATGGTTGGCATCCCACTGGGTTTTGATACGGCCTTGCGCATCGTACTCAAACCGCTTGGTGAGTTTCAACCCACTGGGATCGACCGTCTCGCTGATCCGCCGGCCCATCGCATCATAGGTGTACTGGGTCCGCAGGTCACCAGTACTGGCCAACGATTGCTTGACCACCTCAGCCAAAGGCCGGCTGCTGTCGACCGGCTTGGCGTAGCGAATCGTTTCCGCGACTTGGCCCAGGCTGTTATAGCGCTGCTCGGTCACCACGCCATGGGGGTCGCTGCTGAAGGTCTGACGGCCGGCCGCGTCATAGGCAAAGTGGGTGGCGTTGCCGTTGGCATCCCACTGGGTTTTGATACGGCCTTGCGCATCGTACTCAAACCGCTTGGTGAGTTTCAACCCACTGGGATCGACCGTCTCGCTGATCCGCCGGCCCATCGCATCATAGGTGTACTGGGTCCGCAGGTCACCAGTACTGGCCAACGATTGCTTGACCACCTCAGCCAAAGGCCGGCTGCTGTCGACCGGCTTGGCGTAGCGAATCGTTTCCGCGACTTGGCCCAGGCTGTTATAGCGCTGCTCGGTCACCACGCCATGGGGGTCGCTGCTGAAGGTCTGACGGCCGGCCGCGTCATAGGCAAAGCGGGTGGCGTTGCCGTTGGCATCCCATTGGGTCGCCACATTGCCCTGAGCGTCGTACTCGAAGCGCTTGGTGAGCTTCAGGCCCGTTGGGTCGACCGTTTCGGTGAGCTTGCGGCCCATCGCATCATACGTGTACGCCGTGGCGGTATGGTTGGCGTCCCAGTGGGTTTTGATACGGCCTTGCGCATCGTACTCAAAGCGCGAAGCCTGCTTCAGGCCGCTTGGGTCGATGGTCTCGGTGAGCTTGCGGCCCAACTTGTCATAACGGTATTGGGTGATGACATCACTTTGCGCCTGGTGCGGACGCAACATGGCCAAAGCCAAGTTCGTGCTGCGGGCGACATACACCCCGTCCCGGCCCAAGCCGATCAGGTCAGCCCGGCCATCGCCGTTCAGATTCGCCAAGAAGCGTGGTGTGAGATG
>NZ_PDZH01000242.1 GCF_002735695.1 Chitinimonas sp. BJB300
TACGATCCACGCTTCCTTCCCACGCTCGGTCGCCCTCACGCAGTTGCGCTTCACTTCGTTCGCTGTGATCAACTTACGGCGGGACTTCCACCCGCAGGAGTGCGCCCATGCTGGGCGCACATAAAAAGAGGGAACCCAATGGGTCCCCTCTTTTTATTCATGCCGCTGCACCGTTCTCTCCGCTTCGCTTTTGACAGGAAACGTATTTCTTCAGTACCGCGAGCATCGTACGTTCGCCGGCCCCTAAGCCATAACGCCGCTTTTCAGCCCGTTAAGGCCCTACAGCTGTCACACCGGCCAGCCAACCCTGGGCATGTGCGCTTCAAACACAGCCGGGGTGTACATAACAGGGTTTACACACTGCCACCGTATTACCCAACTGCGCAGACACTTCCGTCATCGCCTGGCTTAGCTGCTGTTGGGCCGGCAGGGAAGCATCTACCTCGCGTAACGCGCTGACAGCCAATAAAGTACCCGCCCAGGTGCGAAAGTCCTTGGCGGAAAACGCCTCGCCGCCTATTTCACGCAAATAGCATTCACAGCATTGGCATCAATAACCTGCTGACTGCCTTCATCGTCCACAAACTGGATCAACATCGCGCCCGGCGATTGCCGGCAGCGCTCGATCAACGCCGCCAAGCGCGCATCCTGGAACGCGATTTTTTGGAATTGGCCGGACTTACCCCGGAAGGAAAATTGGATGCGCTGCTGTTGGACTTAGCAGATCGGTACAGATCCATACATCCCGCCAAGCCGGTGGAATGGCAAGCGCGCGGATGCGTTCCAACTCAGCGCGAACCCGCACTACATGGCCAGTGGCATCGATATAGCGAAAACCACTACCACTGCGGTGGCGCGAAATACCGGCGCTTTCATTACAGACATAATGAAGCCCTGCGCGTTGCGCGGCACGCTGCCCTGCTAACTGTGTTGCATGCATGAATTTGGTTTATCCACGGCTAATGGCAAGGCCCCGCGGTGCACTCCCTGTAACAACCGGAGCACACCGCCAAGTGCAAGCGGCTTAACGGTTCTTGCCAACCAATAGGCCGACAACCGCGCCGACGCCGAAGGCGATACCGACGGATTGAAGCGGGCGTGAACGTACGTAATCCTGCGCAATATCCACGGCATGGCTGGTGGTTTCACTGTACTTCTCGCTAAATTCGCTCAGTTGTTCCTTAATGCCCAGCATCTTCTCGCTCAGCTGTTCCTTCGAAACTTGCAACGCTTCTGCTGACAAGCTACCGCCACGGCTTAGAAGGGACTCGACATCACTGACAAAGGCGGAGAGATCCTTCTGGAACTGCTCCTGTGTAGCACTGCCTTCGCGCTTTGACCGGCCCTTGGCCGCAGCTTCCTGCCAGCGGGTTGCACCACTGCTTGGATTGCCTGCGGGCTTGCTGCCATTGTTGGTTTGAGGATTGGTAGGCTGCTTGGCGCCGCCCGAGATACTTGGATTGGCTTCCATGGTGTTCTCCGTTCAATAGTTGGTAAGTAGCAAAGAAAAGCTTGGCCAGTTGGGAAGGTGTTATGAAAACCACCTTACGTTCCTGCCAGACTCCTAGCACTACATACGCATGATGTGTGCCTACGGCTGCATGCCCTGTTTTCGGGGCTTTTCCTGGGAAATAAGCGGTAACGATGGATGAATTTACAATCCGGCGTTGTAAACCCTGCTGCGTTCAGGAACAGGAATAACACCGTTTCGCTGGCAGGACCACGGCACAAAACCTGCCTTACTGCTTAAGCAACCGACCCATTCAAACCGGCCGCATCCCTCACAACACCAATAAGGAGCCGAACATGAAACGCCTGATCTGGATCGCCGCACTATCCGCCCTGGTCTGCGGGGTAAAGCACGCCACTACCCGTAAACAGCTTGAAAATATGGGCGAAAATGACGCTGCCTTGAAGTCCTAGGTCTTGTTCAGAGTCGGGTGGCCTACCAGAATCTGGGTAGGTTGCCTGCCCATACAATCACCAAGACGCAATGCTTGACCGGGCAAGCTGCACTGTCCGGTCAGGCCGCAACCATCGGAAATGTCCTGCCGGGAAGTCTCGCTGGCCGGCGCGCAATCCTGTTGGAATGGGAATTGCATAGCTAAGCCATCATCTTCTCTCAGGAGCACGCACCATGGCTGTTATGCCCCCTCTCACCGAGCAGATGGATAAAACCGCGCCACCGCCACCCGATACGTTGGATATCTTGCACATCCTGCTGCAAGAAAGCGAAACCATACGCCACCAAGTCACTGCCATCTGCGAAGAGTCCACCAAGCTGCTTCGCGAGGAGTGCTATCTCGCGCTGGAAAGCGCAACAGTTGGCACCCGTTGGCTGCTCGTTTCCGCCATCGCCGCCGCTACCTGCTGGCTCAGTATCAATGTCGCCCTTATCGCCGGAGCAATGGAATTAGGCTTGCCCTGGTTCTATGCCACGCTGGTCGTCAGCCTCGCCAATGCCGTACTCGCCTGGCAAACGCATATATTGGCCAGACGTTGCCTCAAGGATATGACATTCTCGCGTGTGCGCGGGTTGATGAGGGGACAGCTATGAGGCTCCGTCATCGCCGTGAGCGCTGCGATTATTTGGCTGCCAATATCGTGCTGCGCAAAGCCATCGTCCACCAGTCCTGGGGCAATGCCCGCCGCCATCTGGAATATCTGCTGACCAATTCTCCCGTTGTTATCGCCCTGGGTGCAGCAGCAGGCGCCTTGCTGGTCAACCAGCCTTGGCGGCTGCGCCAGTTGCTGACGAATTGGCCACTAATCAGCCAGGCGTTGAAGGACATGGTGCTTACTGCACGCCCTGACCTTGCTGCCGAATCTAGAAAGAATGAGTCGTAGAACCTGTAACTGATGTTACGCAGTAGCTGCGAGAAGCAGCTGTAACTGATCATAAGCCGCGCGGGAGGCGTTGATCAGTAACTTGCGGCAAAGTGCGAATGGGTTCTTCTGCGTCTTGATGCTCAGGCATT
>NZ_PDZH01000243.1 GCF_002735695.1 Chitinimonas sp. BJB300
TCGCCTCAATATCCTGGCTGGCGTCGTGAAGCTCATTGAGTAGCAAGCTGGCGATACCCCGTGCGGCAGCCACATCTCTGCGGTGGCTCATGACAACCGCTACACCCGTAGCAGCAGCGGCTTCCACAATCTCCCGGTCACGCTTGGGGTCGGCTGTGCGTTTGGTTCGCAAGTTCGCAGGTTCGCACTGGTTGGTTCGCGCCTGACTGTTGCGAACTTCTGTGCGAACAAGCTCAGCTCTTACCTCAGCTTGCACTTTCTCACTCAGATCCCGCTCCCAACCCAACTCCTTTGCCTTGCGCCGAATGAGGGTGTCGGATACATCGAACTTCCTGCCTATCTCACGCAATGACAACGCACCAGCACGGTAGTCGCCCTCGATACCTTCCCAATCAACTTCCTTGCGTGCCATTTACCAAGCCCATCCAATGGAAATACGTGGCTCTACCTCACCACGACGCACAATCAGGTCTAAGCGGGTACGTACACGCCCTAGGTCTCGGGCTATCCACGCTCCTGGCTCTTGGGTTATCGGTCCATACGATAGGCCAGCACTCCAAGGGCGGGGCTTCGCTCCTAGGGTGTCGAGTATCAGCGGGGTGTCAGTTGCAGTGTCGATGTCCGCCCCTACGGCAGATTGCACTACACGACGTCCACCCTTACCGTCGTCAACCAAGGATGTCGTCAGCGTTACAGGCTCACAGCGACAGGTGGGTTCGCCGTCCGGGGTGGTTCCCAACACAGGGCGAGGCGTGAGGCGGGTCGTGAGGCGGCGTAGCTCTTTACTGCCTGGAGGCAGCTTATGCGGGGCGGGACCGGCCTCCTTGGGCGTCATGGCAGCACGAACCGCTACCAGTGAGCCGTCATCCTGGCGGATAGCAGCAGCCGGGGCTGCCGACTCGGTTTGAGTATCTGTTACTACTTTTAGGGAAATTACCCGAAAAGTCGGACATGCCACCAGCGCACAGGCCGCCACCCCGCCCATGCCCAACAACAGCAGCGCCTTTGTGGAGTAGGTCAGCTTCATCAGGCAGCCCTCCCTTCACATACCGCACGCTCCTGGTTGCGGCGCTTCACAATGCCACTACAGCCGTTGGCGGGGTCGCGGCAGTCCTTACCAGCGACATACACAACCGAGTCAATGCCACGGCAAGCAGCGGCATAATCGCCCTGCCTAGCCCTCTCAGCGAGTCGGTAACTACACAGGTTCTGCGCACCGATGTTGTAAGCCAAGCTGGTAAAGGCAGCACGCGGGCCAGCCGGGAGACCGGGCATGCATTCATCTACCTGTTGCAGTACGTCACGCACCTCACCCACCAGCATTTGGGCGCATTGCTCAGCCGTATAGGCTTGGCCCATGCGAATGTCGGTGCCGGTCTGGCCAAAGCAGGCGGTGGGAATGCCAAGAGGATGTACAGTGGTGCGCACCAAGGGATCGGCGTAAGTACTGCGCACCTCACCTTCATGCGGGGCAATCAAAAGCGCAGCAGTCAGTACCGCTCCTACCGCGCCGGCCCCTATTAAGCGGGCCTTGAGGCTCATTCCCCTGTACTCCCCTTGTCCTGGCCACGGGCGAGTCGCCGCCAGCGGTAAATAAGGAATACAGCCTGTAGCACCACATACACCAAGGTGGTGAGGGCTACCCATTCATTGATGGTGATGCCAGACAGCGTAAAAGCCCCCACCGAGATAGGTGGGGCCGCTTTGGCCAGTTCGGTTGCGGCGTCTTTCGCCAGGATTTGATAGGACATCTCTCTCTCACGGTTTTAATTGATCGTGAGTGAGATTGTGTGGGTCGCCCCCGGTGAGTTTGGTGGCTGATTTGATAGGGCTTTAAGCCGCGAAAGGGGGGTGTGTTGAATTCACCCCCCTCAGTAGCCTATATACGCTGCCTGAAAAACAAGCACGCCAGTCTGTGTTAGCACTGGCGCGGCTTTGAGGGATGCAGCGGCAAGGTTATCCGCTGTGGTTGTGGATCAATACCGGAAGTAGAACGTGCCGAACTCGCCGGGGTCTTTTTCTGTGCGCTGGGCATTGGAAGACTTTACCAAATCGACATTACTGGGATTAGGCCAATCAAGGGCGCGGAAAACCTTTTCTGCCAATCGCACAAAGGGCAGCCATTTGCGCGCTAAAAAGAAAGTCATAACACCAAAAATAATTATCATAACAACCGCAGTTTTCGAGAAAATCACTCTCATAAATTTTAGGTATTCCTCCAAATCTTCTGTTACGAACCAACACATCAGAGCACCTACCATCAGCACAAATGCTGTGCCAATCAGCCACCATTTTGCTGCGTTATAAGTATGCTTCCGCATCCCTCGGGAGCTGTGTGGATAGAGCGCAATGGTCTTATCTTTTGGTCGAGCAATGCCAAATGCTTCAAAGTGGTCGCCCTGCCATTCCGCTGCTACTTCAACCTCATCACCATTCTTAAAGGGGCTACGCCAAACCCAGCCTTTTACCGGTTGGCCGTTAAGCGAAAACTGTACGTAATCTGCTTCCTCTTCCATGCTAGTCGCGTTGGCGGCAGTAGAAATTGCTTGCCCCCCTAAGCCAGCCATTGCGGCACCTATGGCAATAACGCCCATCTTCGTTTGATCGGACTCGGTAAATACAAAACTTGCGCTCTCGCGTCGGCAGCTATAGCCAGTGATGCTACCGGTAAGTTTTACTAAACCATCAACATTAGGTTGGGGCAGGAAATTGGCATCGGTCATGCAGCGAGTCCTACGTCTATTAAGGCAGCGGTAAGGGCTTCAGATTTGTCAAACAGCGCCCAATAGTTACCAGGTAACAGCGTCCAATTCTTTCCATTTACTCAGTACGTCTTCGACCCTTTCTTGCGGTGTTTGAATCGGTAGGAATCATTACCCGTTTCCAGAATGTCGC
>NZ_PDZH01000244.1 GCF_002735695.1 Chitinimonas sp. BJB300
CACCTGGTCGTGGCTCACTGCACCACCTACCATCGCCGACAAGCCCGTTGCTGTCGCCGCACCAAACGTGCTCAGCAAATAGTCGGTGTACAAATCGAGTTCTTTGTTCTTCATGGCGACAGGTTAGGGTATGCACTGCGTAACATCAGTAAGTAAGCGGTATTTCGGAAACAGGTACGACGAATTCTTTGCTGTTGTAGCGTGCTAAAAAATTGATGTCAGTTTGCATTAGCAGCAGATCACACATTGTGTAACTTGAGCTACTGTTCGTCTGCTTGAAGTAGCCCATAGCCTCCGCTAGGTACTGACGTGCAGGTTTGGGGAAGTATGAAATGTCGGGCGCTATACCGTTCCTCGTTTCAAGGTTGTGTGATGTTCTGGACAAGTTATTCTGTAACTAACTCCGACTTCTTGCATCCACTACACTCGGCGCTATCAACTTGTCGACTCCGCTCTATCCGACGTTTGAAAAACGCATTGATGATGCCGTTGAGCAGCTCATTCAGGAGCAGGTCACGCCTTGGATTTTTATGAAGTCAGGTACGCCATTCCGTGTGAAAAGGCGAGATGGGCAGGAAATTACTTACCAAGGCGGTGAATTCAACGGGACACCACGCGCTGTTTTTTGGTCGCGCTATATCGATCCTTTTCTGGAAGAACTGGCAATTAAAGAAATTGCTGCCGCTATCTCTCAGGCTAAGGAGCATAAAGTGGAGGCAAGTCTGCTTCTTTCTGAAGTTCAAGGGTTGTTAACCTCGGCGTCCAAGAAGGTTTTTTCTCAAATGGCGGAAGTAGATTGTGGGTTGAGAGGGGGGGGGGATGCTAGGAGTGTGGCACTTCGTTCTGTAGAGGGTGATATTCAGCGGATATCGACTTTCATTGAAAAGCATATTCGCAGTGAGTTGATGATTTGGAGCCCGCCACCCAAGCCGGAAAAGTGGTTCGAAGAAAGTAAGTCACTGAGATGGTTGATTGACCGCTCCTCCCCTGGCTTTTCCTCATTGGTGAGTTTTTTAGCGAAGCACTTTTGACCCGAAGTTGTTAGGTTGAAGGACTGGAAACGTGCGTTAGATATACCGTTTCCAAATCTTCCTCGATATTGATGAAGCCCTTCAGATATATCTGTCCGGTCATTTTTGTCGATATCAATTTATTTCTATTGCCGATATGGCTGCCATTTATCCCCTATTGCGTAAAGTGCTATCTGCCATGGTGGGTAATTGATAGGCCAATTAGCTAAACTTGAGCGTTATATTCATATATTTGCAATTCTGTTGAATTAAATCACTTACGGCAAGTACGCATGTATCGATCATGTCGGTCATAAAATTATGGGGTAGGTACTGTTGTGAAAAACGCTATTTTCTACGTACGCTGCCACCTCGTCTACCTGCCCATCTATTCGGGTTGTATGGGTTGTTATGTTTCTATGCTTTTGTTTTTAAAAGAATTTATACCTTACTTGTTTTTTGGGGCCAATTGAAGATGCAGTGAACTCATCAAATAAGGCGGTAGATTTTTTTTTGTTCCCTATTCTTAAGACCAAATTTATTCCTATCAGCCAAGACGACGGTGATCGGCCTTGACTGAGGCATATAACAATGAAGGTGGTCAACGGTATGGAACAGCAAATCGAAGGCAGTCGACGAGTGCTTGGGTTAGCCGGCAGGAATTGGAAAGGGCTGGGGAAGTGTTCGAAAGCGGTTCGATTTGGCGTAGGGCGCTTATTGCAAACAATACCGATAGTCGCGGCATTGTTATTGGCTCCACAGACCTTGGCGGCGCAGGTTTGTGCCGTGGGGGAAATGGCGCAGAATTTTAGTTTTCCTGCGGCAAGCTGGGCAGATGGTACTTTTGGGCCTGTTGCGTATCCCGTTGTAACAGGGGGAAATTCAACGACGCTTACTGTTAGTGTTACGCCAAATGGTGCAGTTGTACTTGATCCAACTCCACCTGCGTCACCTAATTTAGGGCTAAATGGAAATGATCCGACATCTTTGGGCGTGCAGACGCTTAATGCGCCCGCAGGCGCAATTGTCGCGACGTTTAATTTTGGGCTTAGCAGGCCAGTTAATAAACTTAGCTTTGTTTCGATGGATGTAGATGCATATGAAGATGTCACTAATAATGTGCGTTTTCGAGACTTTGTAACTTATAGAGCGAATGGCGGCGCGTTGCTCCCGACGGCCATAAATGTAGATCCGACTCGGAATACGGTGAATCTTGGGGCGGGTACAGTAGAGGCAGTCGACCCTACTGTCGGACCTGTTGATATTAACAATAGAAGAGGTACTGCTCTTTTTTGTCAGCTAAATATTGATGCATGTAATGTCACTACTGATTTTTCTCAGTCTGGAATAACGAGTGCAGCGGCTGTTTATTCAGAGTCACCAGCGATCGCTAACAATCAGGGACAGCGGGTTAGCGTCAACCAGTTTTCCTGGTGCCTGCCGCCTACCACGGTTGCCGTCACTGCCGTCAGCAATGGCGGGGTAGGCCCCTTTAATTACACTGGCGACAACGGCTACCCTGGCGAAACCCTTACTACCACTGTACCTGCCACCGGTGTCACTGGTGCTACCCAGACGCTCACCACTTCTGCTACCAGTACTACCATCACCGAAACCATCCCCCCGGGCTATGCCCTCACCGGGGCGACCTTCACCGGATTGGGCGCAGGCGGTACCGCCACACCGAACCTGGCCGCTGGCACCGTCACTCTTGATGCCGCCGCCACGGCAGCCGGTTCGTAAATACCCGGAGGCCAGCATCTATCGCCGTCGCTGGACAGTGACCAAGCTGATTGACTCCTTATTATCGGAGTTCAGTCATGCTTGCAGTCCCCCAGCGCGCTTTCGTTGCCAACCAGCCCGT
>NZ_PDZH01000245.1 GCF_002735695.1 Chitinimonas sp. BJB300
GGCTTCACCCGGCAGACCATTGCTGCCTATAAGCACGTTATCCAGGAAGTGCTTAATCCCGCACAGGTACCTCATTTGGCCAGCCAGGGAGTAGGATCAATCCATGAAACAAATGTTAAATATGGTAAGCATCAGGTAACTGCGGCCGCAGGGCGGCCTGGTGCTTTTGAGGTCTTGAAGTGTCTTGGTGGTTCTGTAGGGAGTCTTGAGAAGGAGGTTTCTACGTTTGATGTAGATGATCCTGGATCTGGATGAGACTTTTCTAGATAGAAGGCTTCAAGTGCAGTGCTTTTCCACGTGGTGTTTCTGTGCGATTACGCGTCAGATATTATTCGCTATCTATGATCTTGAACGTTAATGCCATTATCTCCGCTAAGTCGTTTTCTTACATCGCACGATCGTCTATCTTCAACGTTCGTATTTTTGACGACCCTTGGGCAGCGGTGCCGCCTCATATGAACGTTGAACAATCAGCTCAACGTGTTCCTGTCTCTCGGCTAATTCTCATGGCTGATTGGTAACGCTCTGGCTATTTAGGTCTGGTGGTTCTGACGATATTTTCTGCAGTTCCATGGTTAATTCTCCTATTGCTATCGGGTCGGGCAGGCAAATAGCAAGAGTTTGCGCTAAGTCAAAGTCCGTTTGCCGTGACAGCGTCAAACTGATCTTGGTGCTAACAAACGTTTATTCATCGCTTGTCACGCTGAGCTGACTAGTAGATGAAATGAAGTGCCACGTCTTTGTCACAGCGGTTCAATCGGAAAAAATATCATGCAGCGCTTAAATGCTACTGAAATTGCACATGTCAGTGGGGGGGTATTCCATGTCCATTCCACGGTAGTGTGGATGCAGAAAACGGGGCGTCGTCGCGCTAAGGTTCAGATCGACATGAGGCAATCTTCACATCCAAAGGCCGTTGCTGAAGCCACTACCGGGCGGAATCGAATTGGCACTGAACATTGCTGATATAGAACTAGTCAGCAGCGCCCTGAAGGACGTATGAAGTAGCTACAGCGTTGTGAAACAAAATGCGTTCGATCACGGTTCATTGATGACCGTAGCGTTGATGGCATTCTCAACGGCAATTCCAATCGCAGTTCTTCAGGCATGCCAGATAAGCATGCCATGAATCACCCGGTATCTACCATCGAGCCCAGTGAATTGACTTGGACGATGTCTCAGTCGTCGAGCTGCGTTAAGAGCTTGGCGGCCGCTGGTAAGTGGGCAGCCTGTTGGCGCAGAGCCAGCGCTGCCTTAACCAGGATGCTGCGGCTTTGGCCAGCAACGGCTGTCGTTGGCTTGGCCGCACGCACTATTTCTAGAAAACCCGTCTTTACCGTCGGGAGGGATTCGGCCATGACATGAACCTTCAGCGGTTGTGTGATGCTACCGTTGCTTTAGGCAGCGTGCACGCTGGACGGCAGGGTTGAGTAAGCATAATTCAACGACCGTCGGAGTCGGCATGGCGTTTCTCGGCATTGATCTGCCGGTAAGCGAGGCTGATGGCTTCGCTCAACCAGCCCGACATCTGTGGTATCAGGTCCGGGGATCATGGTCCGTGCAGGAACCGGCGGCAGCGGACTCGCCCAGCTGGTCGCGCCAGTCGGGTGACGCAGCATTAAGAAAAGCCTCCAGAAGATCTGCATCAAACTGGGCGTTCTCGGAAGTCCGTAGCCTGCCCAGCAGCTCGTCCAACATAATGACAGTCAGGGAGGCCATGTTGGTGCCGGCAACCTGGCCATGGACATCGGCGACCAATCGGGCCGTCAGCAGCTCATTGTGCAAGGTGAAGGCGATTGTAGTGGTCTAATCCCAACGGACACCTCGATAGGTATATTACGGACCTAAAAGGGAATACAGATTGTTGCGGCTGACCGAAAACTGACCCAGGTGTTCTACTTGCCCTGCCTAATTTCTAGGCAGGAGAGAAAGGGTGATCACCATGAAAATGTTAGGTAAGGTTCGGCGGATGTATCTACGCGACAAGCTGTCGCTGCATGAGATTGCCAAGCGCACAGGTCTGTCGCGCAATACCATCCGCAAATGGCTTCGAATGCCAGAGGAACCGGCGCCACCCACTTACCAGCGAGCCGCGTCAGCTGGGAAACTCTCTACCTTCTACGCCACATTGGAGCAGGCACTCCAGGCTGATTCCCATCGGCCCAAACCGGATCGACGCACAGCCCGGGCGCTGTTCACGCAAATCAAGGCGGAGGGTTACCAAGGCGGTTACAGCCAACTGACAGCCTTTATCCGTGACTGGCGCGGTCGTAAAGGTAGTGCACTGCACGCCTTTGTACCGCTGCAGTTTGCCTTGGGTGAGGCATTTCAGTTTGACTGGAGCGAGGAGGGGTTAGTGATTGGCGGCCTCTATCGCCGCATGCAGGTCGCTCACCTCAAGCTCTGAGCCAGCCGTGCCTTTTGGCTGGTGGCCTACCCTAGCCAGGGCCACGAAATGCTGTTCGATGCGCACACCCGCGCCTTCACGGCCTTGGGTGGCATCCCCCGTCGTGGCATCTACGACAACATGAAGACGGCGGTTGATCGGATCAATAAGAGTAAGGGGCGAACCGTCAATGCGCGCTTTGCTGTGATGTGCGCGCACTACCTGTTTGACCCCGACTTCTGCAATGCTGCCTCGGGCTGGGAGAAAGGGGTCGTCGAGAAGAACGTACAGGATAGCCGCCGACGCATCTGGATCGATGCGCAGCAGCGGCAGTTTGGCTCCTTTGCCGTGTAAAACAGCGTGCAAAACTTTCCAGATTCCAGGGGTAAACAGCGTTCAATAGTTTCCACCCCTGGGTGTGCAACCATCCGGTGTTTCTGCCGGAGAATCTGGGGTGATAAACATGAATCTCAT
>NZ_PDZH01000246.1 GCF_002735695.1 Chitinimonas sp. BJB300
GAATGCCTGAGCATCAAGACGCAGAAGAACCCATTCGCACTTTGCCGCAAGTTACTGATCAACGCCTCCCGCGCGGCTTATGATCAGTTACAGCTGCTTCTCGCAGCTACTGCGTAACATCAGTTAGGTAATTCACGCTTGAGCTGCTTCTCTGAGGTGGAACCAGTGACGGTACCGATCTTGGCGTTGGTGAGGTGTTCGATGGCATTGACCTTACCTTTATGCACGATGAACTTCTGGCCAGTGATGAAATAGCCATAGCTGAAATCCACCTGCTTTTCCCGTTCAGCATTCTTGGTCATAGTGGCGATGATCATGTCCACATCCTTGCTGACCAGCTTGGGAATACGCTGGTTTGACTCTACTGCCTTGACAGTTAGACCCACACCCAAGTGCTTGGCAATAGCGGCAGCGAAATCGATATCGTAGCCCGAAATCTTTTGAGTCTTAGGATTGACCATGCCAAACGGTGGCGTGGAATCCTTCACACCCACTATCAGCGTATTTTTCTTCTTGATATCGTCCAAATCATCAGCAAAGGCCGGGGCCAGCACGGCTAAGCAGAGCAAGCTAGCAATAAGAGGGTTGGATTTCATGGAAGGTCCTTGTGCATGCGGTTGCGAAGTAATCCACACTAGGTATAGCGTGATTTCCGTAGGCATCCAGCAGTTCGACCTTTCATTCCACCTTCGCCCGCAGCAAACTCGCCCGCCATTTGATGCGGGCTATTTGGGGTAATCGGGTGGTGCAGGGGATCCGCCCCAACGCCACCCGATTACCCCTACCTGGCATTGGCAGTATTTAAATCGAGGTTCTTACGGCGCCGTGTTGCGTGGCGAGTGCTTCGATGCGCGGATTGAATACATCCGGTCGCAGGCATTCCATCGCGGTACGCTGCGGCCACACCTTGAGGATGTTCGCTGGGCGATGCGCCATCGGGCCGTTGCCTAGGTCCGGGTCGATAATAGCGGCGTCGTGCTTAGGTGCGCTGTTTGGGCCACCGTCTGGACGCCGCCAACGGCTTTCACCATTTGACGCAGGGTAATCAGAAGCTCGCTTTGGTCGCCGTCCTCAAGAATGCTGTTGAGCAATTGAACGGTGTAAGCGGGATCGTCCCGGAACATCTCCGCCATTGCTTCGTCATGGGTTCTATCTTTCATCGCTCTGTCTCCTTTGCCAGTCTTGCCAGTATTGGGGCCGAGGAGAAATGGAACAGCCAACCGACTTAAGGCCTACTCGGGTTCCGAAGAACGCTTATTTCCCTTCTGGCCTGGCCATTTTCAAATGCTGGCCACAAAATCTACTCGCCGAGCATGACCATGCCAGCTTGGTTTACCGCGCCGCGGTCGAAAGTCACCGTTTTCGTGCAGCCAACTTCGCTGGCCATGCATTCGATCAGACAGTCAGAAAAGTCAGCGGTGCTGTTCGAGTAGCGATGCAGTGCCTTCCATGCAACATCGGCATGCTGTACGACCAGCTCTTTGGTACGTAACAAGGTATCAAGGACCATGACCAGTTGTGCCGGATCTGCCTTGTAGGCGCGTTGCATCACCCACACGGCCTCAATCAACACAATTAGGCTAATGAAGCCGGGAACGGACGGCGTCAGGTACTGGAAGAAGGTCGTGGCCTGCGGCGACTGCACGGGATCGTCTTGCGCAATGTGGCGAACGAGTACATTAGTGTCGATACCGATCATGCTAAGCCTGCGCCCTTGGTTGCGATGGCTTCGTGCATGTCTTCAATCGATACGGGCTTGGCTGGCTTGTTGAGCAAGCCCTTGAGATCGCTCACCGACTTGGTAGCGGCGACGATGGCGAATTGTCCCCTCTCCAGCTCAACGAAATCGACCCGGTCGCCTGCATGCAGACCCAGCGCACACCGAACAGCAGCGGGAATGGTGACCTGGCCCTTGGTGGTTAATGTAGCGGTTGCCATATTCAGCTCCTTTGTGTCCTTACATTTAACCACAATGTAAGGAATTTTCCGACCAGTACTGCAAGTTCAACCCTTAAGTCGGTTGGCTGTTACATTACTCCACAGGCCCCTATTTCCGCAGGCGGCGCTTGTGCCAACGCAACCCACAAGCACAGCAGCCAGCCATGAAAAATCCTGACGCCCACCCTATTGGTTGCCGCTAAAAAGCAGGCCTACACTCACGCTACCGCCAATACAGCACGCATGACATAGCCAACATAGGAGAATCGCCATGCAAGATTTGAGTCTGTCTGAACGCGAGCACGTCAGTGGCGGTAATGGCACCCACCCCAATACTGTTCGGTTAGATGTATTTGGGAATTCGCCATGATGCCGATATCGGTTTTGGTGAGACCAGCACAATGGTTAAATCAATCAGCTTTTGCCCGCGCTTGTGGCTTGCAAATGCTGTGCCCCTTCGTTTAACCATTCTTGGATTTCTGCGCTGGCGACTTTGGGTGCTTTTGAGGCAACTCGCGTTTTGCAACCGTTGTGCAAACCACTGCTTTCGTTTTCGCGGCTTCGCTGGGGGAAAAAGCGCCAGACTGCGGTTGGGCGCGTCGAAACAAATGAACATTTTTAGTAAATGATAAGTCCAGTGGGCTTTTTTGCCCTTGTCTGGATGCACTGTGCATTAACCAGCGCACAGCGTAGTGTGCCAGCATCCACCCATAGAATTCTTGACGCACCAGGTCTGGCGTTTTGCTGCGCAGTACACGTCGGCTTTGACGCAGATGTGTTTTTAATTCACTGATGTTACGCAGTAGCTGCGAGAAGCAGCTGTAACTGATCATAAGCCGCGCGGGAGGCGTTGATCAGTAACTTGCGGCAAAGTGCGAATGGGTTCTTCTGCGTCTTGATGCTCAGGCATTCA
>NZ_PDZH01000247.1 GCF_002735695.1 Chitinimonas sp. BJB300
TCAATCGACGGAACAGCGCCTGCATCGGTGGGCTATCGAGCGGGTCATTGTCGGGTTGCGCCTGGTCATCACCCCGGCCCAGGAAGGACCGGCCAGCCTCGGCCGCAATCGGGTCGACGCGCTTGTGCACCTTGACGTTGACCAGACGGTCATCTGCCATGTCAGTCACTGGTAGATGTCCTTCCTAAAGCGTCGGCCATTGGCAAACACCTCTAACTCGCCGACAACCTGGCGTTTCTCCTTGGGGGCAGGCGGCATCGAGTGCAATTCATCGAGCCCGTCTTGAATCACGGTGATGATTTGCGTCCAGGTTTGCGGGGTAGGGTCGAGACGCAGGAGGTGGGACGCCTTGATGGCAGCCTGCGCCACCATGCGCACGTCTTCGCAGTCAGTACGCCAGCGCCAGATATCGTCCTGGCGCACAGCGAAGGCAGTGGCGCCCAGCCTTGGCACGACAGGCCGAATAACGAGGCAGGGATCACCATTGAGGTAGGTGTAGTGGCGAATCAGCCCGTATTGCCGCTGGGCCTTGCCGGTGTCTTGGATTTGGTCGGGAGCGCTCATAGGCGCAAATCTATAGCGCGCCCCCGGTGTTTTACTGTGTCAGAGCAAGAATGATGCAACTGCTTACCCGTAATCAAATGGCGCTATTTCCGGCAAAAAGGCATTTTGTCCTCGTAAAAAATACCGTTAAGAAGTAGGGGAAAACCTTAATTGGTAGTTACAGATATTCCTAATATCTTCATTTTCATGTATTTTTTTGTCATAACTTTGTCATCGCAAACAGTGAAAACTCACCTTGCCGTTATTTTGAGTGCCTAACTGGATGCCACTATTCGAATTGATTGAAAGTACTTTATGAGCAATTTTGTAAACAGAAAAACCACGGTTCTTGCTGCAAGTTTGTCGCTTTGCTTTGCTTTAACTGCATGCGGTGGTGGGGGCGATAGCCAGCCGGCTCCGACTCCGACACCGACACCGGCTCCGACACCAGCTCCGACACCGACACCAGCTCCGACACCGACACCAGCTCCAACACCAGCTCCGACACCAGCTCCGACACCAGCTCCGACACCAGCTCCGGCGGTCAAGCGTTTAATAGACGGCGATGTATATAGTCTACATGTTGATGTCGATCGCCTTGGAAATTTAGGTGCTGTATCGGTACTGAATACTGTGATGGATAAAGACGGCCGTATTACGGACAATCATGATCCAAAGCGTTCAGCAGTTTCGCCAGTATTTCTGCATCAATTGCTCTCGCCGCAAGTTGCCTATGCATTAGACAGACAAGACCATCAATTTGGTGTGCAAGACTGGCTAGGGAATATTTCCCTTTCTAACCAATTTACTGCTTGGACGAACCCCGGCTGGTTAACGCACAAGTCTGATCCTGATCAACCTACCTATCGATTTCAACTCGAAGAAATTGATTTGGCTAATCAACCGATGAAAAACAGTATGTTTTTCAGCACTGGCGAGGCCATGGATGGTGTATTACCTTCTGGTGCAAAACTAGTTGATGCATTTGGTGATAATAAATTCTCAACAGGATCAATTGGTTTGCGCACCCATATTATCCTGCCAGCGAATACACCATTGCAGAATTCAAACGTTACCGTCTCGAAAGATGATGCAACAGGTTTGTACTGCTTCTTCCGGAAAGTACCGTTGGGATTTTCACCGATCAAAGTTGGCTTAAAACTCGTTGGCGACAGCAAGGTCGAAGTTTATAAAGTAACGCAAGACTGCAAACCTGATGGCGCATCGATTGGTGAAGGACAATACCGTCAAACTCAGACCAAAGGCTTGTTATCTACGCAGAATACTCACTATTTCTTTAGTCTTCCTGCATCACTAAATGTGGAGAGTCAGCTATTCAACTCAACCTACTTAAAAGCAGGAGCCAAGTTAGTGATTACTCAAATGGGTTATACCATCACCCCTGAAGCTTCAGCCTATTTTGACAAAGAAACCAAAATAGTCGACCCGCAGATTCACTTTAACAAAGCAGCAATCACTGAGTTGAAAACACAGCTTGGCTTACCGCAGTAATACTTGAAAGCTAGTTGCCTGACGATAACCGTGAATGTGCTTTCTCTAGCCATTCACGGTTTTTTATTTAAAGCATCTCAAACTGCCTTGTAGCCATGCGCACGCCGTGATTTTGGTTTGTCCTTGGATTCGTTGTTCCCAGGATTTCCCAGGTGCCCCAGTGCCACATACTGCAAGGCATCATGCGGGTGCGAAAACCGGTTCTTGTCCGGCTTCTCGGTAAATCGCTCTTCCCCTGCTACCTGCATCTTGCGTAGCTGGTAGCCACCATTGAAGCCCTTGCGCAGCGTCTTGCACGATGGGTCCAGCAACAGTGCTGGTTCACCATCGACCATACGCACCAGAAAGCTTTCCACGGCACCAATCCGCGCTATCGGGGCATTGGTTCGGGTTGGGGTGATGTCCAAGCCTTCGTCTCGCAGGATCGAGAAACAGGTTTTCTCATCGGTATCGGACGCTGCCACGCCTGCCGGATCACCCCAGCCGGTGATTTGCTCCCATTCGGCTTGGTCTTCATCCCATTCCAATGTCCACTCCGGGTAAAGCGCTCGAAGCTGGGGTTTCACCACATCGCGGGTGAACTGCTCTACGCCCATCCGCTCGGCAATGAACTCGCGCAAGATGCGAAGCTGCCCGCGTGGGGTGAGCTGGGTGACGATACAGGCGGGTGTTAAGCCAAAGTCCCAGCCCAAGCGAATTGCTACACCCCGCTTCGCCTTCAATGGCTTGTCACTGACATGCAGACGGTCATTAAACT
>NZ_PDZH01000248.1 GCF_002735695.1 Chitinimonas sp. BJB300
GGTGTTCTACCTACCCAGCTACAGTCCTGAACTCAATCCGGACGAGCGATTGAACGCCGATCTCAAGCATGCGCTGGGATCGCGCATTCAGGTGCGAACCAAGGACAAGCTCAAGCAAGCGACCAAACCCCATATGGAGATGTTGGAAAACACGCCAGAGCGAGTGTGCTCCTATTTTGAAGACCCCAGGATCAAGTACGCCGCCTGATCAATACTTAGTTGCCGGGTGAATAAGAAGCCCTTCACTCGTGAGGAGTTTTCCCGCTATGGCAAAGATTACCTTGGCACGAACATTATCTTCTGGAGCACCAGTTCGCCCTGGTTGAAGGAAAAGATGGCATCAGAAAACTGAAAAGAGCGCCATTACCACGCTGAATAGCCATCGTCCCATCGGGTAAAGCCAATAAAGTAGGCAAGTGGGACGGCAGCAATGTGAGTGGTTAGGAGTTTTCCGTGCAATACAATCGACATTTATGGATTGACACTCTCTGTGCAACATCCGTTTCCAGCACCAGCTGGAAACGGACAAGCGCATTCCCTATCCTAAAATCCTGGAGGCTCGCCAAGCACACATGCACACGGAACCTGCGCCGCCCAACCTATACCTCACCAATAGCCCACGATGACGATTCAGCTTGATCACATGATGGTGCCCTCCCACAACAAGATCGCTGCGGCAAGGCTGCTGGCGGAACTGCTAGGGGTACCGTGGTCAGGAACAGGGATAGGGCCATTCGCGCCCGTTTACGTTAATGATGGGTTGACGATCGACTTTGATGAATGGACCGAACCCATTCCCCTGATTCACTATTGCTTCCGAGTAAGCCCGAGAGAATTCGACCGTATTCTGGCACGCATCAAAGCAGCGGGCATTCCATACCGAGTAATGTTCACGGGCCGATCGACTTACAGGTCAACACGCAGCTTGGCGGCTGTATTGTTTATTGGAATGAACCAGATGGCCATCAGTGGGAAATGTTAACGGTAAGTTATGATCGTCCGGCATCGTGAAGCGTAGCTAGCTTGGTAGAGCAGCGGATAGTCGATGAATAGGCCCTGCTCTGATCGCTCTATCTATCTACATTGCCTTGGCAATAATCTCTTTCATGATCTCGCTGGAACCCGCATAGATACGCGCTACACGTGCCGACGCCCATAACCGGCCAATGGGGTATTCCGCCATGAATCCGTAACCACCGAACAGTTGCAGGCAACGGTCGGCGGCACGGCCCAACAGTTCACTGGTCCATAGCTTGGCTTCAGCGGCGTCGACAGCGTCCAATGTGCCAGCGTTATGCTCGACGACCAAACGGTCTACATACACTTGGCCAACATCGATTTCCGCCTTGATGGCAGCCAGTTCGAACCGTGTGTTTTGGAAGTCGAACAGCTGCTGGCCAAATGCCTTGCGTTCCTTTACATAGGCCAGCGTCATCGCGTATGCGGCATTCGCCGCAGCCACTGCGCCAACAGCACAGGTCAGGCGTTCCGGCACCAGCATGCGCATCAGCATCTTGAAGCCGGCATGTGGCTCCCCCAGCAGGTTCTGCTTGGGCACTTTCACATCGCGGAAGAACAGTTCGGCGGTGTCCTGGCTGTGTTGGCCTATCTTCTCCAGCTTGCGGCCCACTTCAAAGCCAGCCCACCCCTTTTCCACCAAAAACAGCGATAGACCCCGCTTTTCCGTGGGGTGGGTGCGGGCGGCGACAATCACCAAATCACTGTTCACCCCGTTTGAAATAAAGGTTTTGGTGCCACTCAACGCCCAAAAGTCGCCGCAGTCTTCGGCTCGGGTCTGAATACCGGCCAAATCGCTGCCCGCATTCGGCTCGGTCATCGCCACGGCCAACACACACTCGCCCGACACCACGCCAGGGAGATAACGGCGCTTCTGGTCTTCGCTGCCAAACTCATCCAGATAAGGCGCAACCAGCGAGGAATGCAGGCTCAATGCCAAGCCCCATTCATTGGCAAAACCCAACTCTTCGGAAACAATCTGTTCGTATCGAAAGTCTCTACACCCAGCACCACCGTATTGTTCATCGACAAAGGTGGCAAGAAACCCCAACTCGCCCGCTCGCCGCCAGAGCGCTTTTGGCACCATACCGGCAGCCTCCCATTCACGCTGGTGCGGGGTGACTTCTTCAGCCAGGAAACGACGGAAATTGGTGCGAAACAGTTCGTGTTCGGCATCGAAATGGCGGCGGGGGATCATTTTGTCTCCTGGTTTTTTAAAAGCCTATCCCACTAGGCGGACAAGCCAAACATCCACTGTGCAGAAACCACCCGTATGTTGGAAATTTGAGGATTGTGCGTTGCAGAACCGTATGGAATACGCTGACAGGGCCTGCAAATAGGTTAGGTTTCCAGGGTTGTTCGTAGGCTGTGGCCCACCGGAGGGGAAAAGTAGTCTTGAACAGGCGCCAAGTACATTTTTTTATTCAGGCAGGCTGGTAATGCACTATCCGTTTCATTTACTCCAACTACGTGAAGGCGCCCTACCCTGGCGCCAAGCCATCTGTGCGGCCGTCGGTGTCGCCATACCCACTGCCATTGCAGTTTGGATGCATCAGCCTTATGGCCTGTTGTTCGGTGCGGTAGGTGGGCTGTATGCCAGCCTGCTCGATTTTGGCGGTACGTTACACCATCGCCTGTTCACTCAATTGGCCGGTTTGTTACTGACTGATGTTACGCAGTAGCTGCGAGAAGCAGCTGTAACTGATCATAAGCCGCGCGGGAGGCGTTGATCAGTAACTTGCGGCAAAGTGCGAATGGGTTCTTCTGCGTCTTGATGCTCAGGCATT
>NZ_PDZH01000249.1 GCF_002735695.1 Chitinimonas sp. BJB300
GTTTACGATCCACGCTTCCTTCCCACGCTCGGTCGCCCTCACGCAGTTGCGCTTCACTTCGTTCGCTGTGATCAACTTACGGCGGGACTTCCACCCGCAGGAGTGCGCCCATGCTGGGCGCACATAACAAACCGGCCCATGTGGCCGGCTTTTTTGCACCCATATCCGACACACCGCTTCCCGATGTATCAGACTGTCCTTGGGCCAGGGCCTGGACTAGGCGAAAAGTCGCGCTTATATTCGGCATACCATTCCAATAGCTTTTCCGCGGGCATGGCCTTGGCGACGTAATACCCTTGGACAAGACCTACCCCCAGCTCAGAGACCAATTCCCAATCCTCTTGGTCTTCCACACCCTCCACAACGCTTTTCAGATGTAATTGCTGCGCCATTTCCAGGGCACTGGTGAGAATAACCCTCAGGTTGCTTTTTTGAGATGCGCCATGCACAAAACCACGGTCGATTTTCAATTCAGTAAAGGGGCAACGCATCAATTGTTGCGGCGAAGAATAGCCCGTACCGTAATCATCCATCGAAAGCAAAAAACCCTTCAAACGCAGACGAGCCAATGTACCAAGCGACAATGCAAGATTGGACATCAGCATCGACTCGGTCACCTCGAGAGTGACTCGGCTGGGGGGAATGTTGTAACGGCGTATAACCTCCAGCGTCATATCAGGCAGCTTCGGGTTCATCAACAGCGGCACCGGTAGATTGATCGCGGCAACCAATTCCAAACCTTGTTGCTGCCAGGTCTGTAAGTGGCGGACGGTCTGCTCGAGAATATGAAAGAAGAAGGGCTCGGACAGCTCGCTCTCTTCTATTTGGCAAATGAACGCGGCCGGGGCGAGCACACCATACTCAGGATGAATCCAACGAGCCAAGGCTTCTACCGCTTCCATCTCTCCTGTCTTGGCTGCAACCTTAGGCTGGAACCAAGGCACGATTTGATTTGCCGCCAATCCCGCTTTGATTTCCGCCACTGACAAAGTGGGTGCCGTAGTAACCTTACTGATTTTTCGGCCAGGCCCTTTTTCCAGCACGCGCTGCAACATAGGAATCGTCATCGGTTTTTCGATTGCGCCCAACACATCCAGCTCAATACTCAGCGCGATAGTCGCCACGGCTTCCATGATGGCGATACCTTTTCCGGTAATGACAACCAGGGAAAATTGCTTGAAACCTTTGCGACCCAACGCCTCAATTAGTTGGATGCCGTCCATCTCCGGCATGTCAATATCGGTGATCAAGAGATCGATCGGCGCAACGCGCTCCAAGGTCCAGAGTGCTTCACGCCCATTGCCGGCACAACTGATGGTCGAAAAACCAAACTGCTTGAGCAGCGCAACGGCAACATCTCGTTGCACGACACTGTCTTCGACAACAAGAACGTGACGTCCTTGCCAGAGCTGCTCTTTAGACATGTACCCTCTCCAGGACAACGCCGCCAGGATCAAGACTGATGGTTCGATCCATGTGACGACATCTCCTTAGCGGTAACCAAGGTTGTCGCACCTCGGTATATCAAAGACTAAGCAACCTCGTATGTACTGCTTGAAGCATGAACAACTATTGTGCGAAGCAGTGGGGCTACAGACAAACGGCATCCGCGACCGCCGGGTTATAAGAACCTATCTAAAGGGCAGCTCGAAAAACCCCTTTTTTACAAATCCATGCTCAATGATATCAATAACTTGTGTACCAACCATCATCAAAAAGCATAGTTTTTCGAGGTATCCTAAAGTCTGCTGCGCGTCCGCAATATGGCGTTGAAAACCCCTCGGAATGCTCATTTACCACTTGTAAACTCCGCTTCCTCAGCTGTTTTCGCCTTATCTTGCCCTAGCTCGCGAGACTTTAGACAGGTACTAAGGAGGCAATACCGGATAAAAATCGATAGACCCGGGCAAACTTACCCTCAGCCAATGGAATGGAAATAACCCACCGCGCTAACAATCATTGTTACCCGGCACTCATCGAGGACATGCCACTAAGCTGGATCTCCGCCAATTCACCCAACTCTTCAATTAACAATACTTGGGTAACATCCAGAATGATGGCAAAACGACCGGATACGGTAGTAATACCATTGATAAAGTCATCTCGCATGCGTGACCCCAATGACGGTGCCGGATCAATATCTGACTCTGGAATCTCTACCACTTCGCGGACTGAATCGAGCATGACCCCGATATCGGTGTAATCGGTCCCTTGTCCATTTCCTAGCGATAGGATTGCAATACAGGTTGTCGGTTTGATCGCCGTGGGCGGGCGGCCAAAACGCACCGAAAGATCAATCACCGGCACCACCGAACCGCGTAGATTGATGATGCCACGCAAAAATGCCGGCATCAGTGGCACGGTCGTCACACCCTCGTATTCAATGATTTCGCGAATGTGGTGAATCTCAATGGCAAACACCTCGTCAACCAGTTCGAACGTCACACAGTGACGTGCTTTCTGGGGCTTGCCATGCTCATTCCTATTGGCTCTCTCGGCTCTTGATTCATGCTCTTCGTTCACTGCCCGGTTGCTCGTCATGACCTACTCCTAGGCTCCGCTTTCATAAGGTCCCGGACACTAGGTGCTGGATGACTGAAGCCCCCATCTGTCCCAATATTGCTGAGCTACTCTTATGGATCCTGGATAGTTTCTTAGTATCTGATGTTAAGCAGTAGCTGCGAGAAGCAGCTGTAACTGATCATAAGCCGCGCGGGAGGCGTTGATCAGTAACTTGCGGCAAAGTGCGAATGGGTTCTTCTGCGTCTTGATGCTCAGGCATTCAAGTTTGAAGGCTG
>NZ_PDZH01000024.1 GCF_002735695.1 Chitinimonas sp. BJB300
TTGAATGCCTGAGCATCAAGACGCAGAAGAACCCATTCGCACTTTGCCGCAAGTTACTGATCAACGCCTCCCGCGCGGCTTATGATCAGTTACAGCTGCTTCTCGCAGCTACTGCGTAACATCAGTACTTAAGTACATGAGGCTTTCGAACAGCACATGAACCCTGATCACGTCTGCGCAGCAAGATCGTGAACAGGTTCTTAGATTGGAGCTTAGGTATGAAAACGCCATTTACTACCCGCGAAGCTCGTCCCGGCGATGCACCTGCGTTATATGGACTGGTCAGTGCTTTAGCCGCATATGAGAAGTTGACCCATCTTTGTACGGGCAATGCCGAGCAATTGCATGAACATTTATGGGGCGCCCGGCCGTATATTGAAGCCTTGATTGCTGAGGTGGATAGGGGAGGCAATCCGCATGCAGTTGGCTTTGCCCTGTACTTCCATAACTACTCAAGCTTCCTGGCAAAGCCGGGCTTATATCTGGAAGACTTGTTTGTGCTGCCCGAATATCGACGTAATGGGATCGGAGAGGTGCTGTTTCGTGAGGTGGCGAAGCGGGCGGTGGAACGTGACTGCGGTAGATTTGAATGGGCGGTATTGGATTGGAATGCGCCCGCATTGAGCTTCTATCGTAAGCTTGGCGCTACGGTAATGCCAGAGTGGCGCATATGCCGTGCTACCGGTGGAACGTTGCGGGGTATGGCTGAGTTGATCCTCTGAGTACTGAATCGGCCGAGGGTTATCCCAGTCTGTAGCGGTTGTTCGTCATCTATGGGGCAATTCAAAACAGCGAATGGGCTGACGCTAAAGCGCTTTGGCTTTTATAGGTAATTTTCCTTATTTCAAGAACAAATCAGGCATTTTCAAGCCTAAGAACCTTGATCACGCGCTGCGCGGTATAGATCGTTAGTCGGTTTTTAGAACCGGTCTAAAGTCTGGTGAGCTAAGGCAAGATAAGGCGGAAACAGCCGAGGAAGCGGCATTTACACAGGGTAAATGCGCATTGCGAGGATGTTTTCAACGCCATATTGCTGACGCGCAGCAGACTCGTTAGACAGGTTCTTAGTAGGCAGCTTAAATAATACCCATCCAGGAGATTGCATGCGTTTCAAGACCTTGAGCCTAGTCCTCGCCCTATCGCTAGGGACGATGCTCCCGGCGTTGGCAGCGGAAGCTACAGTCAGCGCAAGCCAACCGGTTTCCCTGACACCCTTTGCAAGCGTGGAAGGCATTACTGAATATCGTTTGGCGAATGGTTTACGCGTGCTGCTGGCACCCGATGCTTCCAAGCCCACCACCACGGTTAACATCACTTATCTGGTTGGTAGTCGGCATGAAAATTATGGCGAAACCGGCATGGCGCATCTTTTGGAACACATGGTGTTCAAGGGCACCCCAAAGTTGCCCGGCAAAACCATCGTGCAAGAGTTTTCCAAGCGTGGCATGCATTTCAATGGCACTACTTGGTTTGATCGCACCAACTACTACGAGACCTTCGCCGCCAGTGACGATAATCTCGACTGGGCGTTGCAGATGGAAGCGGACCGTATGGTCAACAGCTTTATCGCCCGCAGTGACTTGGACTCGGAGTTCTCGGTGGTGCGCAACGAGATGGAAATGGGTGAGAACAGCCCTTCAAGCATCTTGATGAAGCAAATGAGCGCAAGTGCCTATCAATGGCACAACTATGGGAAAAACACGATAGGCGCACGTAGCGATGTCGAGAATGTCAAAATCGAGAACCTACAAGCCTTCTATCGTGCGCACTACCAACCCGATAATGCGGTGCTGACCATTACCGGCCATTTCGATCCCGTTCGCACCTTGGCAAAGGTGACGGAATTTTTTGCGCCGATTCCCAAGCCTACCCGGGTGTTGCCTATCACCTATACCCGCGAGCCGGTACAGGATGGTGCGCATGAAGTGACGGTAAGCCGTGTCGGCGATACCCAGTTGATTGGTGTCCAATATCATATTTCACCAGGTGCGCACCCTGATACGGCCCTGATGTCATTGCTGGCGCAGATCATGGGTGACACGCCAACGGGCCGGCTGCATAAGGCCCTGGTGCAATCGAAGATAGCGGTCGGTGTGGGGGCTAATACGTTCGAATTGCAGGAACCCGGCTATGTCATGTTCTTTGTCGAGTTGAACAAAAAACAGTCGCGTGAGGCAGCACGCAAAGCCTTGTTATCGGCGCTTGAAGGCATCGCGAAGCAGCCTATTACGGAAACTGAATTACAGCGCGCCAAGACCGCATTGCTGAATAATTTCGATATGACCCTTGCCGATCCCGTGGCTTTCGGGGTTGGCTTGTCGGAGGCGATCGCAGCTGGCGATTGGCGACTGCTTTTCCTGATGCGGGATCGCATTGAAGCGGCGACCGTCGCCGACGTACAGCGGGTAGCCAACAACTACCTACGGGAGTCAAATCGTACCCTGGGCCAGTTTGTGCCTACGGATAAACCACAACGGGCTGAGATTCCGGTAGCGCCTGATGTGGATAAGCTGGTGGGCGGGTACAAGGGGCGAGATGCCATCATGGCAGGTGAAAGTTTTGACCCTACCCCGGCCAATGTAGAGGCGCGCACTCAACGTATGAAGCTGGGCAATGGCTTGCAGTTGGCGCTCTTGCCCAAGCAGAACCGTGGTAATACGGTGAGTGGCGTGATGACCATGCGCATGGGTGATGAGAAGAGCATGTTCAAGCAGGCGATGGTGGGTGACCTAGCCGCGGCAATGCTGATGCGTGGCGCCGGCAAGTTGGACAGGCAGCAACTGGCCGACCGCTTGGAGCAGTTGAAAGCCAAACTATCTATATCTGCCCATGGTCAAAATCTGACGGTCAGTTTTGAAACGCGCAATAAACAGCTGCCCGAGCTGTTGGCGCTATTGCAAACGATATTGCGGCAGCCAACCTGGTCCGCTGAAGAGTTTGCCGCCCTGCAAAACGAGGCGCTGACTTCGATTGAAGACCAGATGCGCCAGCCAGAAGCGTTGGCCCAGCAGGCGCTTTCCCGGCACGGTAACCCATACCCCAAGGGTGACATTCGCTATAGCGCCAGTTTTGAGGAACAGATTGCTGAACTTAAATCAATCAAGCTGGCCGACCTCAAGCGCTTCCAGCAGCGTTTTTATGGCACACAGGATGCGCAGATGGCGCTTGTGGGGGATTTCGACGCCAAGGCTGCAGCTGCACAGTTGCAAACTTTGTTTGGTAGTTGGACTGCGCAGGAAAAATTTGTCCGCGTGGCTGACCCTTATATAGAGATAAAGCCTGGGAAAGTGCAGTTGGAGACCCCGGACAAAGCCAATGCCGCCTACTTTGGTGGCATGGCGCTGAATATGCTGGATACCGCGCCCGATTATCCGGCATTGGCTTTGGCGGGTCGGGTTCTTGGTGGGGGTGGGTTGAAGAGCCGCCTGATGGATCGGCTGCGCCAGAAAGAAGGCATCAGCTATGGCGTGGGTAGCTGGCTGCATGTAGGGCCGTTGAACAACAACGGTTCCTTGGGGCTGTATGCAATCTATGCCCCGGCCAATCTGGCCCGTGTGCAGGCGGCTATTCAAGAAGAAGTCACCAAGTTGGTCGAAACCGGCGTCACGCAGCAAGAAATCGATGAAGCACGCAGTGGTATCTTGCAAGAAGCCACAATTGCACGTACCCATGATGGTAGTTTGGCGGGTAGCTTGTCTAACCAGCTTTACCTGAAGCGAACCATGGCATTTACTGCGGAACAAGAAACCCGCTTGCGTGCGGTGACTTTGGCTGACGTGAACGCCGCGATTCGAAAGTACATCGACCCCGCGAGATTGGTGAACGTTTACGCCGGTGACTTTGCCCATGCAAAGCAAGCGGTGGCGAAATAGATGCAGTGAAATACGAACGCCCGGTTCAAACCGGGCGTTTTATTTCAGCAGGGCTGGTGGTGGTCAGCTACTTCAATTGCCTCCGGCCGGTATGCTGGCCCACGCCATAACTTCCGGCAGCATGGGTTCCCAATGCTGAAAGCTATGGTCGCCACCTTCTATGATGGTCTGTTTGCATCCTGGATAGTAAGCAAGGGCATCGCGGTAGTTCAGTGTCTCATCACCGGTTTCCAGCAATAGCCAATAGCGCTTGGCTGATATGCGGGCGGGTTCCAGTGCTTTTAGTTCAACTATATGGTGCGCTTCCAGCAGATACTCCTCACCCGTATAAGGGTTAAGTTGCGGACCCAAATATGCCTGCATGAGTTGTGCGGGGCGAACAGCTGGGTTGATCAGAACGGCACGGCAATCAAATTGCTCGGCGGCCCAGCTGGCCAGGAAGCCACCCAATGAGCTTCCCAATAGCGTGAGGTTGGCTGGGCCATGTTGTTCAATCACCTGGGCAATCAGTGCTGCGGCTGCACTGGGTGTCGATGGCAGGGTAGGGCAGATAAATAGTTCTGCTAGCCCGCGTTCTGCCAGCCAGGCCTGGGTCTGTTGTGCTTTCTGTGAGGCAGGGCTGCTATTGAAGCCATGTAGATAGAGGATTTTGGACATACGTTGGATCTTCCTATGAATGGCGAATTCTTAGAACCTGCCTAGCGTCTGCTGTGTGTCAGCAATACGGCCTTGAAAACACCCTCGGAATGCTCATTTACCACGCGGAAACGCCACTTCCTCGGCTGTTTTTGCCTTGTCTTGCCCTAGCCCGCGAGACTTTAGACAGGTTCTTATTCGAGCACGAGTGGTTGTACTGAATACAAGCCCATTATCTGGTTGCGCAGAACAAGCAAAAGTACGAGACCCGGCAAAGCTGTCAATACTGTGGTCAGGAAGAAGTTAGGCCAACCAAATGCTTCTACCATAACCCCAGACGCAGGTCCGACATAGACCCTGCCGAAAGCAGCGAGTGCAGATAGAAGGGCAAATTGGGTGGCGGTGAATTGCGCATGGCATAGTGCCATCAAAAGCGCGACGAAGGCGGTGCTACCCATGCCGCCACAGAAGTTTTCAACCCCTACCGCCAATACCATCAGGCCATAGCTTTTACCCGATACCGCCAGCAACCAATACATCAGATTCGACACCGCCTGCAGTATTCCAAATAAGAGTAAGGCACGCCATAAGCCCAGCCGGGCCATCCATAACCCCCCAACTAATGCGCCGACCAAGGTAGCGATAAGACCGAATACCTTGTTGACTTCGCCGACTTCGGTTTGGCTGAAGCCTACCCCCCGCAGCAGGAATGTAGTGGTCAGGCTACCGGCAAAGGCGTCCCCTAGTTTGTACAGAACGATCAGCGCCAATAGCATCCAGGCGCTGCGGCGCGAGAGGAACTCATCCAGGGGCCCGGTGAGCGCAGGAAATCCTACCCAGCGTGCAGCCCATATTGCCAATGCGCCGGCAAGCATGACCTCTCCGACCAAGTAGACCAGCCCCCAGCCTTTGCCTTCGGTAGGGATGCCGGCCAGTTCAAGGCCATTGCGGGCCAGTAAAAAGCCAAGCCCGCCGCCCAATAGCATCGCTACAAAGCCTTTCAGTTCCAATCCCGCGGGGGATGCCGGTTTGTCGGGCAACGCCAATTTAGGTGAAAGAAGCGTCACGATCGCCATGCCGGCCATAATGGCTGCGATAAGCCGGTAGGTACCGGGCCAGCCTAGCTGTCTTTCGGCGATGATGAGCGCGAATGCACCCGAGACCAGCATGGCCAATCGATAGCCAAGCACTCCGACCGCGGCACCTGCACCGCGTTCATCATCCTGTAGAAGCTCCGTACGGTAGGCATCGTAGGCAATGTCCTGGCTGGCAGACAAGAAGGCGACGGCAACACCAAATCCTGCCAACAGGCCGGGTGATACGACTGGGTTGACTAGCGACATGGCGAAGATCGCTGCGGCCAGCAATAGCTGGGTTATCAGCAGCCAGCCGCGGCGATGGCCAAGAAACGGTGGTTCAAAGCGATCCAACAACGGCGACCAGAGGAATTTATAGGTATAGGGCTGACCAATCAGGGCGAAGTATCCAATGGTTGCGATATCGAGCCCTGTTACGGTTAACCAAGCTTGCAAACTGCCGGCAGTGAGGGCGAGCGGCAGGCCGGATGCGAATCCTAATCCCAAGGATGCTGCAACACGGCGATTGCCGAAGATCGTCAGATAATGCGCCAAAGCCATACTTATAGCGCTCCCTCGTAGTCGATGATCAACGGGGCATGATCGGAGAACTTCACGTCCTTATAAATGCTGCCGGCTTGTGCCTGGGCTGCGATGCCGGGCGTACTGATCTGGTAGTCAATTCGCCAACCCACGTCCTTGGCATAGGCTTGACCGCGGTTGCTCCACCATGTGTAACCTGGGGCCTCGGGATAGAGGGTGCGCCAAACGTCAACCCAGCCATGATCTAATAATTCTGTCAGCCAAGCGCGTTCTTCGGGTAGGAAACCAGAATTTTTCAGATTACCTTTCCAGTTTTTCAGGTCGATAGGGTGATGGGCAATGTTCCAGTCACCGCAGACCACAATTTCCCTTCCTTCTGCCAACAGCTTACGCATGTGGGCCATGAATCGTTCAAGGAAGGCGAACTTGACCTGCTGGCGTTCGTCGCCGCTAGAACCAGACGGCTGATAAAGTGAGATGACAGAAAGCTGACCAAAGTCGGCGCGAAGGTAGCGTCCTTCGGCGTCGATATCGGCAATACCTAGGCCTTCGGTAACGCGATCCGGTTGGCGGCGACTATAAATGCCAACGCCGCTATAGCCCTTTTTTTCCGCTGTATGGAAATAGCCGTAATAGCCGGGTGGTGTCTGCATCGCCTCATTCATATCCGACAGATGGGCTTTGAGTTCCTGAACACAGACTACATTAGCTTTACTGGTGGCCAGCCATTCAAAAAAACCTTTGTTGGCGGCAGAACGCACGCCATTCAGATTGGCGGAAATAATTCGCATGGCAAGTTGCTCGACAAGGCAGATGAGAACCCGGAATGATATGCTATAAAGCATCGAAACCCGCATGCCGTCTCGCTTTTCAGGCCTTACTAATATGTCTAACGTACGTACCGATTTCATCGCCTTTGCCGTTCAACAACAAGTGCTTCGCTTTGGTGAGTTCCAAACCAAGGCTGGCCGGCAGTCCCCTTATTTCTTCAATGCAGGGTTGTTTCATGATGGCGCCAGTATTGGCCGGCTTGCTGAATTTTATGCAGCGGCAGCACTTGCGTCTGAAGTGCCTTTCGACATGCTGTTCGGGCCGGCTTATAAAGGAATATCGTTGGCAGCAACTACGGCAGTGGCATTAGCCCAAAAAGGGCGCAATGTGCCATTTAGCTTTAATCGCAAGGAGGCTAAGGACCATGGTGAGGGAGGATCTCTCATCGGTGCTGCACTGAAGGGGCGGGTCATGATTATTGATGACGTGATCTCGGCGGGGACCTCGGTGCGTGAATCCGTTGAGTTGATTCGTGCTCAAGGGGCGGAACCCGCGGGGGTATTGATAGCGTTGGATCGCCAAGAGCGTGGTCAAGGTAGCCAGTCTGCAGTACAGGAGGTCCAGGCTAAATACGGTATACCGGTAGTGGCTATCGCGAATCTGACTGATTTGATCGATTATTTGAATGGACAGCCAGAACTGGAACGAAATTTGCTGGCGGTTCGGCGTTATCGCGCCGAATACGGCGTCGTCTAAGGAAAACTGGAATCATGCGTACTCATCTACCTTTACTTGCCCTGTTGATTTGTCTGCCTGCTTCGGCTGCCATATACAAGTGGGTGGATGAAAATGGCAAGACCCAATATAGCGACAAACCGCCCCAGCAGCGGACCAGCCAAGGTGAGACCAAGTTGAATAACCGTGGCATGGTGGTGGATAAAACAGAAGGGCTGCTCACGCCTGAGCAGCAAGCTGCAAAGGAGAAAGAGCAGGCGAAGCAGCGAGAGGTGGCGCAAAAGGAATTAGAAGCACGTCGGCGCGATAAAGCGTTGCTCAACAGTTTTACCAATACCAGCGAAATTGATGCGCTTTTGCTTCGCAATGTGGAGCAGTTACAGGCCGGTATTCAGTCCGATAAGGGGCGGGTTGAAGCGGCACAAAAGCGCTTGGATGGTTTTTTGGCCAAAGCAAGCAAAGCCAACGCAAGTAATAAACCTGTATCTGACGATTTACGGGCCAATATTAAGGATCGTCAGGACGACCTTACCAAGATCCAGGAAGAGATAAAGCGCAAAGAAGCCGAAATCGCTCACCTACGCCAGCGTGCGGATGAGGATAAAAAACGATTCCTTGAATTACGCGGCCCAGGTGCCAAATAAAAAACGCCCGAACAGGGCGTTTTTTATTTGGGGTGTAGGTGATTATCAATTGGGCCAAAACGGGTAATCGAAACGCTGCAGTAGGGCCACGGTTTCTGTAAGCGGTAGGCCTACGACACCGCTGAAACTACCGCGGATCTCCTCGATCAACACGGCGCCTAATCCCTGAGCACCATAGCTGCCTGCTTTATCAAGCGGCTCGCCGCTGGCAACGTAGGCGGTAATTTCCTGGCTGCTAATGGTCCGGAAGCGAACAGTGCTCCGTGAGAGCGCATATTCAGTACGCTCACCATTGCTGATGGCGACGCCGGTCAGGACTTCGTGACTGCTGCCTGATAGCTTGTTCAACATGGATCGGGCATCAGCAGCATCAAGCGGCTTGCCGAGAATGGTGTCGCCAAGTGCCACAGTCGTGTCTGCCGCCAGCAATAACCGCTTCGGCAAACCCGCAGAGAGGGCTGCTGTGATGCCGGCATCAGCCTTTGCACGGGCCAGCCTCTCTACATAGGCCATAGCGGTTTCGCCCGCTTGCGGTGTTTCGTCGATTTCGCAGGTCACACGCTCAAAGCGTACACCGATTTGTGTCAGCAATTCGCGCCGACGTGGGCTGGCGGAGGCAAGGTAGATGGCTGGTTTATGGTGCATATGACCGTTATTCACGATGATAGGGATGGCCTTGATTGATGGCTACAGCACGATAAAGTTGCTCGACCAACAGTACTCGAACCATGCCGTGTGGCAGAGTCAGTGCTGAAAGCTGTAGTAGTTCGTTGGCTTGTTGCTTGATATCGGCATGTAAACCGTCAGCACCACCGATGACAAATGCCACATCACCACCATTGCGTTGCCAGCCCTGTAGTTTTTCGGCCAGCTTCATTGTGGTCCAGTTGGCACCACGTTCGTCGAGGATGATTTTGTGGCAACCAGCAGGAAGCGCGGCAAGGATGCGGTCGCGCTCGGTTTCCATCGCTTTTTCTACCGAACTGCCTGTGCGTTGTCCAGGCTTAAGCTCGATCAGCTCTATGTTTGCCTCGCGCGGCATGCGTTTGACGTACTCTTTGTAGCCTATTTCAACCCAATCGGGCATCTTGTGCCCGACGGCGATGATGTAGAGCTTCACACCTTGCCAGTTGGGTCGTCATGAGCCTGAATGGCGGCTTCCCAAGGGCGTGTGGGATTGAACGTAGGTTTCTGGCCGCCCCAGAGTTGTTCGATATTGTAGTAGTCGCGCACTGCCGGCAGCATGACATGAATGATCAGCGGGCCGGCATCGACCAGCACCCACTCACCGGTGGCATCGCCTTCCATACCGAGAATATCGACGCCGGCTTCCTTGAGTTTTTCACGAGCGCTATTGGCCAATGCTTTGACTTGGCGGTTGGAATTACCCGAAGCGACGATCATGCATTCAAACATGGCGGTCAGCTTGGTGGTGTCGAGCACGAGAATGTCTTCGCCTTTGATATCTTCCAAGGCGGCAACGGCGATATCGCGCATCTGCTCGATGGTGAGGTGTTGGGTCATGGTTGTTTGATAGCCTGATAAAGCAAATGCCGCCCGGCGTAATCTTGCACTGCAAAAGGCTCAAGATCATGGGCCAATTGCCCTAGGGTAAATTGAGCGCAAGCGGTGCAGGAAATGGCGAGCGGCGTTGTTAGCAAAAGCGTGATTGTACCTGCATCCACGGGGGTGGTCACGCTAAGTGTTTGAATTCTTGATGGGACTTTCTTTTTTGATGCGATTTGGATCAAATTCTTCCGGGGCACTAATTGATTAATAGGGCAGTGTTTTTTCCCGATCAATGAGATTGGACCACTTGTGCCAGTTTTCCCACGAATGGAAGTGGTTTGTTCCAAGCGAAGTCATGTGAGTGTCTTTATATTCAATCTCAACCCATCCCATTGCCTCAGAGGCAGTCCTCAACCAAGCGAACAATAAAGATATAGAGGGCGGCTTTGGGTGGGTGATGTTCAGTTGAGGGGTTGAGCCGGTTCTCAAAACATGTCTAAAGTCTGCTGTGCGTTAACAATACGGCGTTGCAAATACCTTCGGAATGCGCATTTACCACTTGTAAACGCCGCTTCCTCGGCTGTTTTCGCATTGACTTGCCTTAGCTCGCGAGACTATAGACAGGTTCTCAGGATGACTTCTTGAACTTGGCTACCAATGCTTTCAGCGCGCCAGCAGTTTGGGACAGTTTCTCGGCGGAACCGGCAACATCTTGGGCTTCGCGATTGTTGGAATCAATGGTGCTGGCCATGCGTTCGATGGTATTGGCGACTTCTTCGGCTGCCGAAGATTGCTGACGTAATGTGTCGGCAATTTGGCCAGTCATCTTTACTGTGTGTTCTGCTGCATGGGCTACGGCTTCCAAGCTGCGACTGCTGGCTTCAATTGAAGCCGTGCCTTTGGCGACCTCCGCTACTGCATCGTCCATGGTCATCAAGGTAGCCTGGGTTACCATTTGGATATTGGTGACATTGTTGCTGATGTCTTGGGTGGACTGGCTGGTACGTTCGGCCAGTTTTCGTACTTCGTCGGCTACTACGGCAAAACCTCGGCCCGACTCTCCGGCGCGGGCAGCCTCAATGGCAGCGTTTAGCGCCAGCAGATTGGTCTGGTCGGCGATTTCTTTGATGATGCCGGTCATACTGCCGATTCGTGCTACAGCATGGTTAAGGTCATCAAGGGTAGCGCGCGCATCACCCACCACTTCAACAATACGATTGGTCGAGGCCAGGCTGGCCTGCATATTTGCTTCCCCTTCGCGCACCACTACCTTGGCTTGCTGCGCGCTTGCCGCGGTTTCTTGCGTGGCGCGGCTGATTTCTGTGACGGATACACTCATCTGCTCGGTGGCAGCACTGACATGCATGGCTTGTTCGCTCTGCATATTGGTTTGTTTGGCTAAAGATTCAGCAGACTGGTCCAATTGATGGGATTGAGAAGCAATCTTTTGGGAAGTCGACATGACATCTTCAATCAGCGTGTGCAAATGCACCGACACGGACTGTATTGACACCATCATGGCGCCGAATTCGTCACCTGGTTCCGCTTGAAGATTGTTGTGGAAATCACCTGCCTCGATTTTGGCAAGGGCGGTTTCAAGTTTGTTTAACCCTTTTTCTGCTTGGGTAACCCACCAGCCTCCACCAACGATTGCTGCCAGAGCACCAAGGCCACCGCAGGTCCATACCACGCTTGTACCGGCATCAAGACTGGCGGCCAATGCGGTTGCTATGTTCATTACCGCCAAGAGGATGAATGCAAGCCAAGCGCGCTGGGCAAATGATAGCGTTTGCATAAGGATTACCAGTTGGTGTGGTGGGAAAGAGGCCGTACGTTGCTGATAAAGTGCCTTTGCCTTTGCCTAATGCCTTACCCGCCGAGCACCCGCTAATAGCAATGAGTGCCAGATTTGCGTACAGGAACATACCGATTAAGTTGGTCAGTTCGCCAAGTCGAGACATTGCGCAACCTGAGAAGCCGTCAGGACAGTCTTTAATCATAAGGCGCGAACGCCAACGTATTTCCGGCCTTCTACTTCAAGTTAGTTGATGCCGCGTGTATCAACAACCAACCTGCAAATATATAAAGTGTGGGTTTGTATTTTGCTGGAAAGTTAGGGCGCCTTGCCCACGTGGTTGATGTGATAGGCCCTGCAATCAGGCAAGGTGGTTGGCCGGCGTGGGTTTTCGTGGTTGGTCCCACGCCAAAGTACTAGCTGCGTACCTGCCCATCGCCCAGTACGATCCATTTTTGGCTGGTCAGGCCTTCCAGGCCAACGGGGCCGCGAGCGTGAATTTTGTCGGTCGAAATGCCGATTTCCGCACCTAAGCCATATTCGAAGCCATCGGCAAAGCGTGTCGAAGCATTCACCATCACACTGGCAGAGTCCACTTCACGTAGGAAGCGGCGTGCTTTGCTGTAGTTTTCCGTCACGATGGCATCAGTATGGTGGCTGCCATAGTTATTGATATGGCTGATGGCGGCATCCAGGTCTTCCACGACACGAATGGAGAGGATGGGTGCCAGATACTCTGTTCGCCAATCTTCTTCAGTCACAGCCAAAGCAATGGGCACGATGTCGCGGGTGCGTTGGCAGCCACGTAGTTCCACCCCTTTGGCGGCATAGATATTCGCCAATGCTGGTAACACCAAGGTAGCAATATTGTCGTTCACCAACAGGGTTTCCATGGTGTTACAGGTACCGTAGCGGTGGGTCTTGGCGTTGTCGGCGATCCGTATCGCTTTATCGAGGTCTGCCTCATCGTCGATATAAACGTGGCAGATACCATCCAGATGTTTGATAACGGGCACGCAGGCCTCACGTGACACCCGTTCGATCAGCCCTTTGCCGCCGCGTGGTACGACCACGTCCACGTACTCGCTCATGGTGATCAGTTCCCCCACTGCCGCTCGGTCAGTCGTTTCTACTACCTGGATAGCGGCTTCGGGTAGGCCGGCGCTGTGTAAACCTTCCTTCACCAGCGCGGCGATGGCCTGGTTGCTAAGCGCGGCTTCAGAACCGCCTCGTAGGATCGCCGCATTGCCCGATTTCAGGCACAGGCCTGCTGCATCGGCTGTCACATTCGGTCGGGCTTCGTAGATGATGCCGATGACCCCTAGTGGCACACGCATCTTGCCAAGTTGGATACCACTGGGGCGATAGGCAAAGTCGCTCATCTCCCCCACCGGGTCCGGCAAGGTGGCGATTTGACGTAGACCTTCCGCCATGGCGGTTATGCCACTGGGAGACAAGGTCAAACGGTCAATCAGCGCGGCTTCTAAACCAGATGCCCGTGCGTTGGTGACATCCGCGGCATTGGCAGCCAACAATGCTTCCGCATCGCGTTCGATTGCGTTGGCAATGGCATGGAGTGCTGCATTTTTTGCATTGGTGTCGGCCCGCGCAATCTGGCGCGAGGCAGCGCGAGCGGATTGCCCCATTTCATTCATGTATTGTTTGATATCCATGTCCCTGCTCCCTGAATACTGACTGACGTTCAATCGATTCTGCCAGATTCATCAGCGGCTTGTGGGGCTGGTTTGGGGCATCTATTTTGCGCCGTCCGGGCCGATAGCTCAGCTGGGAGAGTGCCGCGTTCGCAATGCGGAGGTCGGGAGTTCGATCCTCCGAAGGTCCACATCCCTGCCAGAAGATAAGGTGATGTACCCGATCCCTCGGCTAAAACCATCCATTGCCGGGATTAAAAATCTAAGCCATTGCACGAATGGCTTCATCGTGAAATTGTTCTGCTGCCAGCAATAGATGACCTGTCTTGACGTAGATAAGACAGCCTTCGACGCTAAAGGGGGTATGGCCCGACAAGTGGGGGCTTCGCATCCAGGTGCCTGCCGGATATATGCCGTGCTCGTCTTGAAAGGTGCCTTCCAAAACCAGGATTTCCTCACCTCCCCAATGGCGGTGACGGTTGAAGTGAGTGCCCGGTGCCCATCGAACCAATGCCACATTTTCGGTTCCATGCGCATGAAGCGGCAACACTGACAGCCCTGGCGTTACGCCGCTATACCAAGTTGCTTGCAGGGTATCGATGCGAATTTGCGTAACATCATCGTGATCAAACTGGTGGAGTTTGACAAAAAGGGTACAACCATTCTTGCTGAAGGGAGTGTGGCTGCTACCTGAAGGGTTGCGAATATAAGTACCTGCGGGGTAGTCCCCGTTTTCATCCGAGAACACACCGTCAAGCACCAGGATTTCCTCGCCACCTGCATGGGCATGTTCGGTGAAGCCTGAACCGGGGGCGTATCGGACAATCGTAGTGGCTCGGGCTTTTTCTCCGCCTATCCGATCGAGCATTCTGCGTTCTACTCCCGCCACGGGGGAAGCAACCCAGGGTAGAGTGTCTGACGGAATGATGACCTGACGGCCAAAGTCTGCGTTGATGAACATTGGGGTTTCCTCCTGATGAAGGCTAGGCCGCACAAGTTGTCCGGCCCATGCTTGTTTATTCAAATCACCTGCACAGAGCCTTCGAAGTTCACAGGCATGGCAAGGTTGAATCGGTTGGGGGATACACGTTGGCAGTTGCGATGAATTTCCTCGTACTGCTCTGGGGTGCCATCGCCAGAAACAATCAGCCGGTAACGTATCGTGTCGTAGCCGGGTTTGACCGCCGCGTCGATACCTAGGAAACCGCGCAGGTCTAGTTCACCACTTGTTTCAATGGCCAGTGAAGTCAACTTGACGCCCCGAATGGCTGCGCCGATGACAAACGTGGCAATCATGCAGGCGTTCAGCCCTGCAAATAGCAGCTCCTGTGGGTTGGGCGCGGTGTCTTCTCCGAGCAGTTCGGCTGGCTCGTCGGCTGGCATTGCAAAGGTGCGGTTGGTTTTGACGCCGGCCAGCGTCATATCTACGGCACGCGCCAGGCTGCGTGTCTGCCCTTGCCAGTCTGTACGTACCGTGTAGCTGATCATGCCCTTGGCTGCATCATGCTTTACGGCATCGACGACACCGCGCAAGGCATCGGTATCGATACCATTGATAAAGCCATTGGTGATATTCGGTTGCATTTCATTCTCCAGAGTTGGTTGGAACCGGCTTGCTGCCTTACGGTGGTTCCCTTGACGGATCTTTGCTGCTTGGAAGGCTGCCGTTAACAGGGAGTAGAACTGTTGAAGGTGCTGTGCACCCGGCAGTTCGCTACCCTACTGAGAACCTGTTTACGATCTGTCACGAGCGGCCGTCAGCGGGGTGAAGCGCGGCACAGAAACCGGAATGTACTTTGGTACATGAGGATTTCGAGCAGCACATGAGCCCTGATCACGGCTGCGCAGTAAGAGCATGAACAGGTTCTAAGGGCTGCTCGCAGTTCTTAATTCCGGCCTGCCATTACGCCGCCATCGACATCCCAAACCGCGCCCGTTACCCAGCCGGCTTCTTCTGACAGCAAGAAGGCGATCACATTGGCAATGTCTTCCGGTGTCCCAATACGGCCAATCGGGTGAAAACCGTTGAAGCCTTGCAGTGCTTCGTTGACTTGTTCCTTGGGAATGAAGCCCTCGTAGATGGGCGTCTGCACGACTGCAGGAGAAACGGCATTGACGCGGATACCGTGGTCAGCCAATTCCATCGCCAAATGCTGGGTCATGGAGTGCAAGCCGGCCTTGGCCATTGAATAGGCGGTTGACGGTGTGGCCTTGATGGACTGTTTGGCCCACATGGAACCGATATTGACGATGGCGCCCTTCGCTTTACGTGCAACCAGATTCTTTGCAAAGGCTTGTGTCAGGAAGAAGAACGCACGGTTGAGTACCAGATATTGGTCGTAGTCCGGCCCGGTGTGCTCAAGGAAGGTCTTAGGCAGGAAGATGCCTGCAGCATTGACCAGGAGATCCACATTCAAGTCGCTGCCAAGGCGTGCAATCAGTGTGTCGACATCCGCCTGCTTTGAAAAGTCAGCCACGATGCCGGTGACAATACCCAGGGAGCACAGCTCGGCGACTGTTGCGTCGACCACGGGTTGATCGCGACCAACAACGATAGCCTTACCGCCACCTTGCAGAATCTTGCGAGCGGTTGCCTTGCCCATACCGCTGGTGCCACCAAGAACAAGAACCGTCGACTGATTAAAATTACGCATTTTACAACCCTTCTAGTAGGTAGGCATGAAAGCCAAAAAGAATTAATTGGTTTGATCGAATGACTTTAGTACAGCATTAACAGCCTGATCAAAGCCATCAACAGACCGCATTGCACGCGCCACCAGCAAAGCACCCTGACAAACTGCCAAGAGCATGCCTGCTTGCGCAGCAGAATCAATTGCATCAGAAACGGTTTTCTGCTGCTGACCCGCCTCCAAAACCTGCGTCAGCCAGTGTTGATTCATTGACATGAATCGACGTACGCCAACTGCAATCTCGGGGGATACCACATCCACATCTGCTGCCAGCATGCCGCACACACATCCCCAGCCTTGTTCAAGGCTAGACCGGTACAAGTTTGCAAATGCTCGCAATTGATCGCTAGGGTATTTCTCGTGGCGAGAGATATCTTCAAGGAGTTGCTCGAATTGCACGATGTACTGGTCCAACAAAGCCACGCCCAAATCTTCTTTGGCGGGGAAGTGGTGGTGAATGCTTGGTTTGCGGATTCCGACTCTTTCAGCCAAATCAGCATAACTAAATCCGGTGTACCCACGGGTGCGGATGAGTTCTGCTGCGTTGTCGAGGAGTGCTTGTCTGGTGTCCATGTCGAGCACTCTACCTTCTGGTAGGTTTGTTGTCAACGGGAGGATATTTTTATTTTGCATATTGCAAATCGTCATGGTCTGCTTCGCTAAGCAAGAGATACTTCCCCACTCTTGCGGCTTGTCGGTCATGCGGTGGTGATGGTTGGGTGATGTGCGTAGTACTTACTGACTAACGAGCCATGTCATGCGCCAAGCCGTCGACCTGAAAAAAGCCTACCGCTTACTCAACCATGGTCCACCGTGCTGGTATCCAGCGCGTACGGCGACCAACGTAATGTCATGGCTGCCGCGTGGTGCATGCCGCTCGATTTCGACCCGCCCAAAGTCACCGTGGTCATCGACAAACACACGCTAACGCGGGAACTCGTCGAAGCCAGTGGTGAATTCGCCGTGAATATCCCCGCACGAGGGTTGGCTGCTATGACGGAGTCAGTGGGCAACCTCAGCGGCCGGGACGTTGACAAATTCGCTGACCTGAAACTCACCACCTTCACCGCAGAGAAAATCGGCGCGCCATTACTGGAAGGTTGCGTAGGCTGGCTGGAATGCAAGGTGATTGAAGAGCGGCATAACCAAGACAAATACGATCTATTTATCGCCGAAGTCATCGCAGCCTGGGCTGACCTTCGCGACTTTAGTAATGGCCGCTGGCATTTCGAACCGGGTAGGGCACGGTCAATCCATTATGTCGCGGGAGGCACGTTCTTCGAAACAGGAGAAGCCTTCAACGTCAAGGACCTATGAGGCGCAAAGGGCGCCAAACTCTTCGTCTCCAACGAGATATTACCGGGGACCATACGCTAATCCAGTGTATCGCTGGATACACCGGCAGCACGTAGGGCAGATCGCAAGGTTTGTTCGTAGCTGGGGCGAAAATCCTGGTCTAGCACAGTATTCGTTTCGATGCGGTCCAGACGGAACTGCCGATGCGCATTGCGTAGTTCGCACCATGCCACAAGGGTCCAGACCTTGCCCCAGAAGAACAGCCCCAATGGCCAGATATCACGCTGGTCCGCCTGACCATCCGGCTTACGGTAGTACAACCGGACTATTTTCTGTTTATCGATAGCATTGCGTAACGGGGCAAAGGCCGCCTCATGCTGGCCAGGGATGGCTGGTGCATGCATCGGCGTCATGCCGTGCAACATATCTGTCGGCAATTCGCTGCGTATTTTTGCCAGCGCCGCCTCCGCCGCACGGGCAAGCTGGGGGTCGCTCCAGGCAACCACCATCTCGGCACCCAATCGTAATGCTGCTAGTTCTTCACGATCAAACATCAGCGGCGGCAAATCAAGCTTATGGCGCAGGACATACCCTACCCCTGCTTCACCCTCGATAGGCACACCGCTCAGACACAGGTCACGCACATCCCGATACACAGTACGTTCCGACACTTCCAGGCGATCCGCCAACCAACGGGCAGTAGTCAACCGCCGGCCGCGGAGAAACTGGACAATCTGGAAAAGGCGGTCGGCTCGGCGCATGTCAGTATTTTATGGTCTAAGAACCTGTCTAAAGTCTCTCAAGTCAGGACGATACAAGGCGAAAACGGCAGGCTCTACCCCTCAACCTCTTTGCCAATCAATTCACACTGTGCAGGCCAACGCTATTGCCCTCACTATCACGCATGATGGCAATCGAACCAATGTCTGCACGCAGGAAGGTTTTGGGCATCAAAATCGCGCCACCAGCCGTTTCCACCCGGCTTAACACCGCATCCAGATCTGGCGTATTCAGATAGACCAGCGTGCCCGTAGTGCATATGCGGGCTTTTCACCAACGCGCCGCCCACACTAGTCTCACCATATGGCAACAAGGCCATCTGCATATCGCCAACGCTGTCATCATGGCGCAGCTTGGCTGCCAACACCGTCTCTTAGAAGCGGGTAGACCGGTCAAGATCGTCAGTCGGCAATTCAAACCAGTTCACGGCATGCATGGAAAGCTCCTGTCGGATGATTACCACCAAGTGGTGTAACGCCCATGCTAGGCGGGCACTACTGACAGCGTAGTGTCAGCAGTGCCGAATAGAGCCGCGCCTTTCTTTCGTACCGTCGCTCATGCTGTTGAATAGCGTGACGCCAAACCCGAATTTGGACCCTCGCGATTTCTTACATGGCGATATACCATATTGCCCATTTCTAATAAAGGTAGCTATCGTTCGCTTCGCTTTGTCATGCAGCAAGGTGCTCATAAATTCTTGATTAAGTACAAACTATGCGAATAAAACTGCGTAATATCCTTTTGATATGCTTTCTTTTCAGCTTTGCCGCTTGGGCAGGTGGAAAACACTTCAGCAATAATGCGGCTTCTGGCTCCACCACCCGCTCAGCTTCTAGTTTGACTATCACAGACATACATCAACAGCTGACCGAAACCGGCAATCTCGTGATTGTCTACGGCACTGGGATGTTAGGCGTCAGCCACGCGGCTATAGACGACGTGACAATGAAATTCAGTGCAGACTCAGACGATCGCCTGACGATTGAAGTACCTCAGAATACTAAACTTGGCCTCATCGAACTACAGGCTCACGAGTCCATCGTCCACTCTATTGAGCCGATTGCCTGATCCCCGTCCAGTCGAGGCAACAGAATCCAGTAGGGAGCAATGACTTTCGCCGCCTGCCCTACGCTGCCTAAACTCGTCGAACCCATGTTCGCCAACGACAGTAACCCGACGGGCAACCAAGCTGCCCGTGCGCTTAAATTGCATTACACCCGCAGCAGCACCATCTTCAAAGGGTGCTTGCCATCGCTACTGGGGAAGTCTGCCTCAGGGGTAATCCATTCGAATTCACGTACTGGACGGTCGGCCTTGGCGGCGCTACGCTGCAATTGGTCCAGCCAAGCATTGGCATCAACCTGGGCAACGTTGTTGCAGCAGATGATGCTGCCACCTTGTGCCGTCGCCAACAAGGCGGGCTTGAAGACGCTGCTGTAGTCATTGACCAAGTCCACAACGCCGAAGAGACTCTTGGCATAACGTGGCGGGTCTAGAAACACCAAGTCGAACTGGCGAGCTTCCAGCGTGTGGAAGGGGGGCATGCGTTTACCGCGCACCATCTTCGGCTGGCCAATACCTGCCAACTGGCGTACAGCCGGGAAGACGTCGCTCTGCACAAAGCGCGGCCGCGTGGCCAGCATGTTCAAGCGGGCGTTTTCCTTGCCAACCATAATGCTGGATTCGGCAAAGTCCACGTTCAGCACAAAACGCGCGCCAGCCTTGGCAGCCGCAATACCAACGCCTGAGGTATAGGCGAATAGATTCAGCACCGACTTACCCTCGGCTTCCTGCATGACACGGCGGCGGCCAGCACGCAGGTCAAGAAAAAGCCAAGGGTCCTGCCCCGCATGGCGAGCCTGGATACGGTAGCTCACGCTCAGTTCTTTCGCCTCACGCGGCAGCATCGCAACTTCCAGTTCAGCACCAGACAACGGGTTACGAATACGCGAATTGGCGTCGCTGCGGTCGTTGTAAACCGTTGCAAGGCCGGGCAGCACGCTGGCGTAGTAGTCGCTGATTACCGCCAAATCGCCCTCAGCCAACGGGGTATGGAAGGTTTGCACCAGAAGAAGGTCGCCATATCGGTCCACCGTAAGACCCGCTGCGCCCTCTACACTGCCATGGAACAAACGATAGGTATTGGTTTCTTCAGCATGCAGTTGCGCCAGTAAATCGGTGCGGTTGACATAGGCAGTGGCAAGCAAACTGGGCAAATCGTTGGACATAAGTGGTCTCCATGGCAGCCACCCGGGCTGCCAGTCAAAATTAGGGGAATGCGCCATTGTACCGGGCCCACATGGTTTTCCCCTTTCGACTTTACCGGACGGCAAGTCTGATGGCGTTCAAGCAGCGCTGCCGAAATCGGCTCAGTCTGGCTAATATCGACACCTATAAGCGATGTGATCGTCCTCAATCAAACCAACAAGATGACGTACTATCGCCTCCCAGTTCGACAGCATTAGGATGCTTAACCATGACAGACAACACACCACTCAGCCCGAAACCGTGCAAAAAATGCGGCTCGCCCGGCGAAGTCATGAAGGCAGGGTCAAATCGATTCTGGATCGAGTGCGCCAAGTTCGGCCGTAATGGCAACTGCAATGTCATCAGCGCCCAAGCCACTACCCGCAAGGCTGCAATCCAGAATTGGAACACCAACTGCGCCTAAGAACTTGTCTAAAGTCTGCTGCGCGTCGGCAATATGGCGTTGAAAACACCCTCGGAATGCTCATTTACCACTTGTAAACTCCGCTTCCTCGGCTGTTTCCGCCTTCTCTTGTCTTAGCTCGCGAGACTTTAGACAGGTTCTAAGCGCCTGTTCGATGCCTACTGCGAGCAGTATTAGTCCTGATGAAGAACCAGCAGCAGGCTTTGAAACAAGCCCTAAGGTGCTTTCGGAACCACTATGCCCTTCACCCTGGCCAACCCGGCCCATAGCATGCTGGAAATCAAAAAGAGCCGCTTTATTGGCTGTGTAGAACCCATTGGTGACCGTAGCGCCGCGCAATTGCGTGTGGCTGCACTCAAAGCCGAGCACCCCGGTGCGGTACATGTTTGCTGGGCACTTTTAGCGGGTGGGCAGTCAGCAGCGGTGGATGATGGCGAACCTTCCGGCACCGCTGGGCTGCCTATGCTGAACGTATTGCGCCACCAAGAGCTGGAAGGCGTATTGGCTACGGTCGTGCGGTATTTCGGCGGGGTAAAGCTGGGGGCTGGCGGTTTGGTACGTGCTTATACCGATGCCGTAGCTCAGGCCCTGCTCACAGCCGATAAGCTGCCTTTGCAAAGGCGAGTCCACCTTCGCTGTACCGTGCCTTACGCCTTGGAAGGCTTGCTCCGCCGCCATATTGCAACCGCAGGCGCAACTGAATTACAGGTCGAGCACAGCAACCAGGTTCTGTTCAGCTTTAATTTGCTTGATAGCGAGAAAACCGCATTCATTGCCCAATTGAATGAGGTATGTCACGGCCAACTGAATTGGCTGAATCCTGTCGACTGAGCTCGGCGCTAAGCCAGGTGATGCGCCAGCAATGGCGCCACATGCTGAAGAAACTGGGGCGACTTGCACCCCCGCGGGAACAGCAACCCCTAGCCTTTTGCCAGCAATCAACGCCTACCAGCGTCAATACGCTGCCTGTATTAACCAAGAAATCGAGCAGCGGCTATATCAGGGTCACTTCAAACCGGGTGCAGCTACGAAGGCACTTCCACCAGCATGCCGGGGTTGATCAACTCTACTTTCAAGCAAGCCCTGACGGGTGCAGAGCCGGGGGCTAGCCATGCATCCCATACCGCATTCATCGCAGGCACCTTGGCAAGGTTAGTCACATAAATCGTCGCCATCAAAAGACGTGATTTATCACTGCCGCCCAATGCAAGCGTGGCTTCAGCCTGGGCCAATACCTGTTTAACCTGCCCCTGCATATCCGCGTTGAGGACTGCCGGTACTTCGACAAAGTGAATCAGCCCCTGGTAAACCGTAGCGTCCGACCAGCGTTGTGTGGGGTTGATGCGTTGAATTTCCATAATTACTCCCTGGCAAATCAGCACGCACCGAAAGGCTCACTTAACTTTGGCGCGCGGGTGGCTTTGGTCGTACACCTCGGAAAGACGGTTGAAATCGAGGTGCGTATAAATCTGGGTTGTAGCGATACTGGCATGCCCCAACAATTCCTGGGTTGCACGTAAATCACCACTGGCTTGCAGGAAATGGCTGGCGCAAGCATGCCTTAAGCGATGAGGGTGCAGCTTGTCGCCCAGGCCCAGCTTGTCCGACCAATTTGAGAGCCGCATCTGTACTGCGCGGGCTGTCATGCGGTGGCCGAAGCGGTTCAGAAACAATGCCGTTTCACCAGCTTGAAGCAATACGGTACGGCAAGGCAGCCAATTCGCAATCGCCGCCAGGGCAATCCGCCCAACCGGCACCACGCGCGACTTGCCACCTTTACCCAATACCCGCAACGTGGCGTCCGGGTGAAGGTCGGCAAGGTCGGCACCTACCAATTCGGATACCCGCAAGCCAGACGAATAAGCAAGCTCGTACATGGCGCGGTCGCGCAGGGCCAGCGGGTCGTTATCGCTCAGGTTATCCAGAAAGCCCGCCGCCGCATCAACACTGACCGGGCGGGGTAGCTTCTTCTCGGCGCGAGGCGCACGCACCGAGGCCACTGGATTGAGGGTGAAGTCGGTTTCCCGTACCAATAGCCGGAACCAGGTTCGCCAAGCCGATAATCGCCGAGCGATACTGCGTGCATCGTGCTTTCTTTGCCGCATCTGTCTGACAAAACCGCGAATATCGCGTGCTGTCAGTCGGTCCAATGGGCAGTCACCCGCTAAATCCAACAACAACTGCGCATCCGCCAAATAAGCCGATCGGGTAGCCGCTGAACTACCGTGCTCACCTGTCAGATACCGCTCGAATCTTGCCAGTGGCGTCATCGACAACCACTCAGTCCAGGCAACGCGCCAGCGCAGCCGAAGCCAATTCGCCAATCCGCGCGAGGTAGAGCGTGCCCATCTCTGGGTAGAAGCGCTGCGCATCTTCACAGGCCAGCACCAAGAGTCCAAAGGGTGCATCATCGGTCTTGAGCGCAACCTGGGCGAATGATTTCAGGCGTGCGGACGACTCGCCCAGCCAAGCACTGACTTCGTCGGTGACATAAGGGCCGCAATAAGGCATGCCCAGGCTATGCGCCAACTGCTGCACTTCATGGCTGACCTGGGCGAATTCGCTCAAGGTCTCGTCTACCTCGCTTCCCCACAGGCGCACAGCCACATGTGGCACACGGAAGTGCTCTTGCAAGTGGTAATTCAAGGTAGCCAACACACCACTCAAATCCCGCGCCTGCAGCAACGCCATGCTCAGCTGATGCACCTTGTCGCCAATCTGGTCATTCTCTTCACCAAACTGCAGCAACTCGGCAAGCTTGTTTTCGATCAGCTTGTTTTTCTCACGCAGGGTAAGTATTTGGCGTTCCGCAATAGGAATCGCCCGGCCGCCATGCGGGTGAGGAATAAAAATCTCCGCGACCAGATCGGCATATTCTTCGAAGAAATTCGGATTGGCTTTCAGCCAGGTAGCAACATCGGGGGACTGAATGGGCATGGCTTTATCTCTCCATGGATTGATTCAGAATACGCGCGCAAGAGGGCGGCGTAGTCTCTCGAACATCGTAGGCACTTCGCACTACGAATCCAAATAACTCAAATATCGATTTCGCCTTCAAACACCGTTACAGCCGGGCCCGTCATCTTTACAGGATAGCCAGGGCCGTCCCAGTTGATGGAAAGATCACCGCCGCGGGTATGCACCAATACGGTGGTATCGAGCAATCCTCGACGAATGCCAGCCACGACCGCCGCACAAGCGCCACTACCGCAAGCCAGCGTCTCACCCGCACTGCGTTCGAACACGCGCAGGCGGATCTCGCATCGACTGACAATCTGCATATACCCGGCATTTACCCGGGCAGGAAAACGTGGGTGCGACTCAATGAGCGGCCCTTCAATCACCACAGGCGCGGCATCAATATCAACCACTACCTGTACAGCATGGGGGTTGCCCATTGAAACAACCGTCATCTCGATCAAGCTCTCCCCCACCAGGACAGGGTGGCTGACCGCCTCCTCATCGGCCACAAAGGGAATCTCCGCCGGCTGGAAACGTGGTTCCCCCATATCCACCGTCACCAGCCCATTCGCTTCGAGCTGCGGCACTATCAGCCCCTTGGCAGTCTCAACCCGAATCGCTGGTTTACGGCTTAGGCCTTTATCGTGCACAAAGCGGACAAAACAACGAGAGCCATTACCGCACTGCTCTACTTCGCCGCCATCCGCACCATTAAAAATGCGATAACGGAAGTCAGCCTCGGGGTGATGGGGGTTTTCCACCAACAAAATCTGGTCGCACCCGATGCCGAAGTGGCGGTCGCCAATCCGTTTGAGTTGGTCGGTACTGAGTGCAATCGGCTGGCTGACGCCATCGAGCACGACAAAGTCGTTGCCCAGGCCGTGCATCTTGGTAAAACGGAGCTTCATGAAAAGAGCCTGCTATGCACTGGTGGAAAAGGATTTACCGCCCCCGGCCCTTGGCGTCAATCTGTTGCAACCCATCAAACCATCGCGGCGTAGTCAACCATGATGCATCGGTACATCACAACGAACAGCCCCGCTGCTTGCGCGCGTAGCGCCGCCCCATGGTTGATGATGCCCTGCTGGATCCAGATCGCCGGTGCGCCTATCGCAATTGCGCTATCCACCACGCCATCGACTTCAGCGGCATTACGGAACACATTGACGATATCCACCTTACCCGGCACATCTTCCAGCCGCGCATAGGCAGTTTGGCCCAACACCGATTCGACCAACGGCCGTACCGGCACAATCTCGAAACCCCAGGCCTGCATCTGGTGTGAAACGCGGTAACTGGGCCGGGCTGGCGCAGGCGAAAGCCCAACCACCGCAATGCGGCGGCTACGCTTGAGTAGCGCACAGATTTCCTGGTCGGGAGGATTCTGGAACATAGAGGAGATGATGCCACCACTGGCCTGTAGAAGCGACTTTGCTTTTAGAACCTATTCACAATCTTATTGCGCAGCCATGATCAGGGCTGCTCGCGACAGATCTTGAACAGACTCTTAACCAGCAGACAGGTTCTACCCAAAGGTGGTTCAACTGCCGGACTTAAACCAAAGCAAGCGACAACGCAGCCAAGCTGGCGCCTATCATCGCGCCGGCCACGACATCGCTAGGGTAGTGCAAGCCAAGCACAGGCCGGGAAACCGCAACCAGTACGGTAAAAGGAATAAGCAAACCGGCCAATACCGGGAGATAAGCCAAAGCCACGATGCTGAGGCTGACGGCGTGCAGGGTATGGCCTGAAGGAAAGCTGTACTCATCGAGCACATCGTAAGCACGGAGGATTGCTTCGGAACGCATAAAGGGGCGGGGCCGTGACGTGATGCGTTTCAGCCACTTGTACAATATCAACCCAGCCAAGCCCACACCCACCATGTGCATTACCACGGGCAATGCACTCAGCCCGTTCACCAGCAACAGACCCGCCATCAATACATACCAGAAGATACCGTTTCCCACCCGGCTGATGCAGACAAAGAAACCGCGCCAGAAATGATAACGGCTGGCGCGGTTGCAGCAGGCGGTCCAGTGCTGGTCTAGCGCCAGCCAATCTTCACGATTCAAAGGCAGACGCATGCTGAATCTCCAGAGGAGGGCCGGGCGGGCAGCGGCATACCGCATTGCCGCTCTTGACGTACAGCACGATCGCACAGTCTTGGCTTGTCATACGCTGTAGCCTGCTATGCAAGCATGTCTAGCGCATGACGTTCCCATTAAGCTTTCGTGACGCCTGCCCGCCAACTACGCGTTATTCGCCACGGTGCGAACACCCGCAAGCCACATGGCCCCCGGCAATTGTTTTGGATAGGGTGGGGCTCATGCGATCCCCGGCCGCCAAACGCGTACGAATCTGCCATGTAGCCGATAGCATATTGCGCAGCGCCGCCTCGGTTTCCGCCCAGCCACGGGTTTTCAAGCCGCAGTCTGGGTTCACCCACAAGCGCTCGGCGGGAATCACCTTCAACGCTTTTTCCAACAACGTCGTCATCTCAACCACGGGCGGCACGCGTGGGGAGTGAATGTCGTATACACCCGGGCCTATTTCATTGGGGTAGGCAAACTCACCAAAGGCATCCAGCAACGTCATGGCCGAACGTGAGGTCTCGATGGTAATCACATCAGCGTCCATGTCCGCAATCGCCGGCAGGATGTCCTCGAACTCCGAATAGCACATGTGGGTATGGATCTGTGTCTCGGGCCGAGCACCTGCTGCGCTGAGCTTGAAGGTGGTCACCGCCCAGTCCAGGTATGCCGGCCAGTCTGCCTGTTTCAGTGGCAGACCTTCGCGAAAAGCCGGTTCATCGATCTGGATCACCGCGATACCTGCCGCATCCAACTCGGCCACTTCATCACGCAAGGCAAGCGCCATCTGGTAAGCCACTTCGGCACGTGGCTTGTCATCGCGCACAAATGCCCATTGCACCAGCGTAACCGGGCCAGTCAGCATCCCTTTCATGGGCTTTGGTGTGAGTGTCTGGGCGTAGCGTGTCCATTCGACAGTCATGGCGTGAGGGCGGCTCACATCACCCCAAATAACCGGTGGTTTCACACAACGCGAACCATAGCTTTGTACCCAACCATGCTGGCATACCGCTACGCCGACCAGTTGCTCGGCAAAATAATCGACCATATCGCTGCGCTCGGCCTCGCCATGCACCAACACATCAATGCCCAGTTCCTCCTGCTTGGCCACTGCTGAGGCAATCTCAGCCTTCATGGCGTGGGTATAGTCCGCTTGGCTAAGTTCACCCCGCTTGAAGGCTGCCCGCTGCGTCCGGATTTCGGTGGTCTGTGGGAAGGAACCTATCGTAGTGGTAGGTAAAAGCGGGAGTTGTAAGCGCGCCCGTTGCAGTTTGCTGCGGCCTGTATAGGCCAAACCACGGTTATGGTCGGGCAATTCAGCCAATCTAGCGGCCACTACAGCACTATTACGCGCTGGCAATTCGCGGAAACGGGTCAAGGCAATACGATTGGTCTCCAAAGCCTGAAAGCAGACACTGCGGCCCAAGCACAGCGCACGAGACAAGGTAGTCAGCTCAGCCAATTTTTGTTTGGCGAAACTCAAGCCATCCTTGATGTCATCGGTCAGCCTGGTTTCCTGATCCAAATCGGTGGGTACGTGTAATAGCGAACAGCTGGGTGCTAACCACAATGACTCACCCAGTCTTACATATAGTGGCGAGAGCCTATCTAGCGCGACATCGAGATCAGCCTTCCAAATATTGCGTCCATCGATAATACCCACCGACAGTACTTTGCCAATTGGCCAATCGACAAAGGCATTCAACTGGCCCACTTCGCGTACGGCATCCAAATGCAAGCCGGCAACTGGCAAGGCTTGCAAGAGGGTTGCCTTATCGGCCACACCCGCAAAGTAGGTGGCAAGCAGAATATGCGAGTGGGCTGCAGCCAATTCACGGTAAACCGGCGCAAAGGCAGCAAGCCATTGGGCATCCAGGTCCAGCCCCAGGATTGGCTCATCCAACTGTACCCATTCACAGCCTTGGGCTACCAATTGCTTAAGCAGCCGTACATAGGCAGGTACCAGACGTGGCAGCAGGGAAAGCGCGTCGATGCCGTGTACACGAGCCAGCTTCAGCAGGGTGAGGGGGCCAACCAACTGCACCTTTGCTTTGAATCCAGCTAACTGGGCTTCTTGCAGTTCGTCGATCAACCATTGCGGCCCACCATCGAACCGGGTGTCGGCATCAAACTCGGGCTTGAGGAAGTGATAATTGGTGTCGAACCATTTGGTCATTTCACACGCAGGCTGGGCTGCATTGCCACGGGCCAGTTCAAAGTACTGGCGACGACTCAACTTTGCAGGTTCAAAACCAAAACGCTGGGGCGGTGCACCAAGCAATACGGTGGCATCCAATATCTGGTCGTAATAAGAAAAATCTCCCACCGCGACAAAACGTAAACCTGCTTCACGCTGCCATTGCCAATGACGCAAGCGCAATTCCCTACCCTTGGCTTCGAGGCCTGCCTGGTCTAAATCGCCACCCCAAAATTTTTCGACAGCAAACTTCAGCTCACGCTGGCTACCAATACGGGGAAAACCAAGGATGTGAGTGGTCAACATGAGTAATCCTTTAGCATTTGGCTGGAATGAATGAACGATTTGCATCATGGGACGGCAATGCTTATGATTCAAACGCATCTTTTTCCAGTTCTTCATCGATATTGCTCATGAACCACCAATTAGAACTGCGCCATCTGCGCACCATTGCCGCCTTATTCGATGCCGGCGGTGTGGCGCGGGCGGCCGAACGACTTAATCTGACGCAATCGGCCTTGTCACATCAGCTCAAGCAATTGGAAGATCATTTCGGGTTGAGCTTGTTCGAGCGCAAATCACAACCGCTGAAGCTCAGTCCTGCGGGGCAACGCCTGCATGCACTGGCGCAGAACGTATTGCCAGCGGTGGCCGACACCTGTCGCGATATCGCCCGGATACGGGACGGTGCGGCTGGCAGCTTACGGGTAGCGGTGGAATGCCATACTTGCTTCGACTGGCTGATGCCCGCCATGGATGAATTCCGCCCACGTTGGCCCGAAGTAGAACTCGATATCGTCTCGGGCTTTCATGCCGACCCGGTGGGGCTCATCCACCATGACGAAGCAGACGTAGCGATCGTCTCGGAAAAAGACACCAATGAGCCGATGTATTACTTTCCTTTGTTTCGATATGAAATTGTCGGGCTGGTGGCGAACGACCATGCCCTAGCCGCCAAGAGTCAGCTTGATGCCGCCGACTTCGCCAGCGAAACGCTTATCAGCTATCCCATCCCTGACGACATGCTGGACGTGATGCGCCAAGTGCTGACACCTGCGGGCATTGCCCCGAAGCGGCGTAGCAGTGAGCTGACCGTGGCGATTCTGCAACTCGTCGCCAGCCGGCGCGGGGTGGCCGCCCTGCCGGCATGGGCGGTGGCGCCCTATTTGGAACGACGCTATGTCACAGCGTTGCCGATTACGGCTCAGCGTCTGTATGGCGAGCTCTACGCAGCCGTTTCCAAAGGACGAGCCGCTCTGGCGTATGTGGAAGATTTCGTGGATACGGTAAAGGCTACCTGCGCAGCAAGCCTTCCCGGCATAGAACTACTATAAGGCTACGTGGCATACGCGAGAGGGTATGAAAGTGCGCTAAGAACCTGTTTACCATCTTGCTGCGCAGCCGTGATCAGGGCTCATGTGCTGCTCGAAAGCCTCATGTACCCAAGTACATTCCGGTTTCTGCGCTGCGCTTCACCCCGCTGACGACTGCTCGCGACAGATCGTAAACAGGTTCTAAGCAAAGTTGCGCCATACTTATGTCGCTCTACGCGACTTCCGCCCCAAAACCAAACACAACGATTGCCATTCGAGCACTTGCTTGGTTACAGTGACCCCCGCATGAATGAGACCGCCAAACGTATACTCGATCTGGCCGAAGTCCTGTGGTTGGAGCGTGGCTTCAATGGCTTCAGTTACCAGCACCTCGCCAAACCCATGGGCTTGAAGAATGCAGCTATTCATTACCATTACCCAGGTAAGGCTGATTTAGGCGTGGCGCTGGTGGCTCGCTTTCGACGCCGCTTTCAGCGCTCGGCTGCGCACTACGCCGCGACCAGCAACGACCCATGGGACAAGCTCGAAGCGTATGTCGAACTCCTGACGGTAAGCTATGCCGATAGCGAACGGCTGTGCCCAACAGGCATGCTGGCTGCCGAATGGGCCACATTGCCCGAGCCGGTGCGCGAAGAGGCGCGGGGGTTCATGCGCGAGTTATATGCCTGGTGCGCGGGTGTATTACATGAAGGTGTGACAAGCGGGCATTTCCGCTTTGCTGGCAGTTGCGAAGATAAAGCCGCCCTCCTGCTGGCTACATTGCAGGGGGGCCTGCAAGTCGCCCGTTTTGAGCCTAATTGGCTTGACGCCATCAAAAAGCAGCTGCGGCTTGACCTGGGCGCACGCTAGCCGCTTTTATAAAAACCTCCTCTCCTCCTCTTGCGGAGACGGGCTAGTAACAACACCTCACTGAATAACGGTACCGGCCCTAACGCCGGACAATCTGGAAGACAGCATGGAAAAATTCAGCAACGCCTTTAGCCGCATCGTCGCCAAATTCGAGAAGGTGCCCGGTCCTATCCGCCGCTGGGCACGCTCGAAAGCCTTAGGCAGCTATGTGAAGTTTGCCGGTACCGCCGGAGTGGACTTTGAAACCATCAGTACTGAACAAGTGGTCTGCCACATCAAGAATGTCACCAAGAACCAGAACCATATCAAAGGCGTTCATGCCGCAGCCATGGCACTGCTTGCGGAAACAGCCACGGGTTTTGCAGTGGGAATGAACCTGCCCGACGACAAACTGCCCCTACTAAAAAGCATGAAGGTAGAGTATAAAAAACGCGCCCAAGGTGATCTGAAAGCCATCGCTGCGCTGACGACCGAGCAAATCCAGCATGTCCGTACCTTGGAAAAAGGCGATGTCACCGTGCCGGTAACCGTCACTGATGAATCAGGCAATGAACCTATTCAATGTGAAATGGTATGGGCTTGGATTCCGAAGAAACGCGGCTGAAATAGCACGCAGGCACTCTTCCTGCACGCTAAGCTGAAAGAAGAATTGCCTTAACAGGATATCTCCATGTCCCTGCCCCACTACACCACGCTCAGCATCACCCTGGAAAATCACGTCGCCCAGATCATTTTGAATCGGCCTGACAGGGCGAATGCCATGAATGAAGCCATGTGGCGTGAGCTGAAAGAAGCCATGCACTGGCTTGATGAGGAGCCCACCGCGCGTGTCGCCATTCTTAGCGGCAATGGCGCGAACTTCTGCGCCGGCATTGACTTCAGCATGCTGATGGCAGTGCAAAATCACGTGCAGGATGAATGCCAGGGCCGCCAAGCCGAAAAACTACGCCGGCTCATCATGAGCTTGCAAGATAGCCTTAGTGCGATTGAACGCTGTCGCAAACCGGTTATCGCCGCTATTCACGGCGCATGTGTTGGCGGTGGGCTTGATTTGATCGCAGCTTGCGACCTGCGTTACTGCTCTGTCGATGCCCATTTTTGCTTGAAGGAAGTCGACCTGGGGATCGTCGCAGATGTGGGTGTATTGCAGCGTCTGCCCATGATTATCGGCGATGGCCGTACACGCGAGTTGGCATTCACCGCCCGCGAGATCACAGGGAAGGAAGCAATGCGCTACGGCCTGACAGCCCAATGCCTTAGCGACCGGGATTCGCTGCTGATGGAAGTCATGACCATCGCCGACACCATCGCCGCCAAGCCACCTCTAACCGTGCGCGGCATCAAGGACAACCTTAACTATGCCCGCGACCATTCAGTAGAAGAAGGCTTACGTTACGTCGCCACCTGGAACGCCGCCATGCTGGTGTCCAAGGACTTGGAAGCCGCTGCATTGGCGCAAATCACCAAACAGGTGCCCAGCTTTCTGGACTGAGTCACACCGTAGCGCTGCATGAATAAAAAAGCCCGGACCAATCTTTCGGGCTTTTTTATCGTCGCCTATGCTGTCGATTCAATGTTGCAGAATCTTCGACAAGAATTGCTGTGCACGCTCGCCCCGTGGCGTACCGAAGAAATCCTCCTTCAAGCAATCTTCTTCGATCTTGCCCTTGTCCATGAAAATCACCCGGTTGGCTACCTTGCGGGCAAAACCCATTTCGTGAGTCACGCACATCATGGTCATGCCTTCGTGCGCCAATTGCACCATGACATCCAGCACCTCATTCACCATTTCCGGGTCAAGAGCCGAGGTAGGCTCATCGAACAACATCACGATAGGGTCCATTGCCAGGGCACGGGCAATGGCGACACGCTGCTGCTGGCCACCTGACAATTGACCTGGAAACTTGGCAGCCTGCGCCTTCAGACCCACCCGGTCCAAAAGCTTGGCGCCCTTGTCCATCGCCTCTTCGCGGGTACGACCCAATACCTTCTGCTGGGCAATCGCCAGATTGTCGGTAATGGTGAGGTGAGGGAACAGCTCAAAGTGCTGGAATACCATGCCGACACGTGAGCGCAACTTGGGTAAGTTGGTCTTCGGGTCTGCGATCGAAATCCCATCAACGATGATGTCGCCTTTCTGAAAAGGCTCAAGCGCATTGACCGTTTTGATCAACGTGGATTTACCCGAACCAGAAGGGCCGCAGACCACCACAACTTCGCCCTTCGTCACTTCGGTGCTGCAATCGGTCAGCACTTGGAAGTTGCCGTACCATTTGGAAACGTTCTTGATAGAGATCATGGGATGGTCCTCAAAGCCTTAGCGGATCACGGCAATCTTGGCATGCAATTGCTTTACCAGTCGCGACAGCGTGAAGCTGATAACTAAGTAGATAATGGCAACAGAGACATACATCTCAATAGGGGTGTTATCACGGTTAGCTACCTTGCTAGCCGCGCCCAATAAGTCGGTAGCGCCCACCACATAAACCAGCGACGTATCCTGGAACAGAATGATGGTCTGGGTGAGCAGAAGCGGTACAACATTGCGGAAAGCCTGCGGCAGAATCACGTAGCGCATGTTCTGGCCATAAGTGAAACCCATCGCATAACCCGCAGCCACTTGGCCTTTGGAAATGGACTGGATACCGGCACGCATGATTTCACAGAAATAGGCAGCTTCGAAGATAGCGAAAGTCAGATAGGCTGACTTCTCAGCACCAACCTGCACACCCGTCATCAACGGCACCAGGATATAAAACCAGAAGATCACCAACAGCAGCGGTATCGATCGAAACAAATTCACATAGGCACTGGCGGCCCAATTCAGTGATTTGATGCTGGAAAGACGAGCCATGGCCAGCAGGGTGCCGAACAAGATGCCAAAACAGGTGGCGAAAGCCGTCAGTGACAGCGAGTACTGAAACCCCTGCCAGAGATAATCTGCCGAGTTACGGACGGCGGCGAAATCAAAATCCATTATTTGCCCCCTCCGCTGATATAGCCGGGTACCTGGGTGCGGCGCTCAATCAAAGCCATCAGACGATTCACCGAAAAAGCGAGTATCAAATAAATGACGCTGACGATGGTCATCACCTCAATTGGATTACCCGGTGCGTATTCACCGGTAATCTGACGCATCTGGAATGTCAGTTCGGTAACACCAATCGCCAATGCCACGGCAGAGTTCTTAAATACATTCATGAACTCAGAGGTCATCGGCGGAATGACGATACGGAACGCCATTGGCAAAATCACATAGCGATAGGCTTGCGGCAAGGTAAACCCCAGCGCCAATCCTGCGTTCTTCTGCCCACTCGATAAAGCCATGATGCCGGTCCGTACTTGCTCGGCTACCCGGGCGCTGGTGAATAGGCCAAGCCCGATAGCCGCAGTGATAAATTCCGGCATCGGCATATCCTGCTTCATCCAGAAACCGGCGCTCTTCGGCAGCACTTCCGGCAGCACATAAAACCACAGGAAAAGCTGCACAATCAGCGGGATATTACGAAACAGCTCGACATAACAAGTGGCAAGGCTTGCCAGCCACTTGTTTGGCACCGTACGCAAAGTCCCCACCAGGGAACCAAGTACAAGGGCAAGCACCCAAGCACATAGCGCAGTAGCCACCGTCCAACCCAAGCCGGTGATCAGCCACTGATAGTAATATTCTTTCGTGCCAGCCACTTGCTCAAAGACAATGGCCCAGTTCCATTGGTAATGACCCATGGAGAACTCCTCAGGATTTTTGCGCCAGCATAAAAACCTCCGCAAAATCGATACAAAAGGGGGCTTTTCAGCCCCCTCTGGGCACCTTTCGAAGCGCGTGTCACATCCATGTGGCCGCGGTTGTCAAAGTACCATCTACCTCTGCTTCAGCAGTCAGATCCCGACATCGTTCGGGTTTTTGATCGCTTCCTTAAGCTTCTCACTCATCGGTAGATTGATGGTGATGTTCTTAGGCGGAATCGGCTTCATAAACCATTTATCGTAGATTTTGTTGACCTCGCCCGACTTATAGAGCGTGGACAGCGTTTCATCCGCCAGCCTCTTCAGCTGTGGGTCGTCCTTGCGCATCATGATGCCATATGGCTCTACCGACAGCGCTGGGCCAACGATCGCGAAGTCCTTAGGATTCTTGTTATTGGCAATCAAGCTGGCCAACAGAACGTCATCCATCACAAACGCTGCTGCACGACCCGTTTCCACCATCAGGAAGCTCTCGGCATGGTCCTTGGCGTACACGTTTTTTACATCGATTGAGTGGCCTTGCTCATTTTGCTTGATATATCGGTCGGAAGTAGTACCGGTAGTCGTCACAACAGGCTTGCCGTTCAAATCATCCAGGCTCTTGATGCCCGAATCGGCACGAACCAGCATGCGCACTGAGGTGACAAAGTAGGAATCACTGAAAGCAACCTGCTTTTGACGTTCTTTTGAATTGGTCGTCGAGCCACATTCCAAATCAACCGTGCCATTTACCATCAGCGCGGTGCGTGTTTGCGAAGTCACCGGCACCAGCTTCACAACCAGCGAAGGCTTGTTCAGCTTTTTCTTTACAGCTGCCACTACCTGGTTGCACAAGTCCATGGCATAGCCAACAGGCTTTTGCTTGTCATCCAGATAGGAGAAGGGAATCGACGATTCACGATGGCCAATGGTGATGATGCCGCTTTCGTTGACCTTTTGAAGCGTGCCGGTCAGCTCTTCGGCTTGAACGCTGCCCATATAGGCTGTGGCCAGAGCGGCCGACAAGATCAAGATTTTGCGCATTGCTCAGTATCTCCTTCTTTTAGATTGTCCGACAGTATGGTGGCAAGCTGTAATGACTATAGCCACGTTCAATGCATGGGCGATAAAACCTGCTGCAGAAACTGCTTGGCGCGTTCAGATTTTGGCGCACTGAAAAACTCGGCGGGCGTTGCCATCTCAACAACTTCCCCCTGATCAAGAAACACAACCCGATCAGCCACTTCACGGGCAAAACCCATCTCATGGGTGACACACATCATGGTGATGCCCGTATGCGCTAAATCCTTCATCACCTTCAACACTTCGCCGATCATCTCAGGATCAAGCGCGGAGGTCGGCTCATCAAACAACATTACCTTGGGCTGCATGGCTAAACCCCGGGCAATCGCCACGCGCTGCTGCTGGCCCCCGGACAGCTGGCTGGGGAAAACATCGCGCTTGTTGGCGAGCCCCACTTTAGCGAGCAATGTTTCCGCAAGTGCCTCGGCCTCAACACGCGGCTGCTTGCGGACCTGAATTGGCGCCAACGTGATGTTGTCGAGCACAGTCAGGTGCGGGTAAAGATTGAAATGCTGGAATACAAAGCCGACATCCGCCCGAACAGTGTTGATATCTGTTTTCGGGTCAATCACGTTCTGGCCATTTACCCAAATCTCGCCGGAACCAATTGTCTCAAGCTGGTTCACAGTACGGATAAGTGTGGATTTGCCCGAGCCGGATGGGCCGCAAATCACCACCACTTCACCCTCGGCAACCGAGAGGTTTACATCTTTAAGGACATGCAAGTCCTTGAACCATTTATTAACTGCATTGAACCGGATAATAGACATGGTGCTTTCTGTCGTATCGAACAAAGTGTAGCGATGCAAAACCATGCTACAAGCGGGGATTCCCTAACAAAGGCGCAAATTCAGGGAAAACACCTATTCTCCTTCGTGCCGTTTAGGCATCTTGCTGCAATGCACCACTCGGTGTATGCAAATAATTGACCAAGCGTACGTAATCGCGTACCGGCAAGTTCTCTGGCCTAATACTGGAGTCAATATCGAGCGCCGCAAAGTCGTCATCGCTGACGATACCCTTGAGGTTATTGCGTAGTGTTTTGCGCCGTTGTGAGAACGCTTGCGCCACAAGTTTTTCCAACGCAGCAGGATCTGCAGCCTGAAGCTCAAACGGGCGTGGAATCATGCGCACAATGGCTGAATCCACTTTGGGCGGCGGAAAGAAAGCATCTGGTGGTACATCCAGCAGCTTTTCCATATGAAAATGGTACTGCAACATCACGCTGAGGCGGCCATAGTCGGCATTGCTCGGTTCGGCCACCATGCGTAACACCACTTCGTTTTGCAACATGAAGTGGCAATCGTTCACCTGGGGCGCAAAGCCAGCCAGATGAAATAACAGCGGCGTCGAAATGTTGTAAGGCAAATTGCCGACCAAACGTATCTGTCCCCCCGGCGCAATTTGGTCTGCCAGGCTACCAAAATCGAATTTTAGCGCATCGAAATTGTGGATAACCAACTTGTCAGCCGAAAATCGACCGGTCAGGTTCGCCACGATGTCGCGGTCGATTTCAACAGCATGCAGGGTATTGATCTTGGTCAGCAAAGGCTGGGTAAGCGCGGCCAAGCCAGGGCCGATTTCAACCATGGCGTCATTCGGCTGCGGATGAATGCAACTGATGATGTCATTGATGACACCTTGGTCCTGCAGGAAATTCTGACCGAAGCGTTTACGGGGGGTATGCGGTTTCATGGCCGATATTGTAGGGCCAACCGGCCCGCAGCCAAAGCATGCAATTACATACTTATCTTGCGAGTGAGGCTGCCAGCGTCACTGCCGCAATCAACGAGCCGCCATCCGCCTTGCCCATACCCGCCAAATCAAGCGCGGTACCATGGTCAACCGAAGTACGGATCAGTGGTAAACCCAAAGTGATATTGACCCCCTGACCAAAGGTTGCGTGTTTAAGAACAGGCAAACCTTGGTCGTGATACATCGCCAGCACTGCATCCGCCTGTACCAAGACAGGAGGATTGAACAATGTATCGGCTGGCAAAGGGCCTATCAACTGCATACATTCCTTCCGCAAGCTCTCCAGCACCGGAATTATCACATCCAGCTCTTCACGCCCCATATGCCCCCCTTCGCCAGCATGGGGGTTCAGCCCCGCCACTAAGATGCGCGGTTGGGGCAAGCCGAATTTGCCGATCAGGTCGACATGCAGAATACGCAGGGTTTGGGTCAGCGACGCTGCTGTAATGGCATCCGCCACCTCACGCAACGGCAAATGGGTGGTGGCTAACGCCACACGCAGCGCATAACCGGGCGCAACCATATTGCATTGCCCCGCCAGCAGCATCACCACCTGGGCAGTGCCGGTCTGCTCCGCAAGATACTCTGTGTGGCCGGTGAAATGGCCATAGCCGGCATCGCGAATCACGCCCTTGTGCAAGGGAGCCGTCACCATTGCGCTGAACTCTCCCGACTGACAGCCGGCTACCGCGCGATCCAGCAATGCCAGCACGTGCATTGCGTTTCGGGTATCAAGCCGGCCCGCCACGCATGGTACCGCCAGCGGTATATGCAGTACTTCCAGATAACCGGGAGGTGGGGTCGTGGTGGGGTCGTAATCACACAGCCGCGCCACCGCCGGAACGCAGGCGGCACGATCAGTCAGCAGATGACGGTCGCCCAGCAATACTAAACGGGCAGCGTGATTCGCCGGGTTCAAGGCAGCAGCAAGCTCGGGACCAACCCCCGCGGGCTCGCCACAGGTTATGGCAATGATGGGGCGCTTTGACATGGTGGCGGCTCCGCAGCTGAACGACGCCCCGTCCCAAACCGGCCCACGTATTTGCGACGGCTACACGCAACACATCATAAGCAGGTTTTAAGGCGGGCGATCGTGCAGCGATTACTTGTCGTCCAGACGCAACTCGACAAATGCTTGGTCACGCATCTGGCGGGACCAATCTTCATATTGCTCATCAGCCTTACGCTCGCGCAATTCGGTGCGTACTCGCACCTTTTGCCGCTCGTGGGTGACATCCTGATCCCGCCGCTCCAGCACTTGGATCAAATGCCAACCAAAAGGTGTCTTGATAGGTTGGGAAAGATCACCAGGGTTCAAGGCATTCATTGCCTGCTCAAAGTCTGGCACTGTATCGCCCGGTGAAATCCAATCAAGATCCCCGCCTTTTTGGGCCGAACCATCTTCGGAGTGCAGCTTGGCCTGTTCAGCAAAGTCGACGCCATTGACAACACGCTCGCGGATTTCGCTGATACGCTGCTTGGCGTCGGTATCCGAGGTCAGTTCGTTTACCTTGATCAACAAATGACGCGCATGGGTCTGACGTACAACCTCCTTGCCATCGCGCTGGCGCGTTTCGCTGAGTTTGATGATGTGAAAACCTGCCGGACTACGCAAGACAGGCGTGTACTGACCAGGTTTCAGCTGATCGACAGCTTCCAAGAACAGTGGCGGCAAACGCCCGGCGGAACGCCACCCAAGGTCGCCCCCCTGCAACGCATCGCCCGCCTCGGAAAAACCCGCAGCCACTTCGGCAAACGCTTTCCCGCTATCCAACGCCCGCCGGGCGCTTTCAGCTCGTAGGCTACGCTGCGCCACCACATCTGGCCCCGCCCCTTCAGGGATCGCAATCAAGATATGCCCAAGCTTGTATTCCTGCTCGGCACGGTCGCTGCCTTTAGCCGCAGTCAGGTATTGGTCCACTTCGACATCGGTGACAAAAACACGGCTATCCACTTCACGCTCACGCAACCGTTGCAACAGCAAATCTTGACGTATTTGTTCCCGGAAGGCCTTGAAGTTGGTGCCTTCTTTTTCCAACGCTTGCCGGAATTGAACCTGACTCAACTTGTTCTGCTCGGCAATACGCTCAACCGTCTGGTCAAGCTGGCGATCATCCACCCTCAACCCGGTATCCGCCGCAAAATCGGTTTGGACGCGTTCGTTCACCAGCCGCTCCAACACTTGTTGGCGCAACACATCATTTGCCGGTGGGCTGACCTTCTGGCGAGCAAAGTTCTGCACGACGCTCTGGATACGAACATTCAGCTCATACTCAGTAATCACTGATTTGTTAACGACCGCAACAATACGATCGAGCGATACAGGCTCAGCGTTGGCCGACAGAAACAAAGCAGCGGCTACAAGGGACGTGGCAAGGCGGGAAATGGGGCGCATGATCAATTCAGTTTGGTATAGCCGGGGATACTGTTTTTGAGGGTTTGCAACGGATTGGAACCGATAGGGCCAAGATCGTTCAGCTCTAACTGTAGGAAGAACATGTCCCGGGTTTCATTGGCAGGCGTAACAAAGCGCTGGTTAACAGCGCGGAATACCCAGCAGCCGCCATTGTATTCGAGGCCGGCCAAGGACTCCAAAGTACGTCCATCGGAAATCGACCAGTTGTAACGCGCAATCGCATGGATCTTGCGGGTTAGCGGCCATTGCGTCGAGATGTCAGCCTGCTTGATGTCATAACGCTTATCCACGCGATAGCCCAGATTAAGTGAGCTACCCGGTAGAGGCTGATACCGCAGATTCAGCGCGGACTTACGTGTGACCCGGGTCTGCTGGTCATATTGCCACGACGCATCCAGCCACCAATCATCATGCGGCCGCCCACCCACGGTTGCTATCAGGTCCGACGTTGTTACGTCATGGCCACGGGCGGTTTCATTCAAAGTGACGCGCTGCGAATCAAAATAAAAACGCTGGCCGATCGCAACTCGTGCACGTTCAACGCCCGTTTCACGTTCAAACAGGCGCGAGGTCAACGCCATCGTCAGCTGATTGGCATCGTTGACCCTGTCCCCACCTGTGTACTGGTTCTCGCTGAACATCTGCGCGAAGTTGAAGTCTGCCAAGCCTGAATCGAAGTTCGGGAAAGCCGACTGATCACGATAGGGAATACGCACGTAATAGGCTCGGGGTTCCAGCGACTGAGTCATATCACTGCCAAACCACTTGGTCTCCCGGTCGAAATACATGCCGGAATCAACACTAAACACTGGCAGATTACGTTTCAGCTTACGGCCATCACCCAGCACATAGCGGCTCAGATGGGCACCAATCCGTGGCGTGATAAAGCCCCAATTACGCTCCAGGGGCAGGCTGACGCTCGGATAAAGAATACTGCGCCGCCCATCAAGCGTAGAGCGGGTGTTGGCTAGACTGCTATCCAACTGGGTACCATATTTGAAGACCGTTGCTTCACCACTCAAATCAAAACGGTAAGGTGTGGGCAAGGCTGGAGAATAGTTAAAGTTCAGCTGCGGCAGGCGGGCATAGGGTTGGATAACCGGGTTCGATACATCCTGGAGCGTTTGGTAGCGCTGCACCAATAACTGCATATTCAAACCAGGCACAGCATAGCTGAGCAAACCCTGCCGCGGCAGAAACGTCTGCGACGCCACCGCGAGCCGGTCGCCGAAGTCAACGAAGTAACGGTCGTCAGACGCCCTTTGCAAATCCAACTCACCAACCAACCCATCCGCCAGTTGATGTTGGTGCTGATAACTAATCGCATACCGACGATCACCGCCGAAATTACGGTCTTTATCGATCACTTCTCCATGGAGCTCGCCCGAGAACCTTTCACCCAGATAACGAAACTCGTTATTGAACAACACCCCCCGCTTGGCAATAAACCGCGGTGCAATGGTGGCATCCATATTCGGCGCAATATTCCAATAGAAGGGGAGTGAAAGATCAAGACCGCCCGCACCGGTGTACTTGAAAGACGGCGCCAATAAGCCCGACTTACGCGAACCGTCCAAAGAGAAATCGATATAGGGAGAGTAAAGGATAGGTACACCTTTAAACTCGATCGTGCCACTACGGGCAACACCAAGATTCCGGTTGTAGTCGAGCTTCAGCTGGTCTGCCTTGAGAAACCAATCGTCCTCGCCCACTGAACAAGTGGTGAAACGCGCCTTTTGCAAACGGTATTTGCCCGGACCTTCGAATAACAGCTTCCAGGCATCGCCCCGTCCTGGCCGCTTGCCATTACCAAACCGGAAGCTGGGGGTAGACATTTCTCCCGTACGATCAGACTCTCTCAGATGGAAAAGTCCCCCCTCCACTACGTTACGGTCTTCAGTAAGCCGGGTGTGATCACCCGCGCGCAACTCTCTCGTATCTTGAAACAGCGTCATCCAGTCGGCTTCGACACGGCGCCCATCGCGATCTATTTGCACGTTTCCCTGGGCTCTTACGGTGGCCGTGCCCTGACCGTCGACCTGATCGGCAAGGATGGTGCTACTGCCCAGCCCTTCTTCAGCTTGGGCAGAGAAAGCGGTATATAAGGCCAGGATAACAGGGAGCGGGCAAAAACGCGGCATGGGCGCGAAACAGGGGAAAACGCGAAGTGCGCTAAAATCGCACACTTTCCCGCTTCGCACAAACTCACCCATGGAACGAATCAATACGTTGCACCAATGGCTACAAACCCAGCTTGGCTCAAACCCAAGCTTGTCGGCACCAATCGGCGATGCAAGCAGCCGGCGTTATTTCCGCCTGCTATTGGCTGATGGCACCAGCCGGATCGCCATGGATGCACCGCCAGAGCGTAATGATCTACGCTCATTTACTCAAATCGCCACACTTTTGAAACCGGTGTTGCGGGTACCCAGCATTCTTGCCCAAGACCTCACGCAAGGGTTTCTGCTGCTGGATGACCTGGGTGATATCGATCTGCAAACCGCTTTGGCCGCGTTGCAAACGCCACCACACCCCAGCCGGAGCCAGCGCGAACAGGAAGATAACGACCGCCAAGTCTTTACCCAGGCGGAAGGACTGTATCGGTGGGTAATCCAAGACCTGATCGCCCTTCAGAAAAGTACGCCTACCGACAGCCTGCCGGTATATAGCGCAGAAATCATGGTCGATGACCTGAACCGCTTTGCCGAATGGTATGCTGACAAGCACCTGGGCAAACCGCTGCAAGGTGATGACCTGGCTGTATGGGAACGTAGTCGTGCCCTTCTGGTTGCGCGCGCCCAAGCACAGGGCAAGGTGCCCGTTCACTTTGACTTCCACTGCCGTAATTTGATTGTCGGCCATTCCCAGGGTCCACAAATGGGTTTAGCGGAGCGGGTCGGCATCATCGACTTCCAGGACGCACGCTTGGGGCCGATCACCTACGACCTTGCGTCCTTGCTGAAGGATATGTACGTACACTGGCCCGAGTCATTGCGCCTTGAATTGGCCATACGTTTCTGGGAAAGCGCACGGCTGGCAGCGCTGCCGGTTTCTCCTGCCTTTGACGCTTTCTACGCCGAGTTCGAAATCATGGGCGTGTTCCGCCAGATTCGTACGCTCGGCACCTTCGCACGCTTGGCGCATCGTGATGGTAAAGCCCAGTACATCGCGGACATGCCCATCGCGCTGGACTACCTGCGTGAGACCTGCGCCCGTTATACCGAGTTACACCCTCTGTACAAGCTGATCAACAAGCTGACTGACTATCAAGTAAGCGTGGGTTATACATTTTGAGAAGAGTGGGCTAAGGCTGGTTTAGCAACATGGTTTGCTTCAATCAACTGGGTGCCATAGCGTTAGCAGGCTGTTGAAAAGCAATTCTTAGTGGGAGAAATTGACTCAAAGCACCCCGTCTACTACCTAAATTGCCCAAACCTTAAGCAGATTTTGCTTGGTTTTTAGGCAAAACGGTATGATTTTTCGCAATTTTCGAGCCTCAGATGGGCGCCAGAATCGTTTTTCAACAGCCTGCTAACTCAGTAGGTATTGCGGGAGTAAAACGAACTTTCCGCCCGTATAGCAAACTGACACTATTGGCGTGCGCTTGCCTTGCCCTGGGCCAGACGTCTATCTACCCCTCACTCTATCTATAAACAGGAACTGGCATGAGTTATCCGCAAGCAACTACAGGCTTCAAGTTGTACGACTTCCGCTCCGACACTGTTACCAAGCCAACCCCCGGCATGGTGGCTGCCATGGCGGCTGCCCAGGTAGGGGATGATGTTTGGGGGGATGATCCCAGCGTTAACCGCTTACAAGCGGTGGCAGCAGAGCGTTTGGGATTCGAAGCCGGTCTGTTCGCCCCCTCGGGCACTCAAAGCAATTTGATTGGCTTGCTGACACACTGCCAACGTGGCGATGAGTATCTGGTGGGGCAGGAAGCCCATACCTATCGCTATGAAGGAGGTGGCGCCGCCGTGCTGGGTAGCATCCAACCCCAGCCGTTGGAAAACGCGGACGATGGCAGCATTCCGCTCGACAAGCTACGCAAAGCCGTCAAACCCATCGATCCACACTTCGCACGCACCCGCCTTTTAGCACTGGAAAACACTATTGGTGGCAAAGTGTTGCCTGCATCCTACGTGCAAGCTGCAACGGATTGGGCGCATAGCATTGGCCTTGCAACCCATCTGGACGGTGCACGCTTATGCAATGCCGCGGTTCAACGTGGCTTGGCCTTGTCTGACATGGCCCGCGGATTCGATTCTGTATCGATTTGCCTGTCCAAAGGGCTGGGCGCACCCGTTGGCTCGCTGTTGCTGGGTTCACGCGATTTCATCACCAAAGCCAAGCGGTGGCGCAAGATGCTGGGCGGCGGCATGCGCCAAGCCGGCTTCCTGGCTGCGGCCGGCCTATATGCGCTCGACCACCATGTCGAACGGCTGGCTGACGATCACCGCAATGCCGCCCGGTTGGCTGAAGGGCTGGCGGCATTGCCAGGTCTTACCGTCACCCCTCCGCACACCAATATCGTATTCGTCGATGTCGATGAAAAAATCGCCACGGATTTTTCCTCCCACTTGGCCAAACACGGTGTATTGATCAGCGGCCGCGACCAGCAACGCTGGGTGACGCATCTGGATGTCGATGCCGATGCCGTCGAAGCGACGCTGCGCATTGCCCAGGCTTACTTCGAAGGAAGATAAGTTGCGCGCCATGATTCTTGCCGCCGGCCGCGGTGAACGGATGCGTCCGCTGACAGACACCACCCCCAAGCCCCTGCTGGATGTCGGCGGGACACCCTTGATAGGATGGCATCTCCGTAAGCTGGCTGCGGCGGGCATCCGCGACGTCGTCATCAATCATGCTTGGCTTGGCGAACAAATCGAGGCGGCGCTGGGTAACGGCGCTGCCTATGGCTTACGCATAGTCTACTCAGCCGAGGGGACGGCGCTAGAAACTGCCGGCGGCGTCGCCAAGGCCCTCCCTTTGCTGGGTGAGTCACCATTTATTCTGCTATCCGCCGATATCTACACAGACTTCCCCTACGAGCGATTGGTTGCTGCCGCCAAACGACTCGCCGAAACCCCACAGCAGCTGGCCCATCTCGTTCTCGCGCCGACCAATCGATACCAGCTTGATTTCAACCTTGACGAGCAAGGCCTCGTTCGTAGCGAGGGTGCGCCAAGCTATACCTACGCCAATCTGGCAGTACTCAAACCAGAACTGGTTGCAAGCATCAGCGCCGGCCAAACCGCCAAGCTGGGGCCATTGCTGCACACATTTGCCGCGCAAGGCCGTATCAGTGGGGAGGCATATGACGGGGCGTGGCTGAATGTCGGCAGCCCTGCCGATCTGGCCGAGGCGCGCACAGCCGCGGGTCGCTAAAGACTCTCAAAGCGCACAAAAAAGCAAACGGGCGTCGTGAACAAACGCCGAGGTGGCTGCTATGCGTACCTGCGTCTTTATCTTGGTTTCGTTCTTATTGGTTGGTTGCGCCAACCCGAAATATGAACAAGCGGTTGACCAATCTTATGTCAACGCAATCGACAAGGAAGCGCGGCAACGTGGCAGTACGGTCATCTGGCTGTCGTATCCAACAGCGCGACAAACCGCCAAGCCAGCGCCCCAGTCCTAATAACTGATGTTACGCAGTGCATACGATAACCTGTCGCCATGAAGAACAAAGAACTCGATTTGTACACCGACTATTTGCTGAGCACGTTTGGTGCGGCGACAGCAACGGGCTTGTCGGCGATGGT
>NZ_PDZH01000250.1 GCF_002735695.1 Chitinimonas sp. BJB300
GCTCAAGCAAGCGACCAAAGCCCATATGGAGATGTTGGAAAACACCCCGGAACGAGTGTGCTCCTATTTCGAAGACCCCAGGATCAAGTACGCCGCCTGATCAACACTTAGTTGCCGGGTGAATAGGGACTTCGGTACGCGTCAGGCGAAATTTCCGTGCAGCAGGCGAAGTGCTTCAATCTCCGGCTTGGCATAGAGATACCCCTGGTGCCATGTAACGCCCAATTCGGTCAGTAAATCCGCTTCGCTTTGCGTTTCTATACCTTCGGCAATTATGCGTATACCCAGCTTTTTACAGGCCAGGCAAACAGCTTCTACAATTGCCTGTCGGACGGGATCATCGGCAATGCCGCGAGTGAGCTCCATATCCATTTTGATAATGTGCGGCTGAAACTGAGCCAGCAGGTTCAGCCCTGCATACCCCGCCCCAAAATCATCTATTGCAGTCATCATGCCATGGCGCTTGTATTCCTCAAAAATGCTCTGCAGATGAGCGCTATCCCGGACCTTTTCTCCTTCAGTCACCTCAAAGATCAGCCGTGAATGCGATAGACCGAAACGCTCGGTGGCTTCTAGCGTGGCGCGTATGCAAGATGCTGGGCGATACACCGCATTTGGCAAGAAGTTGATGCTCAGCTTGCAATCATCATGCTTGCCCAAACCTAAGCGGACAGCAAGCTCAATTGCCTTGACTCGGCATGCCTGATCGAAGCGGTAACGATTGCTGTCATCAACCTGCGAAAGAATGCTTGCTGCCGACTCACCATCTCGTCCACGTACCAGTGCTTCGTATGCAACCGGACGCAGAGTTCTTACATCGACGATAGGCTGGAAAGCCATGGTGAATTCAAAAGGCAGCAAACCAGGATTTCTGCAACCCTCGCAGTTGAGAGACGTAATTTCGGTTGCCGAGTGGTGTTCAAGGTTTGGCATTACTTTCCTCCCATTCCACAAATATCACGATTAAAGTCATGAAGCAGGCTGAAGAAATGGGGCAAGCATCATGCATGACCTTACTTCTTCATCTGAACAGACTATTTGTGCCCGCTTGGGCAATCGTGCCCAACCGCTCTACGGCGGCATATGCGGTTTGCTTGCAAATGTCACTGCACCAATGTCCGCACTACGCAACGCTCTGTGTTTTCGACCGCGCTGGACACGTTCTGTGTTGTTAGTGCTCACCAACGGAAGCTTGGTCAGTTTCACTGTGGTTCATTTTTCTGGTGCCGGCGTTCCTAGAAAACCAGAACCAGTTCAAATTGCCTTTACCCCTTCAAAGTAAATGCTGAGGATGCGTCCCACAATCTAGTCATCACTTAATTTGGCATATGGGTGCATTAAATCAAATGAGGGATCTGAGGTGTAACGGAACAAAAACCGGGTTAGGTGTTTGTCATTATTTGGATTCAGAAAATGGGCTCTTGGACGCACTTGCCTTGTCCCGAACCCGCATGATGGACTGCCGTGGGCGCTGTTGCAAAAAAACTGGAGAGCGCACAAAGGGTGGGGTTCTGGCCTTTTCAGGCAACCGCAACCACAGGTGTATCTAGCAGGCTCGTGACGTGTTCGATGGCTTCAGCCAGGGCATTGAGTCCCAGACCGAACGCCCGCTCCACCAGACGCACCTCACCCCGGATGCCGTCCTGGATCTGGAAAGCCCGGGCCTGCCGTTTCTTCAGCGCCCGCATCACCTCCAATCCTTTGAGGGTGGCATACGCGGTCTTCAGTGACTTGAAGGTTCTGTCGCAATAAGCCCGTTGAAGTGAAAATGTTCAGGTAAGCGGAGCCTATGAAAGCCGTCCACCTTCAGCTCGAGATGTCGAGCCTTCGCAAAGTCCTGAAGCGTTTGCACTATCCGCTGGAGATCAGGTTGATGTGCGTGCGCTGGTACGCAGCTTACCCACTGCGCCTGCGTCATCTGGAAGAAATGATGGCCGAACGCGGCGTGACGGTCGATCACGCCACGATACACCGCTGGGCGTTCAAACGCCTGCCCGTGCTGGCCAAGGTGTTTCGTCAGCGCCAGCGACCGGTGGGACGGAGTTGGCGGAGGGACGAGACCTACATCAAGGTCGACGGTCAGTGGCAGTACCTGTACCGTACCGTCGATACACTCGGCCATACCGTGGACTTCCTGCTCACGGCCAAGCATGGCCCGGCGGTTCTTCGAACGGGCTATCGCGCTGCATGACGTGCCTGAGAAGATCACCATCGATAAGAGCGGAGCCAACACGGCTGCCGTACACGGCCTATTCGACGCTGTCGGTCAGGCCGTTGAACTACGCCAGTCGAAGTATTTGAACAACCTTGTCGAGCAGGATCACCGCGCCATCAAACGGCGAACTCGGCCGATGCTCGGATTCAAGGAATTTCGTTCGGCCGCCCGGATAATTGCCGGTATCGAAACCCTGCACATGATCCGCAAGGGGCAGCTCGACTGTCCCAAGGGCACCCCTTTATCTTCAGCGCAGCAATTCTATTCCCTAGCATACTGAGGACCACCACGGGACTGGGCTTTTCTCATCCATCACCCTTTATTGCGACAGAACCCAAAACAGCGCCATGTCGCCCTTGAGCGATTCATAACACCTGGGCTATCGAAATTGAAAAATCAAATCCCCTGACCTTGTTCAGGTACAGGGGACAAGAAATGCAACTACGTTGATGATTTATTCCCAGTAAGCAAAGGCACGCCTATCCGTATTGACCCACGGTTGAGAAGACGTACAACGCGAGGGAGCACAAGTACTACCGTA
>NZ_PDZH01000251.1 GCF_002735695.1 Chitinimonas sp. BJB300
ATGAGATTCATGTTTATCACCCCAGATTCTCCGGCAGAAACACCGGATGGTTGCACACCCAGGGGTGGAAACTATTGAACGCTGTTTACCCCTGGAATCTGGAAAGTTTTGCACGCTGTTTTACAACCGACCGCAGCCCAATTAGCGGCCATGACGGACCAACAGCTAGCTGTGCTGAAGGACAAAGCCGGGGGCAGGTCGGATATGACCACGTATAGGCAGATTCATGCTTTGCAACAGCAACGGGCAGTAGAAGCAACACGTGGAATGGGGGCTGAATTGATTGCCCTCTCCAAACAACCCACCTACTAATTAGCCCGAACTAGCCATAAAAAGCCGGTGCGGATTGCTCCAGCACCGGCATCGATCGTGCATTTACTTGGCCTCCAACAACTGCTGACAGATGTGGCGCTATCCATGTATATCAGGAGCAAATCATTTATCAGCAACTGATTCGCATTGCTCTGCTTGATAGTTCCATCGTCCGCCACGGTCCAGGCAGCTATCGATGCTAAGTTGTGCCTTTACCCATGGCCATAAAACGACGGCAATCCCAGCAATTGCAAGTGCGATTAGCCAGTACCTAGGCTTCATTGCTATTTATCGTGTGAGTACCACCGATGATCAGAAAACTCTGCAGGGATATTTTCTGCATATGGATCAATCTCACGTTTTTCTAATTCGTCAAACCATGCATCGCGAAGACTTGTTGGAAATTTCTGTCCGCACCATGGACAAAAGCCTAGGCGAATACAACTTGATCCCCCATCCATGATTTGAAGTCCAAACTCCCGATACTTGGCGGTAAAGACAATCGGCATGTCTGGCGACTCAATCACCATCTTCATATAGTCACAACACATTATTTCTGCGGTCATAGATTTATCTGCCGACCAGGAACCGGTGGTTTAGTCATGTCCCCAGTATCGGCGTCTGCGCACCCTGCAAGACCTGACCCTTAATTTTCACACCTAACAGTTAATAGACAGACCACTTGGCCAAGATGGCATTGGGATTATGGATGCAGCCATGATTTCACTTTCTCGACTTGCTCTGGAGTGCCAAGGGCTTTTTTCGGCAAGACAACCGCCTGAGCATTGTCCAAAAATAGGTAGAGGTTGGTTTTGTCCTCGTCAAAATAACAAAATGCTCCCCAAATGTATTCAGCGCTACTGGATGCACCAGACCAGTGAAACCCATTTTCCGTTAGTTCGACATCCTGCCGTGAAAGAAACCAACTATTCCGTGAAAGCATAGCGCGGCGACACAGGCTGCGCTTGTAAACCGAATTGCCAACAATGAATAGCGTGCTAACGGCAAATGCGCCGGCGACAAAAGAAAGCTCGGTCGCAATGAATGGATACTTCCTATAAAGCGCTAAGTACGACGCAATGGCTACACCCATTGTTACGCTCACAACAAAATTTGGTAGAAATAGCTTAGAGTTCGCGCGGGATACGGCCTTGAGCCTTCGATTGACAGCATTGTTTAACGCGACGAAATCTGATTCGGAAAGTGTAAAGGTTGCGTGCATGGTTCTCTGAATGGTGCGGGAACTACCAGTTTGGCACTTTGATGCCAGTTAGTTGAGGTGGGGTCCATCCCATTTGAACTACCCCGACTTTCGAGGAGGAATTTTAGCTTAAGTCAGACCGGTGCACCTGCCTGATGGGGAATAACGAGCTGATTAAGCCAAGTGATGACTGACTGCTGCCAGCCAGAAGCTGTCGTTCAGCACCGAACTTGGCACAACTCCTTGTAGAGCGCTAAACAGATAGCTATCCAACCCTACATGGTGAACGTCGAATGAGAATCCTAATGACAGTATTGGTGGCCTGTATCGCCTTCATGGCACAGGCAGATGACCTCGACAAAATACGTGCTAAGGGGGAGGTCGTTTTCGGTGTGCGCAATAGCTCGCCACCTTTTGGATTCTTCGATAAAGCGCGTGGTACCGTGACAGGTTATGACATCGACTTCGCCACCCTGATCGCGCGTAAATTAGGTGTTAAGCCAATATTCAAAACTGTCGAGCCCGGAGATCGCATTAAGGTACTCACGGATGGCCGAGCTGATTTGGTAATCGCCGCGATGGGTAAGTCTGCCGAGCGGGAAAAGGAAGTAGATTTCAGCCTTGGGTATTTTGTTTCTACCCAAAAGGTGGTTGCCAAGAAGGGCACAATCAAAGACTTGATTCAGCTCGAAAAGAAGACTGTTTGCGTCTCACTTGGAACTTCCAACGGTGCAAAGCTCAAGGCTATATCGCAGAACATCATGCTCGTTGAGGTGGCAGACTACGACGAGATATTTACAGCGCTACAAGCTGGTCGCTGTGATGCTGGATCAGGCGGTGAAGCTGCCTTATTAGGTAATCTCGCCAAGATGCCAGGCAAAAGCGCTTACGAAGTACCAGATGTGCCTATCGCATCCGAAGCCTTTGCTGTCGCGATGAGAAAAGGTGAGACAAAGTTACAGCAGCAAGTAAATGAAGCACTGGCTACAGCGGAAAAAACCGGCGAGGCCGAAAAAATCTACGACCGTTGGTTTGGCCCAGGCGCTGCAGTACAGTTGCCACGCGCATTCAAGATCAGTCGGTAGATCAGTAGCGCGTTGCGTCTGCTTTGGTTTAGGTTTGTTCGACGTCTGCCCATACGCGATGAGCGTGCCCGCGAGATGGCGCCAGCGGGCAGACGTTGAATAAACCTCCAGGGAGGAAACCGCGGGATGCTGCGGGATATTTGAGTA
>NZ_PDZH01000252.1 GCF_002735695.1 Chitinimonas sp. BJB300
TTGCCGAATTGCGCCAGCAGTTCGGCAGAAATCGAGGGCAAAGCGATGGGCTGGTTTTTCTGTTTGCGAGGCATACATTCTCCTTGGGAGCATGATATGCCCTGAACACGAAATTACTGACAGGCCCGTTGAAGTGACAGACCAGCGTCAGGCGGATGTGTTATGCAACAAAGCCTCGCCAGTTTGAAAAAATAACCAATTACTAAATAATGTATCTAAGGGTTTTATTTTGAGTAAGCAATCAGCACTAATTGCAGCAATCTTATCTATTTGCATTGGTTTAACAGGCTGCGGTGGTGGCGAAGATACCCCTCCTCCAACACCAGTACCAACACCAATACCAACTCCAACTCCAACTCCAACTCCAACTCCAACACCAGTACCAGTACCAGTACCAACACCAACACCAACTCCAACACCAGTACCAACTCCACTACCACCACCACCACCGATCACACCAGTTGCAGCAAAGCTGGTGATTACCTCTTCTACTAGAACGCTAAAAACTGATGGCGGTGATTCGGCTGATATTAAAATTACTGCTCTTGACTCAAGAAATCGAGTAATAAAGGGTATAGCAATTGATGTTTCTACTCCCTTAGGTTCAACTATACTTGCTGATGCAGTAACAAAAGATGATGGCACTATCAGTGGCAAGTTTTGGGCTGGCGCTAATAGAAGTAATCGGACGGAAACCATTACAGCCACCGCGACTGGCGTAATAGGGCAAATACCGATTTTGATCACGGGTACAAAAATTAAGGCGGCGCCTACGACAACAAACATATCGGCACCAAGTGGTACTTCGTCGTTAACCATAAGCTTGGTGGATAGTTCAGATCAAAGCATTCCAGACCAAGATATAACATTAAGTACTTCAGGATCGGGCTCTGTTAGTCTCTCTAAGTCGGTAATTAGGAGCGGAGACACCATCACGGTAACAGGGACATCTACTGGTACAGTTAAACTACAAGCCGAGGCGCTAAACGCAACGCAGACGTTAGATTTTACAATTACTGGTGGTAACGCATTCGGTTTTGAAACGCCTAATTCTTCTCCGTCACCTTTGGCAACAGGGACTTTAACTGATATAACCGTCAATGCACCAGGCGTTACTACTGTTAGGTTAACCACAACGTTAGGCTTGTTTGGTAACGGAGCGGCAACTATAGATATCCCGGTTGCTAACGGTAAAGCAACGACTACATTTAGTTCTTCTTTAGCGGGTATAGCAACGATTAGTGCTCTGGATGCAGCTAAACCTGCAGTAACTGCAAGCGCGATATTTACTGTATTGCCGCCTGTTGGTGATGCGGCAAAAATTACGGTTCGGGCATCCTCCTCCAGCACTTTAGGTACCAGTAGTGGAACTGACATCAAGTCGATTTCTATTATCGCTACTGTATTAAATGCGGCAGGCCAGCCTATAGCCAATATGCCAGTTGCCTTTACAATTAAAAATCCGGTTGGTGGCGGGGAAAGTATTGCCCCTGCTATTGCTTATACCGCATCAACTGCCGAACAGAGTTTAGGAATAGGGCAAGCAAGCACCACCTTTATATCCGGCTCAGTCGTGTCTCCAGTCGGTGTTAACGGTATTAACGTTGTGGCAACGGTGGTTGGAACCGCAATAACGGCTGAAGCACCTGTGATAATTGGTGAGCAAGTTGAATCTGTGACAATTGGCCAAGCTAGTGTTATAGAGGCCATTATGCATGATACTGCGTATAGACTTCCGATGTCAGTTCAGGTGACTGATAGTGGGGGTAACCCAGTAGCTGGGGCTGATGTAACATTAACCGTGACTCCTTATGCCTTCTCTACAGGGTTTGGTTGTCAAGTTGCCAAGACTTTTGTTGCCGAAGATCTTCTGGGTAATTGGAATTCAATCACTGGTTTAAATATTCCTCAGACATCTATAGGCAATGGCCTGCTTGATACCGATGAAGATGAAAAACGAGTTGAGGTTAATAATATAAGCTTCAATCGTACGGTTGCGTGTTACAACGCCAGTGATAAGGATGCTAACGGTAAAATAGTTCCATATGTCTGCCCCAATCCGGCAGTAGTTAGCAAAAACAATATTTTAGAACCAGCAAGATCAGCGGCGGGTTCGATGCCTAGCAAAGTGACTACAGATGCATCTGGGATTGCGCAGTTTAACTTCGATTATTTGAAAGCTGACTCAATATGGTCCGTTGTAAAAGTAACCGCGTCTACAAAGGTTTCTACTACTGAAGCTAGTACGTCGGTAATCTTTAGGCTAAGGCCATTAAAGTTTGATGTTGAGCCAACTTGTTTTATATCTGACTCGCCTTATAAACAGTAAGAGATGAATTGAAATACTGAAGGTAAAAAATCGCTTACAAGTCGTAAGCGGTTTTTTTACCTGTGTTGGGGTAATAAGGCCCATTGGGAGCGAAGCTGCGATTTGAGGACATATAAGCAAATACCATATTCTATGGCGTCGTCTACGCCGTCAGCATGCAACGCTGACGGTTTTCAGACCGATCCGCTACAGTATTCCAGTACAAGAAAAGATAAATCCTATCCGGCAACATTACGTAGATTTGGCGCATTTAAAAACGAACCTGACGGGGGGGTGTCAGGATTTCCGTGTTCAGGGCGGGTTTGAGATTCACACGGATGGCCGAATAAACCGGTCCGCGTAAAGAATAGCGAATTGGTTCATCGCCGTCTTCCAATCCTTAGCGGCACGACTCC
>NZ_PDZH01000253.1 GCF_002735695.1 Chitinimonas sp. BJB300
TGAGACTAGCCATGGGGTTACTCCTTGGCGCTTGCGCGCTGTTTCGATAAAGATTCGCACCTGTATCAAAACGGGTAACCCCACCATTTGCAAGGTGAGACTGTCAGATCAAGTCTGAACTTCTACAACTATTGGCACTTCTTCAACCACATAAATGAACGCTTCACCACCTATTCAGTTGCAGTGGTTCAACCATAGTTCTTCAAAAAATTATCCAACATCTTGTGACCGTGCTCGGTCAGGATGGCTTCGGGGTGGAACTGCACACCTTCAACAGGCAGCGTTTTGTGCCGAACTCCCATGATTTCGCCATCATCGGTCCAAGCCGTAATTTCGAGGCAGTCTGGAAAGCTCTCCCGTTCGATAACCAGCGAGTGATAACGCGTTGCGGTGAATGGGGAAGGCAGGTCTTTGAATGTACCGGTATTAGTGTGGCTGACAGGTGAGGTCTTGCCATGCATCAACTGCTTGGCGTGAATGATCTTGCCGCCAAATGCTTGGCCAATGGACTGATGGCCTAGGCAGACGCCCAGCAACGGAATCTCACCCGCGAAGCGTTGGATTGCGGCTACCGAAATACCTGCTTCGCTGGGCGAGCATGGGCCAGGAGAGACAACCAGATATTGCGGTTTTTTTGCCGCAATTTCGTCTAGCGAGATTTCGTCGTTGCGATGAACTTCCACTTCCTGGCCTAGTTCACAAAAGTACTGGACCAGATTGTAGGTAAATGAATCGTAGTTATCGATAACTAGCAGCATTCTGGACATAACTCCTTGTATTGTATGATGTTGGTCGGGCTTTCTTCTGTTTCATGCCCGCATATATGCCCGCATTTTCATTTGCTGAGATCGCTTGCATGGTAGAGGCTAGCCGCTCGCCTTGTATTAGCAGTAATTTATCACGCTATGGGTGTAGCGAGCGGCCACATTAAGCACGGTGTTCACCTCGACGCCGGCTTATGTCACCTCGCGGATTTCCGGCAGATATATCCAGCTCCCTAACGCAGTTCCTTGGGTACACGTTTCCTAATCCGCTCCGCCTTGCTCATCCGAATCTCTTTCACCCGACGACTGATGGCAGTTCGCGTAATCTGGACCGGTGTGTCTGGATTCGTGGCATTCCACTCCTTCAAGCGGCGTTGTGCTGCCTCTCTCCCTTCGCTATCCCCTAGCGCGATAGCTTGCGCCAATTGGTCAGAAATCGACTGTTTGACGCTGCGCTGTAATTCAATACGGCGCTGATCCGCCCCCATTGCCTGCTGTACCTCTGCCACTTCCCTCGGCTGAAACCCAATCCCCTTGATGATGGCTTGCGTGGTATCGGTATCGATGACCTTACGCCCCTTGGTATCCCGGTACATGCCGGTCATGGCCATGTCAGCGCCCTTGGCGATATTCTGTAGCGCTACCGGCGTAATTGCGCCGAATGCGGCTGCCACGTCCCCGCTGGCCAGATTACCGAATGCCTTGCCGGCTTGATTCATCAAGCCACCGACCGGCCCCGCAAACTGGGCGATATCGTCGGTCTTGTTGTTCTCGAACGGCGTGAGCAGGCGTGTACCCGGCAGCAAGTTGCCCAGTCCTAGCCGGCCCTGCACATCAAGCGGCATACCGGGCATGGCGCTGGCCCCATCCAATACCACTCCCCCAATTGTCTTACCCAATGAGCCCATCACGGCACGACGCAACGAGGCTTCGCTATCGGTGTTGAAACCCATGAAGCGGCCCAGGGTATCGATCAAGTCTTGAATGTCCTCGGCGAACGGCAAGCCTTGCAGGCCGGCTGCCAGCAATAGCACGGCCAAGGCAATCACTTGGCCCTGGCGGTCCATGCGCTTGAACATTTCCAGGTAGCTGATGCTGTATTGCTTGAAGGTGAACACCGTCGCACCCAACACACCCCGCGCCCAGTTCGGTCGGTTGCCCCGGTTATAAAGCCCTTGGGTTTCCTGCACCGCTTTCTCGGCAAACTGGTACGGGTCTTTGATCTTCTCTTGCGTTGCCGTTTCGAAGGCAGCGATATAGGTCATGCGCCGATTCACCGACTCGGCCAAGGCGAACATCGAGCCCCAAATGGCTTTGAAGGCACGCAAACCCGGCTGGCCGTCCAGCATCGTGCCACCGGCTTCGGCCATCAACTGGTGGATTTCATGCGGCGCCACAATGCCGTCTGCTTCGGCCTGCTTTAATGCTTTGGCCAAGTCAGGGGCATGCTGCTTGGCATAGATACGGCTGGCGGCGCTGGCAAGGCGCTGGGCTGCCTTGGCTGCACCACCGAATTGCGACAGATACGGAAAGGTCATGATGGCGGGCTGGGTCAGGTTGACCGCAGCACTTGCCACCGAACCACCCAGGAAGTGCAGGAACATATAGCCACGTAGGGCGGCTGCCTCTTCCTTCGGTTAGGTCAGATACTGCACCAGGCTGGCCGCTTCGTCCTTCACATCTCCCTTGCACTGCTCTGCTGCTTCCAGCATTTCCGCTCGATTGAAGTTGCCCGATGCTTGGCGGGCATTCGACACAATGAAGCTGGCCACCACGCGGCTTAAGTCGTCGCTATAACCTTCAACGCCCTTGCGATGGATCATGCGCTTCAAGGCGCTGCGGT
>NZ_PDZH01000254.1 GCF_002735695.1 Chitinimonas sp. BJB300
ACTGAGGGGGGGTGAATTCAACTCACCCCTTTTCGCTACCTAAAATCCCATCAAAGCCAGCCACCAAACACACCGGGGGCGACCCACACAATCTCACTCACGATCAATTAAAACCGTGAGAGAGAGAGATGTCCTATCAAGTCCTGGCGAAAGACGCCGCAACCGAGCTGGCCAAAGCGGCTCCACCTATCTCGGTGGGGGCTTTTACGCTGTCTGGCATCACCATCAATGAATGGGTAGCCCTCACCACCTTGGTGTATGTGGTGCTACAGGCTGTATTCCTGATCTATCGCTGGCGGCGTCTCGCCAAAGGCCAGGACAAGGGGAGTACAGGGGAATGAGCCTCAAGGCCCGCTTAATCGGGGCCGGCGCGGTAGGAGCGGTGCTGACTGCTGCGCTTTTGATTGCCCCGCATGAAGGTGAGGTGCGCAGTACCTACGCCGATCCCTTGGTGCGCACCACTGTACATCCTCTTGGCATTCCCACCGCCTGCTTTGGCCAGACTGGTACCGACATTCGTATGGGTCAAGCCTATACGGCAGAGCAATGCGCTCAAATGCTGGTTGGCGAAGTGCGTGAAGTGCTGCACCAGGTAGATACGTGTATGCCCGGTCTACCGGCTGGCCCGCGTGCTGCCTTTACCAGCTTGGCTTACAACATCGGTGCGCAGAACCTGTGTAGTTACCGACTCGCTGATAGGGCAAGGCAGGGCGATTACGCCGCTGCTTGCCGTGGCATTGACTCGGTTGTGTATGTCGCTGGTAAGGACTGCCGCGACCCCGCCAACGGCTGTAGTGGCATTGTGAAGCGCCGCAACCAGGAGCGTGCTGTTTGTGAAGGGAGGGCTGCCAGATGAAGCTGACCTACTCCACAAAGGCGCTGCTGTTGTTGGGCATGGGCGGGGTGGCCGCCTGTGCGCTGGTGGCGTGTCCGACTTTTCGGGTAATTTCCCAAAAAGTCGTAACAGATACTCAAACCGAGTCTGGCACTCTTGCTGCTGCGATTCGCCAGGATGATGGTTCTCTAGTTGTTGCGCGTGCTGCCATGAAAGCGAAGGAGGCCGGCCCCGCCCCGCATAAGCTGCCATCCGGTAGCAAAGAGCTACGCCGCGTCACTACCCGCCTAACGCCACTCTCTGTAGTAGGCACCACCCCGGACGGCGAACCCACCTGTAGCTGTGAGCCTGTAACGCTGACGACTTCCCTGGTGGATGACGGTCAAGGTGGACGCCGTGTTGTGCAATCTGCGCTGGGTGCGGATATCGACACGGCTACCGACACCCCATTGATCCTAGACACCCTAGGAGCGAAGCCCCGCCCCTGGAGTGCAGGCCTATCGTATGGGCCTACAAGCCAAGAGCCAGGAGCATGGATAGCCCGAGACCTAGGGCGTGTGCGTACCCGTTTAGACCTGATAGCACGTCGTGGTGAGGTAGAGCCACGTATTTCCATTGGATGGGCTTGGTAATGGCACGTAAGGAAGTCGATTGGGAAGGCATCGAGGGCGACTACCGTGCTGGTGTGCTGTCATTGCGTGAGATAGGGCGGAAGTTCGATGTATCCGACACCCTCATTCGGCGTAAGGCAAAGGAGTTGCGATGGGAGCGGGATCTGAGTGAGAAGGTGCAAGCTGAAGTGCGGGCTGAGCTTGTTCGCACAGAAGTTCGCAACAGTCAGGCGCGAACCAACCAGTGCGAACCTGCGAACTTGCGAACCAAACGCACAGCCGACCCCAAGCGTGACCGGGAGATCGTGGAAGCCGCTGCTGCTACGGGTGTAGCGGTTGTCATGAGCCACCGCAGAGATGTGGCTGCCGCACGGGGTATCGCCAGCTTGCTACTCAATGAGCTTCACGACGCCAGCCAGGATATTGAGGCGATAGAAGCCGCCATCCTTACCGAGACTCAAGACGATGCAGGCAACCTGCGTCGCAATCAGATGATGAAGGCCGTCAGCCTATCTACCCGCGCTGGCACCGTGCGTGACCTGTCTACTGCCCTGAAGAACCTCGTCACCATCGAGCGCCAAGCATTTGGCTTGGATAGAGGCGATGACGATAAGAAGAAGGCTACTCCCATGATGCATATCCATGCCGGCACCCAGCCCGCTACCCCAACACAGATGGAAGAACCGAACGAATGAGCGCAATTCACTACTACCCGCCTGGACCTGTCGCCAGCGCGTTTATGAACAGCAAGGCGTTTGTACGTGGCCTGTTGGGGCCGATTGGCTCGGGTAAGTCTGTTACCTGCTGCATGGAAATCATGCGCAGGGCTTGTGAGCAGGCGCCAGACATCAACGGCAGGCGTCGCACACGTTGGGTAATCATCCGTAACACCTATCCCGAGCTAAAGAGCACCACCATCAAGACTTGGCTCGAATGGTTTCCAGAAGACGTGTACGGCAAGGTGCGCTGGGATGTGCCTATCACCCAAATGATTCACTTGAACCACGATGTGGAAATGGAAGTGATCTTCCTGGCGCTGGACCGGCCCGACCACGTCAAGAAGCTGCTTTCGCTGGAAGTGACCGGGGGCTGGATCAACGAGGCGCGAGAACTACCCAAAGCCATCTTGGATGCGC
>NZ_PDZH01000255.1 GCF_002735695.1 Chitinimonas sp. BJB300
CTGAGCATCAAGACGCAGAAGAACCCATTCGCACTTTGCCGCAAGTTACTGATCAACGCCTCCCGCGCGGCTTATGATCAGTTACAGCTGCTTCTCGCAGCTACTGCGTAACATCAGTTATTGATTAGGTGCGTGGATTTGCCACTTCAACCAGTATGGGTTGTAACAAAGGCAGCAATGACTGAGGGTCCAGCCCCACTAAAAAGCCACGCTTACCGCCATTCAGATAAATACGCGGGAGTTGCAGCACTGACTTTTCCATGTAAACAGGCAGGCGCTTTTTGGTGCCCAGCGGCGATGTACCACCTACCAGGTAGCCCGTGTGTTTGTTGGCGGCTTCGGGCGTACAGGGCTCGATATGCTTGCGGCCGGTTTGCCGTGCCAAGTTACGGGTAGAGGTTTCGCAGTCGCCATGCATCAGCACTATCAATGGCTTCTTGGTTTCATCTTCAAGTACCAGGGTTTTGATGACGGCATGTTCGGGTACAGCGAGTTGGCGGCTTGATTCGGCGGTACCCCCTTTCTCGACGTATTCATACAGGTGTTCGGTGTAGTCGATTTTGTGCTGACGAAGTACGCGTATGGCGGGTGTGACTGGGGATTTTTCCTGTTGCATGGTGTGGGGAGGATATTTGGAACGCACCAGCGTAGCGCGTGTGTCAAAGGGGCAAATAGTATCATGTTGAAAACAGAGTGGCAGTATCGTCGAAAATCACTTCCTTGACGGCCGTGTTGAGTTGCTTGATGACATCATCGGATATCGATGGATGACAAGCCAGGCATACCTGCGTGTCTTGTGGTTCACCGCCGCTATTTTGTCATCCACCAGTGGGCAGACCCAATTGAATCCCATCTGCGCTCAATAATAGGGTGCTGTAAATTTGTTGGCTGTACCGTCGGCAGTCAAATTCTTGACCGCGGTATTGAGTTTCTCGATAACGTCATTGGAAACCGATGTATTACAAGCTAGCCATAATTGGGTATCGCCGGGTTCGCCACCGCTGATAACGATTTTCACGTTTCTCTTCTGGCCTTCACGGGCAGCCATGTATAAACCGCTGATTGAGCCAGTAACCCATAAGTCGATGCGGCGTGCGACGAGTTTGGGCAAGTTCATCGTGTCCGATGGCGCTCTGTCGACCTTCACGCCTTGTGACTCTATATAGTCACCGCGGGCATCGGCGACATACCCACCCACCCGGTAAGGTTTGGCATCGGCAATCTTTTTGAGTTTTATGGGGCTGTCGGCCAGTGCCATCAAGACGATTTTTTCATCAACAAGCGGGCCAATCCATTTGAACCCGTACTTCTTTTCCCTTTCCGGTGTGCGTACAGCCGAATAGACGCAGGTTTGTGGCTGGCTGTGCGACAGGGCCAAGGCTCGTGCCCAGGGCACAATGTCGAATTGCGCCTTGATGCCCGTACGATGCAGCGCTTCCTCCAGAATCTGGGTAGAGATACCCGCCACCTTATTGCCTTCAAACATATTGAAAGGCGGGGAATCTTCCGTCAAAAACAATAGCTCCTGTTCCGCCGAGGCATGAAGGGCGCATAGGGCAGCAATAACAAATAAACCATGTTGCCGCATGATGAACTCCCATGAGGATTGGTGCCGAGGAGGTTGCTTGTGATTAGAAGAGTAGACGGTGAAAGGCGGCAATTCGACAGCAATGGTTTGATTAACAAAAAAAAGGAGAGGGCGGCTATTTTTCTGGGCTTGCTTATGACCTGCTAGGAGCAATGCTTGGCGGGATAAATCTGTACGGCGATACCCGTAATATGGGGAAAAAGATTGTCGATTTTTTTTGTTGGGCTACCACCGCCTGCTATAGCACAGGTCTATAAATAAGGTCGAAGCGAGATCGTGATTTTTATTTATATCTATCTAGTTAGGTTTGTCTCGCTTCTCGGGCTTGGTACTTATCTGCAGCCTATATCACCAAAAGATATTGTTATCCAAGCACTACGCTTAATTTGGAGACCCTGATGCCATACCGTTCTATTACTTTGTTCGCAACCCTGCTCGGTATGTCTGCCGGTGCAGCCCATGCATTAACCCTGACAACAGAGGACTACCCGCCTTTTAATATGTTTGAGCAGAAAAAGGTGGTTGGAATCTCGACCGATATTGTGCAAGAAGCTGCTAAGCGTGCCGGTGTACCAGTTACGATTCAATTACTGCCGTGGGAACGAGCGTTGAGTATGGCCAAGAGTGATGCTGATACTTGCGTCTATTCGGCTGTGCGTACTGCCGAGCGGGAAAAGCTATTCAAGTGGATAGGGCCATTAACCACCGATGAGATTTCGTTGTTTGCGCTTACAGACAGCCCAATCAAGCTCAGCAGCATTGCCGACGCCAAAAAGTACAAGGTAGGGGCATACAATGGTGATGCCTATGGTGATTATTTACTGATGTTACGCAGTGCATACGCTAACCTGTCGCCATGAAGAACAAAGAACTCGATTTGTACACCGACTATTTGCTGAGCACGTTTGGCGCGGCGACAGCAACGGGCTTGTCGGCGATGGTAG
>NZ_PDZH01000256.1 GCF_002735695.1 Chitinimonas sp. BJB300
CGCACCCTCGAACAAATCCGCACCCAAAATCCCCAGCTTGCCCAGCTCGATGACCAAACCATCATGGTGGGTATCTATAACCGTGATTTCGCGGGGACGATGACACCGCAGCAGTACATGGCAGTCACCGGCTACACGCCCAAGGCAAGTGGCATGGATTACGTCAAATCCGCTGCTGCTGGGGCCGGCGACTCTTGGTGGCGGCAGCTGGCTATGGCCTACAAAAGCTCGGCGCTGATGGCCTAGGTGGCGCAATCCGCGATGCGGGCCAGACAGCCCAACGCTATTGGGCGGACGACATGACCGGTGCAGGCCGTTCCGTGGCGAACAACCCTATCGTTACCGATGACTATGAGCTGGGCGATACTCCGCTGCAATCCACCCTGATGGCCGCGTCGCGTAGCGTGCCGGGGATGGTGGCGACGGCCCCAGTTGGCGGCGTGGTCGGCTTGGCGGCCAAGTCGGGGCTCGGTCGGTTGGCAGTAACCAAAGGTGCGCAAGCGGCTGCCGAGGCAGGTAGCGCCACATTGGCGCAGAAGGCTTTGTTGGCTGCTCCAGGTGCAATCGGTATGGGCGTGGCCGAAGGTGGCCAAGCCGCCTTGGTCAATGCCGAGCAGACTCACGCCAAGATCATGGACCTGACCGCGACGCCGGAAGAGGCGTTGCTGCAAAACCCGACTTACCGCGCCAACCTGCAGCAAACCCGCGACCCACTGGCGGCTCGCCAAGCCGTGGCGGATGAAACCGCGAACCAGGTATTACGCAATACGATGCTGGCAACCGGGGGGATCGGCATCCTGACCGGGGGTGGCGCGCTGGGCTCGGTGTTCAACCGCGTTACGGGCAAGCCGGCTTCTGCGCTGGCCAGCCAAGGTGCAATGGGGTTGGCCAAGTCAGCGGCGATGGATATTGGTAAGGAAGCGGGGCAGGAGTTTCTACAGTCTGGTGCAGAACAGTACGTCCAGAATGCGGCAGAGCGGGACCATATCGACCCGAGCAAGGACGCATGGCGCGGGGTGGGGCCGGCTGCCTTATCGGGTGCAGCCGTCGGCGGGCTCATGGGTGGCGGTACGCATGTGTTGGGCAAGCCGTTTGAACAAGCCGGCATGCCTGCGCTCAACCGTAACTCCGCGCCTGCCATCGCGCCGGCAGCCAACCCCATTGCCGAAACAGCACAGCTACCAGCCCTCTATCAGCCCGGTGGAGAATATCTCCCAGCCAATGAGGCAACGCCGGCGCCTGCGCGCTCGGACATGCCACCTGTACCGCAATTCAATGTCACCCCCGATGGCGTGGCTATCCCGGTCCCACGTGAAATGCGCGCCTTGCCCGATAGATCGGGTACGCTGTATGCCAACCAATTCGGCGTTGCCAGCGAGCAGATGGCCGATGTCGCGCTCAATGAGCAAGTGGCGAATGAAATCGCCGCGCATACCCAGCGCCGCGACGGGGCGTTGCGTGTCATCGGCAAGATTCAGGCACGCGCCGGCACATTGCAAGGCGACGCATTGGCGCAGTACCAAGCCAACAGCGCTCCCGCTTTGGCCCGCGCACAGCAAGCCTGGCAGGAAAGCGATGCGGCAATTGCCCAGCTAACCAACACCGAACCCGCTAGCGAAATGTTACCGGCAATGCCTACGCAACCCGTAGCCGGTGAAATGCTGGCGCTACCGGATAAATCGGCCACGCTGTACGCCAACCCGATGGGCCAAGCCAGCGACCAATTGGCCGAGGTGGCACCCAAGGAACAGCGCGCCCTTGACTTGGCGACACTGACAAAAAGGCGCGATGGCGCTTTACGCGAAATCGGTAGGATTCAAGCGCGTGCCAGCACCCTGCAAGGCAAAGCCCTGGCGCAGTTCCAAACCAATTCCGCTCCAGCCTTGGCCCGTGCGCAGCAAGTCTGGCAAGAAAGTGATGCTGCTTTGGCGCAGCTTGGCCAGGAAAAGGTGTATCCCTCACCACAAGAGGCCAGTCCGCAAGATGCTGCGGTGACCATGGGAGCGAGTGCTTCACTTCAACCCGCTGCACCGAATGCGTTTACCCTACCAGCCGACATCGAACCACTGCGGCAAACCCCACCCGCCAAGGCACCGCGTAAGAAGCCCTTGCCTGCTGCCAAGCCAGCGGACATGAGCGATGCCGAACTGGCGGAACGGGCCAGTTATATCCAAGAACAGGCTAAACGTAATAAGGGCTGGACAACCATGCTGGCTGCCGGCATGCGCGAGGTGAGAAACGAGCAACAAAAGCGGGCCAACTCGGCGCGGCAAGATGACCTGTTTAAGCACGCCGATAAAGTAGCGGAAGTCGCACCGGCATCAGTTGAGAACGCCACGCCGAAAGAAAAGCCAGTCAAATGGTTCACGACGGCAGAACGTGCAACCGCTTTCATCGACAAGAAAAAGCTGACCGATACGCACGCGCCCGTCGCGGTGGAGAAGCTAGCCCCCAACGGTAAGCGCGTTACTGTCTATGAGATTCACCCAAACCCCGCCCAGCCGGTACAAGAAGCCGC
>NZ_PDZH01000257.1 GCF_002735695.1 Chitinimonas sp. BJB300
TGCCGAATTGTTCCAGCAGTTCGGCGGAAATCGAGGGCAAGGCTATGGGCTGGGTTTTCTGTTTGCGAGGCATACACTCTCCTTGGGAGCATGATATGCCCTGAACACGAAATTACTGACAGGCCCGAGAATAGCCTTGCCAAAAGGTCCAATGGGTATGCCTGTGTACAAGGTAGCCGCGACCTCACCACCTAGCTGCGCTATCCGAAGAAAGTTAATGCGCTTCAAAAGGCGCTTAGCCTTCTTTAGAAGCGTCTCGTCACTTGCTGCAAGCCGTAGAACTTCGTCGCCCACGAGTTGGAGGAGTGCGCTGCGCGCTCCTTCGAAATCTTGATACAGCCAAGGGTTAAAGGTGACGAGGACGTATGAGTTCTGACCTGGGACAGCTGATTGTTTCAACCGTCCTTCGATCATCTTGACCAGCGATGTTTTTCCGGCTCCCCAGCCACCAGAAACGCCGATTGAAATTGGCATTCCTTTAGCTTGCTGTAGAAGCTTTGTACACGCGTCGGCTACCACTCCAAAATTCAAATAATCAACAGTCGTTTCGTTGTCTGACCACACTGCGTATCTCTCCCCCTCGCAGCACTAAAGGTGCTGCAGGCCTTACATTATCTTTGATGTGGACTGGATTTGGATACCACTTTGCTATATTAACCCGGCAATTTAATACCCCAAATCCGCCGCATAAGCGATCTTGGGGTATTAAATTGCCGGGTTAATAGAATATGCATTTGGACTCGCTGTGCCACAGTAATCAATAGGATTTTAATTAAAATGCGAAACCAATAATTCATTATGGCTTAATGCACTCACCCCTCCAAGGCGCCAAAATTCAAAATAATATGTGAAATCGATATCGAGATTAATTAAAGGCTTTCCTATGTGCCATGCCAAATAATAATTGGCAGCGATCCCATATAGTGCTTCAAACAAAGCATATGTTGCATCTGAAGAGAGGATTCTAGCTTCTCTTACTTGATCGCCAATAAACTCATGCATCCAGCATTCTGGAATGTCAGACTTTAGTGCCACATCAACCAAATCTCTTTCTGTATAGATAATTTGTGCATTCATGGCAATGATATATAACTCATCATTATTTGTAATTTTGCAGAAACGCGACAGCTCATTTAGCCATTTTGTTGCAGTAGCCAACAATTCTGCCTGACTGCCTTTGTTTTTATCAGTAGGTAATAGATACAAGCAATTTTCTAGAGTTCCCGCATCTAAAACCTGTTTTGCCACAAGAGCCATCTCTTCCCCAGAAGGAAAGAAGCTAAATATTTTTTTTAGCTCTGAATAATCAGAATGTTCTTTAAATAAGCCAAGAAAGTGCGATTTATCAAAGTCAACACCTTCCTCACAAAAACTACACCAGTCGGCCAATAGCGTGCTCATGATATTTCTACCTTTTCCTTGGAAGAGATGGAAGTAGGTTTGGATCAATTTTCCATCTATCCCTTAGTCTAATTATTCCAGAATTAAAATCATCTAATGATTTGCTGTTGTCAATAACGGCCTTCAATTCATTATGGAAAGCACCTGAGGCATGGGCACCATGCCCGCCATGTTTACCATCAATAGGACTTGTCCATTTTAACTCTGTTGTTTTCGTTCTGAATCGCTGGATTTCATCCATACTGACCCCCCAGCTTTTGAATTCTGGCGCTCTACAGACCATACACCACTCATGTAAACCACCAGGTTGGCGAATTCTTGTCTCAATTGACTCGCGAATAGTTTTATTTTCCCATAAGGTATTCAGTTCTACATCAGACAATTCATCGAACCATCGAGAAAACTCGCCACCGCGTGTACTTGGTACCTTTCCATTGGGCAAAAGGTCATCTACGGACCTAGTAGCTTTTGCTGTACTGGAAACATTGTCGGCTTCATGTGCGACTATTCTACCCGCTTCCCCCACCTTATCGACCGTCTTGCCGGCATCGATTGCCGCACCAATCCCCTTGCCAACTTTCTGTGCCGCACCACCGGTCAACACACCCAATACACCTAGCAGTCGGCTGGCTTCCTCGCCGTTCAGGTCGGTACCGGTTAGCACGGTTTTGATCGAGTCCGCTTCGCCAACCAACGGTGTCATCGTGGCGAGGGCGACACCAAGCTGAGTATTGCTTTTGAGAGCCGTATCAAGCTTGCCCGCGCATTGGGCATCACTTAGCCCCTGGCAATGATTCTTGGCAAATTGCCCCAACGTGCGGGCTTCTTGTTTAAGGTTCGTTATCCTTTGTTGCCCTGCCAGCAAGGCATTGTCTGTCTTTTGCATCGCGGTTAAACGCTGCATACCCTGGCTGGCGTCGGAAAGCTGATCAATCTGCCGCAATGCATCTGATGCCTTTGCTGCTTCTGCTATTTCGCGTCGGTGTGCATTCAGACAGGCATCGTCCTTACAGGCTGCCAGTTCAGCGTTATGCTGGGCCGAGCGTTTGGCGTAGTCGTCAACCAGCTTGTCTTTTGCAGTCTGATCGCACTGGTTTTGTTCGCACTCCTTGAG
>NZ_PDZH01000258.1 GCF_002735695.1 Chitinimonas sp. BJB300
GTGCACAAAGGCCTTCAGCGGGCTTAGCAGGTGTATCACACCAACCGCCACCTTATCCGCCTCCTTGCTGGGTATCCACCGCTGCAGCGACAGACCCGACAGCCGTTCATTCAGCGTGATCAGCGCGTCTTTATGTTGGCCGCCAATGACGAGATCCAACTCCCAGTCGCCGATACGCCCTCTTTCTTCAACGATTCCAGGTCGTTCCGTAATATCGCGGCGGCCCACGATCTTCCCGCGAGTGTCCTTGGTATATGTCACCGCCGATAGGGTTTACCATGCCGCAAATGCTGAAATAGTACGCCGCCAGCGCGCTTATCTCTGGCAATCTAGTGGTAGATAGAGACATGGCTCAGCTGGGCTTTGCCGCCCTGTTCTGCAGTCAGCCGGCCGGCAATCTGCTCGGGACTCCACTGCTCGGCCAATAGTGGTCGCACCTGCTGCCAGAGGGCGTCATCCAGTCGCTGGGCATTATTGGCTTTGCGAGCTAGCGCCCGCAGTTGGGCTGTGTCAGGGCAATAGGCTGCCATCGGCGTACTGCGGCCACGACGGAGTTCGGCCCGGATGGTGGTCGGGCTTAGGTTCATGAGCTTGGCAATGGTGGCGGCGGCATGCTGCGTTTCCAACAGGCCTGCGACTCGGTATCGTTCGCCTTGGGTGAGTTGCGTGTAGGTCATCGGTCTTCAATTTCCTGGCGGGAAAAGGGGAGCGCATCCTACCGCCGCTCACCGCTCTCTCCCGCTGGTATTGAATCCGTCAGGTTCGTTTTTAAATCCGCCAAATCATATCCACGATCAGCTTAAAGCTGATACGTAAAACTGTGGTACTGGAGGGCATGCAGGGAATTGCTCAGGCAAAAGAAAACCCACATAGCTAGTGTCTATGCGGGTTTCTGAATTTCCCTGGACTGCTAGGAACTTGTATCTGGTGCCGGGGCCGGAATCGAACCGGCACAGCTTTCGCCGAGAGATTTTAAGTCTTCTGAGTGAATCCATAGCCCCTTTATAATCAAAAGCTTGCCGCCGCCTGCCTTTTGATTTTCAGTCACACTTAATCACAATTAAGGATAAGTAACGCACACTTTGTCAGACTTTTGACATACCTGATTTTGCGTTCAGAAGTACGATAGGTCACACAATCAACTATCCAATCTACCCCGCAACTCCCTCGGCAACCGCTTAGCAATCCGCTCCGCTTTGCTCATCCGAATCTCTTTCACCCGACGACTGATGGCAGTTCGCGTAATCTGGACCGGCGTGTCTGGATTCGTCGTATTCCACTCTTTCAAACGGCGTTGTGCTGCCTCCCTCCCTTCGCTATCCCCTAGCGCGATGGCTTGCGCCAATTGGTCAGAAATCGACTGTTTGACGCTGCGCTGTAATTCAATACGGCGCTGATCCGCCCCCATTGCCTGCTGTACTTCTGCGACTTCCCGCGGCTGAAACCCAATCCCCTTGATAATGGCTTGAGTGGTATCGGTATCGATCACCTTGCGCCCCTTGGTATCCCGGTACATTCCTGTCATGGCCATGTCAGCGCCCTTGGCGATATTCTGTAGCGCTACCGGGGTGATTGCGCCGAATGCGGCTGCCACGTCCCCGCTGGCCAGATTCCCGAATGCCTTGCCGGCTTGATTCATCAAGCCACCGACCGGCCCCGCAAACTGGGCGATATCGTCGGTCTTGTTGTTCTCGAACGGCGTGAGCAGGCGTGTACCCGGCAGCAAGTTGCCCAGCCCTAGCCGGCCCTGCACATCAAGCGGCATACCGGGCAGGGCGCTCGCCCCATCCAATACCATTCCCCCAATTGTCTTACCCAATGAGCCCATCACGGCACGACGCAACGAGGCTTCGCTATCAGTGTTGAAGCCCATGAAGCGGCCCAGGGTATCGATCAAGTCTTGAATGTCCTCGGCGAACGGTAAACCTTGCAGGCCGGCTGCCAGCAACAGCACGGCCAAGGCAATGACCTGCCCCTGGCGGTCCATCCGCTTGAACATTTCCAGGTAGCTGATGCTGTATTGCTTGAAGGTGAACACCGTCGCACCCAACACACCCCGCGCCCAATTGGGTCGGTTGCCTCGGTTGTACAGGCCTTGGGTTTCCTGCACCGCCTTCTCAGCAAACTGGTAAGGGTCTTTGATCTTCTCTTGTGTTGCCGTTTCAAAGGCAGCAATAAAGGTCATGCGCCGATTGACCGACTCGGCCAAGGCGAACATCGAACCCCAAATGGCTTTGAAGGCACGCAAGCCGGGTTGTCGATCCAGCATCGTGCCACCGGCTTCGGCCATCAACTGGTGGATTTCATGCGGCGCCACAATGCCATCGGCTTCCGCTTGTTTCAGTGCCTTGGCTAAATCCGGTGCATGGACTTTCGCATAGATACGGCTGGCGGCGCTGGCAAGGCGCTGGGCTGCCTTGGCTGCACCACCGAATTGCGACAGATACGGAAAGGTCATGATGGCGGGCTGGGTCAGGTTGACCGCAGCACTTGCCACCGAAC
>NZ_PDZH01000259.1 GCF_002735695.1 Chitinimonas sp. BJB300
ATGCCGCGCTCGTCGCACCAGACGATGAAGCGGCGGATAGCGATGCGCCGGGCGCGCACCGTGTCCCGCGAGTAGCCCGTTATCAGCATCCATTCGAAGTGCGCTTCCATATACTGCGTCAGCGCCAGGTGCCCCAAGGGGTCGATCTCGCGTTTTCTGGAACCGGCTGGCTTGACCGCTGCCGGTTTGCGCGTCTTGAGTTTCTGGCCTTTGCGCGGCATCTCACACCCCAGTTACCACTATGACCGGCTGCGTGTACGATCTTGTTTCGCAGGACAGGGGGTGGCGCGTTTCTGGCAAGGTATTGGGCTCATTCGTTATGAGCCTTGTCAGCGTTGAAGTTTGAGCGGATAGCTCCTTGCGCGTTGCCACCGCAACCGGGCCGTTTTGGGGCCGCGTTGACCCCGCGAACTGGGGGTGTTCACCCCGCGAACTGTCTGTCGTACCTGTCGCCATCAGCTGGGTTACATCCAGTAACCCGGCCAATTGCGGGCTGTGCGCCGCTAAGTCACCATCAAACAGCAATTCGTACTCGAAGCTTTGCCCACGGCAACCGCGATGGACCAGCAGGTACTCCAGCGCTGCCAACCTATCCAGATGTAGGCGGCACTGGGTATCCGATAGCCCGCTGGCGTGACGCACCTCGGCGCGGCTGAAGCGGATGTCCTGCACCAGTAATTGCGCGGTGTCGGCACGCTCGCGCACCAGCTGTTGAACACAGGCCAAGAGCTTGCGCGTCTGCGGTGGCAATTCATCCAGGCTGCGCCCCAGTACCTCATGCGCCAGCGTATTGGCCTGTGCAATGTCCTGCGGCGTCACTTCCACGTAGTCAATCTGCCGATCCCCCACCGTCAAGGTTTTGATCGGGCGTTGGTACTGGTGGAGTAAGGCAATCGTGTCGATCAGGGAGAGGTACTTTTCATGATCGCGTCGCGTCCGCGTGCGATCGTCCAGGAAGGTCAGTTGGTCCGCATACGGATTGACCACCGCCAAGGGACGCAACAGGCGCTGGGCGTTACGGTGCAGCGCCAGCACGGCGTCCTTGGTTTCCTTGCCCATGAAGCCGGCCAAGGTGCGCCGTTCCCGTTGGCGACGATGGATCGCCGCGGTCTGCTCGCGGCCTTCGTCAACGGAGAGCACCAAGCAGCGATTCAACAGTTCTTCGTCGATATCGATGGCCGTGGTGGTCATGAACAGACTCATTGGGCCTTCCACCCGGTATTCCTGCGCCACCAGATTCCCGTTGGCGTCAGTGCCCGTGCTGGCCATCGTCAACTCGCCATCCGATTGCAGCAGCTTCAAGGCATAGCTGGCCCGGCTCGCGCCTTCCTCTTCGGCAATCGCCAGCACCTTGTGCTTGAGATTGGTCTCACCCATGTAGAACAGGCTTTGTCCGCTCATGGCGGAGTAGCGCACCGTCTCTTCCGGCGGCATGAAGGCCAGCACTGCATCCATCAGACTGGATTTACCCGCTGCGCTGGACGATTGCACCACCACCGCCAGCGGCCGGTCCAGCTTGCGGCTGGTGGCGGCTAAATAGGCGGTCAGCTTGTTGGTCGCTTCGCCGACGATGCCGCATTGCTCGAAGTCCGCCAGTACCCGCCCCAGCAGGTCGGGCGTGCGTAATAGCGCCAGTGCTGCTTGCTGTTCATCCTCGCTGATGGCTGGCACAGGCGGTGCCTTGGGTTCCAGCGCCTCACGTATCGTGTCGTCCTGTACCTGCTCCAGCTTCAAGAGCACGCGGCCCAGTTCAGCCTTGAGCACCGCCTCCTGCATCCGCAGTTCCGCTGCCGCCTGCTGCACAAACACGGCGCGCGCCCGGGCGGCGTACAGGTCCAGGGTATCGACATGGAATGCGTCGGCCTGTGACACCATCAGATTGACCTTGAGTACGCCCACCGCAAGGTTTTTCGGCAAGCCGCGTATCCGCCAGCGACGCCCTGTGTCGCCTTCGCCAAACCGCATCACCACTTCCTGCTCGCTGACTTCGGCGTTCACATCACACGCCGACCCAGGTGGCACCGCTGCTGCCGGCAGCGCAATCACAGGCTCAGCCATTTTTTTAGCGGCTAAAATGGGCGGGCTGTCCGGCTCGGGTATTTCGCGTCCTGCTGTGATGGCTTCCGTCTCGCAGGCTGCCTGTAGCGGCCGCTTTGGCGCTTGCCCATCACCGAGCCATGCCGCCTTGCGAATCAACAGCCCCAGCGATTTCGCCGCAGGCTGGACTTTAAGCGCGTAATCATTGGCATCCATGCCCTTGGGGAACGGGATACGGTAGACGCCGAAGCCGGCCGCTTGCAGCCGTTCTGCCAGTCCCTGGGTGGCCCGCTCGCCGGCCTCATCCCGGTCATAGGCAATCAGCACCCGCTCAATGCCATGCCGTTGGAAGGCGGCTAAATGGGTATCGGTGAATCCCTGTGTGCCATAGCTGGCCGTTACATTGCGGTAGCCCGCACACCAGAAGGTCATTG
>NZ_PDZH01000025.1 GCF_002735695.1 Chitinimonas sp. BJB300
CCTACCATCGCCGACAAGCCCGTTGCTGTCGCCGCGCCAAACGTGCTCAGCAAATAGTCGGTGTACAAATCGAGTTCTTTGTTCTTCATGGCGACAGGTTATCGTATGCACTGCGTAACATCAGTTAAGAACCTGTTTATGATCTGTCGCGAGCAGCTGTCAGCAGGGTGAAGCGCAGCGCAGAAACCGGAATGTACTTTTGTACATGAGGCTTTCGAGCAGCACATGAGCCCTGATCACAGCTGCGCAGTAAGATCGTAAACAGGTTCTAAGCCATCAGTAGCGTCCATTCTTTCTTACAGGAGTCACTATGCGGATTGCCAAGCTTTTCACCCGTCTTATCGCTACCGGCCTGGCGCTGGTTGCATTCAACAGCTACGCCGAACCGCGCGCCGGCGTTGACTTCGACTACATGCCCAAAGCCATGTCAACAGAGGCACCTGGCAAAATCGAAGTGCTTGAATTCTTTTGGTACGGCTGTCCACATTGCTACCATCTGGAGCCTATGGTGGCGGCTTGGGCCAAAACCCTACCCAAGGATGTTGTATTACGGCGTGAACATGTAATGTGGGATGGGCGTAGTGACATGGCAGGCCACGCAAAAGTATTCAATGCGCTGAAGTCTATCAAGCAATCCGATGCCGTCACCCCCGCTGTTTTCAAGGCGATACAGGCGGACCGTATAGAACTGCGTGACGAAAAGGTCTTGTTTGATTGGGTTGCCAAACAGGGTGTGAACCGTCCACAGTTTGAAGCTGCCTACAAGGGCTTTGGTGCACAGGCGCAGCTTGCGCGCGCCACCCAGCTGACACGCGACTACGGTATTGATGGCGTGCCGACCTTCATCATCAACGGCAAGTACAAGACATCGCCCTCCAAGACGGATGGCGACGAGAAACGCTTTTTCAAGATCATGGATGAGCTGATCGCCAAGGAACGCGGTGCCACCAGTGCCCCGAAAGAAGCAGCCGCGAAGAAAGAACCCGCGGTGAAGAAATAAACACGCCTTTCACCTATTAAGAACCTGTTTACGATCTGTCGCGAGCAGTCGTCAGCGGGGTGAAGCGCAGCGCAGAAACCGGAATGTACTTGGGTACATGAGGCTTTCGAGCAGCACATGAGCCCTGATCACGGCTGCGCAGCAAGATTGTAAACAGGTCATGAAAAAAGCGCCCAACCGGGCGCTTTTTTCATGACCTGGGTTCATCCGGCTCGGGCGGCCGCAGATCAGGTGACTGTCGCATCGCGGCTTTAACCAACATATGGGCCGATACCGGCGCAGTCAGAAACAGAAACATTGTAATCAACAGTTCATGCAGGCTGATCGTCCCCTGTAGCGAAAAATACAACATTGATGCAATCAATACGCAGCCGACACCCAGGGTGCTGGCCTTAGTGGGCCCATGCAAACGGCGCAAGAAGTCGGATAGTTTGAACAACCCCCATGAGCCGATCAAGGCGAAGGCTGCACCCAGCAGTAGTAATAGGCTGATCGCGATATCGAGCCAGGTTGGCATGGCATTCATTCAGCAATATCCCCACGGTTAAGGAACTTGGCCATGACCACGGTGCCGACAAACCCCAGCATGGCAATCATCAAGGCGGCTTCGAAGTAGAGTGTGGTCTGGAAATAGATACCGAGCAGAATCAGCAGCGCGAGGGCATTCACCGATAGCGTATCAAGCGCCAGAATGCGGTCTGCAAGGTTGGGGCCACGCAGCAGCCGACCAAAGCAGAGCAGCAACGCAAGGCAGAAAATCCCGATGACAAAGGGCAGAACCGTGCTCAGCATCCGAATATCTCCAATAAGGGGCCTTCGTAACGGGCCTGGATGCAGGCAATCAGCATGGCCTCATCTTCCACATGCAGAGCATGCACCAGCAAATGGTGACGGTCTTCCGTCAAATCAGCCGACAACGTACCTGGCGTCATGGTGATGATGCTGGCCAGGGCAACGATACCGTGCGGATCTCGAATCTTCAGCGGCACCCAGACAAAACGCGAACATAGCTTGCTTTCACGCCCCAGAATCTGCCGTGCAACGGTGAGGTTGGACAAAATCACGTCCCACAACACAATACCCAACAGCCGCAACAACACACGCGGCTTGCGCAGACGTGGACGATCGGGCTGGTAGCGCTGGGTAAAGTAGGGAATAAGCATCGCAAACACAAAGCCCAATGCCAGCTGTCCCGCCGAAATACTGCCATTGAGCAGCAACCACACAACAAACAGCACCAGACTCAGCACTGGGGCTGGAAAAAATCGTTTCATTGCGCACCCCCTTTGCTCAATCCCGCCTCGCGCATTTCCTTACGCACATCAAAACGTGCAGGTACTGGCTGCTTGCTCATTACCGCTTCGATATAAAGATACGGACCAAACAACTGGGTTGCGGCAGCCTGGCAATAGCGATTAAAAGGACCGGCCAACACGCCGGTAGCCACCGCTACCCCTATCAACAACCATAGTGCCAATTGGGCGCTGAAAGCATGCAGGGGGCCACTACTACATGGCACCGAAGCATCGTCCGATGCCCAGAACAAGACACTTCCCGCCCGCGCCAACGCAAGAATACTAAGCAAGCTACCCATCAGCACCGCAGCCCAAATCCATCCAACCGACTCATGCGACAAAGCAGCCCGCAGCAATAGTGCCTTACCCAGGAAACCGGACAATGGCGGCAAACCAGCAGCCACCAAAGCACAGATGAAAAACGGTAACCCAAGTCGATGGCGGCCAAAATCAAACGCAGCCGGCTGCAAAACGTCGCCATTCACACCACGCGCCGATACGACTTGATCCAGCAACAGAAACAGCGCCGCACACGCCAACGTACTGCCGGGTAAATAGTAGAGGCCAGCAGCTAACGCCGCAGGGTTACCCACGCCAATCGCCAATAACAACGTCCCCGCCGAAGCAATCAGCAAATACGCGATCAACCCGCGCAGCTGGCGCGCCGCCAACGCACCCAGTGCACCCAACAAGAGCGAAACCATGGCCAGCGGCACCAGCCAGGGTTGTGCCACTTCGGCCAACGCACCCGCAGATACGCCAAAAATTAGTGTAAATACCCGCGCAATCGCATATACCCCGACCTTGGTCATGATGGCGAACAACGCCGCCACCGACGCAGTGGCACTGCCATAGGTATCGGGCAGCCAGAAATACAGAGGCAACAACGCCGCCTTGACCGCAAACACCACCAATAGCAGTAAGGCGGCCGACTGCGCCAGCAGCACATTTTCCGGCCCCAGCTGCAGCACGCGCAGCGCCAAATCGGCCATATTCAAGGTGCCAGTCAATCCATACAACAGGGAGACCGCAATCAGAAAGAGCGCCGATGCCGCCAGATTGAAACTCACATAATGAATCGATGCCTTCAAGCGCGCTGCACCAGCACCATGCAGCAGCAAGCCATAAGACGAAATCAGCAGCACTTCGAAGAACACAAAGAGATTGAACAAATCACCCGTCAGAAAAGCGCCATTGAGGCCCATCAGCTGAAAGTGCACCAAACTGTGGAAATGCGCGCCGCGCTGCTCATCTCTGCCCCGCGCATGCAACAGGCAAGCCAACGCCAGTACGCTGGTCAGCCCCACCAGCAAGGCGCTAAGGCGATCAAGCACCAGTACGATGCCAAACGGAGCATGCCAATTGGACAGCAGGTAGGCATTGATGCGGCCGCTGCCAGCTTCGGCAAACAACCCCGCCGATATCACCACCAACAACAGCATGGACAGCAGGCTCAGGTTAGGCACCCAGCTGCGCCACTGCCGCTCAATGTAGAGCAGCAAACTACCGCTCAGCAGAGGCAGTACAACCGGCGCGATAATCCAGTGAGGCCAACTACTCATTGCGGCTCCTGGGCATCGACATGGTCCGAACCGGTTTCGGCGCGCGTCCGCAGCGCTATCACCAACATAACGGCCGTCATAGCGAAGCTGATCACGATAGCCGTCAACACCAGGGCTTGCGGCAAGGGGTCGGCATAGTGTTGCAACGTGGGGAGGAACTTGCCATCCATGATGGGCGCAGCGCCCACCGTGGCCCTGCCCATCAAGAAGATGAACAGGTTGACGGCATAGGACAGCAACGTCAGGCCGACAATGACATCAAACACCCGTGCACGCAGCAGCAGATAGATGCCACCGCCGGTCAAGGTTCCCACAGCCAGGGCGAGCATCATTTCCATAATGGTTTCTCCGCACCAGCAGTCAGCCGGGCAATGGCAGCCAACATCAACATCGTGGCGCCGGTAACAGTCAACATCACACCCAGGTCGAAAAACATGGCGCTGGTAATGGGCACATGGCCGAAAAGGGGTATCAGTGGGTAGTCATAGCTACTGGTAAGGAAAGGCGCTCCCAGCAGCCAGCTGCCCATACCTGTCATCCCCGCTATCAGCAAGCCTGCTGCAATCCAGGGGCGGAAATCACCCGAACTGCGCATAGCCATCCAGCGCTGCCCGTTGGCGACATATTGCAGGATGAGAGCAATAGCCAGTACCAAACCGGCTACAAAACCACCCCCCGGCTGGTTATGCCCACGCATATAGATGTAAAGCGCCACCAGCACCGCCAGCGGCAGCAACATTCTTGCCACCATGGCCAACATCAGGGGATGCTTGTCGCGGGTCGGCTCACCCGGCTGAGGGGTGTAATCCACCGGCACAAAATCCCGCAGCAAGGCAGAGATAATCAACGCAGCAATGCCCAGCACCGTGATTTCGCCCAAGGTATCGTAACCACGAAAGTCCACGATGATCACATTCACCGCATTCGCCCCACCACCCAACGCCGGGGCATTTTGCAGGTAGAACGGCGCGATCGAATCAAAAGGACGGGTCAAGACGGCATACACAATGCCGGTTACACCCAACCCGGCTGCACTGGCAACCAATCCGTCACGCCACTTACGCCAAGCCTGCCCCTCGGGTTTACTGTCCTTGGGTAGCCAATTGAGTGCCAACATCATCAGAATCGTCGTCACCACCTCTACCGAAAGCTGGGTCATGGCAAGGTCCGGTGCGGAGAAATAAACAAAGGTCAACGTAACCGTAAGGCCCACTGCGCCCAGCAAAATCAAAGTAAGCAGGCGTTGGCCAAAATGCAGCACAACCGACACCGTACAAACCATGCCAATCAGCCAAACTGCAACGAAAGCCGGGCTGACAGGCGTTGCCGATGGCATGTGGCCCATAGGTAACCAACCGTTCAAAAGATAAGGCGCCAAGCCCGCCAAAATCGTGATAACCACAAAGCACAACAGATAGCGCTGCAAACTACCGTTTTGCAAGACCGCCGTCAGCCATCGCGCTCCTCGCACCAACGCATTGATGCCTCGCTCAAACCCACCCCGTCCATTCACCCTGCCCAGCATGGGTGTGCGTTCGAGGGTGTGGAGGTTCACCCGGCTCTGCCAAAGGAAGTACAACGCCACGCCGCCGAACAACGCGATGGCGCTTAGCATCAAGGGAAGGTTGAAACCATGCCACAACGCAAGGGAATAGTCGGGCAATGCCGCATAAGGCCCTCCATGCAGGGTGGCTTGCGCACCGATCGCCAACAAGGGGCCAATGGTCAGGGCAGGCAGTACCCCTACCACAAGGCACACCAGGACCAGCAACTCCACGGGCAAGCGCATACCCCATGCCGGCTCGTGTGGCTGGGTCTTCGCGACTACCGTAGACCGAGGATTATTGAAAAAGGTGTCGTGCACAAAACGTACGCTATACGCCACGCTGCATAACGCGCCCAGCGTCGCCCCGATTGGCAAGGCCCACTGCGCCAGGGTAGGCAAATCGGGCCGAATGGTCTGGGCGAGGAACATTTCCTTGGAAAGAAAGCCATTGAACAACGGCACACCTGCCATGGCGGCGCTGGCCAGCATGGTGAGCGTCCCCGTGATCGGCATGAAGCGCATCAAGTGATTCAAATTACGCATGTCTCGCGTGCCGGTCTCGTGGTCGACAATGCCGGCAGACATAAACAGGCTGGCCTTGAAACAGGCATGGTTAAGGATATGGAACACTGCGGCAACGATGGCCAGCGGCTGGTCCAGCCCCAACAACAATGTGATCAACCCCAGGTGGCTGATGGTGGAATAAGCCAGCAGCCCTTTCAAATCGTGCTTGAACAGCGCAACGTAAGCGCCGATCAGCATGGTGGCCAATCCTGTCGTCGAGACGATCCAGAACCAGGGCTCGGAATGCCCCAAGGCCGGGTAAAGCCGAGCAAGCAGAAACACACCCGCCTTCACCATGGTGGCGGAGTGCAGATAAGCCGACACCGGCGTTGGCGCAGCCATCGCGTTAGGCAGCCAGAAATGGAAAGGGAACTGTGCACTCTTGGTGAAAGCGCCCAGAAGGACCAGCAGTAGCGCCGGTAGATACAAGGGATGGGCACGAATCTGCTCGCCCGACGCCAGCACGGCATCCAGCGAATAGCTACCTACGATATGCCCCAACAATAACGCCCCGCCCAGCAGTGCCAAGCCCCCCGCGCCGGTTATCGTCAGCGCCATCCGCGCACCGGATCGTGCAGCCGGCTCCTTTTGCCAATAACCAATCAGCAAGAAGGAGCTAAGACTGGTGAGCTCCCAAAAGACCACCAGCAAGATCAGGTTGTCGGCAATCACCATGCCCAGCATGGCGCCCATGAACAACAAAAGAAACAAGAAGAAGCGTGCCGGCGGGTCGCTCTTGCTCAGATAGTGCGCGGCATAGAGTACGACCAACGCACCGATGCCGGTAATCAACAAGGCAAACAGCCAAGCCAGCCCATCCATTCGGAAACCCAGTTCCAACCCCAATTGCGGCACCCACGGCACAGACCAGCGCAGCACATCGCCACCAAATACGGTGGGTGCAGTACTCAATAACAGCGCCAATGCCCCCAACGCCGTACCACCCGCCAGCCATGCGGCGTTACGGCGCGCCACATTGGGCACAAAGCTCATCAGCGCGGCTCCAATAAAGGGCAGCGCTGCCAATAGCAGCAGGTTCATTCGGGTTCCTTGGCAAGCAAACGGGGTAACAAGATGGCGAGTGTGAATAGACAAGACAATCTGCCCGGCTCATCCAACCGGGTATCTAACTTAACAAGAGCATCGCCCTGCTCCAAGCCCGGGCAAACCATAACAACGAAAGCCTGTAGACGGGTTTTCATCTTTGCTGACAGAGTGAACTCTACTTTGTAGTCTTCTATTTCTTTAGTCAAAAGCGCAGCAGATTCTTTTCACGGGAGCGAAAAATATCATTTTATTCATAAAGATAAACACCCTCCCGTTGCATCCCCACACTCAAACGAGCGGGTAACATTCACTCGATAGAACCACATAACTTAAAGACCCGGGGTGCCTCAAGGTTAGAATCAACACTCGTGCTTTTTCAGCGATTTATGCGCTGAAATGAATAGGCTTGATTCATCTACGACGTTTAAGGTGCTGAAAAATGAAATATCTCCACACAATGGTACGGGTAACCAATCTGGATGAATCCATAAAATTCTATCGGGATGCGCTTGGGCTAGAGATAATCAAGCAAAAAGACTATGAATCAGGTCGATTCTCGTTGATCTACCTTGCCGCGCCAGGCGATGAAGATGCGCAAGTCGAACTGACCCACAACTGGGACCCGGAAGTCTATACCGGCGGCCGCAACTTCGGGCACCTCGCCTACGCAGTGGAAAACATATACGAAGCCTGTCAGCGCCTGATGGCCCACGGTGTTGTCATCAACCGACCACCACGCGATGGGTATATGGCCTTCGTGCGTTCGCCAGACAATATTTCGGTAGAGCTGCTTCAGACAGGCGACCCTTTGCCCAAAACAGAGCCTTGGGCTTCCATGCCCAATATTGGCAGCTGGTAACACACCGTCAAAAAAAATCCGGCTTAACCTTGCCGGATTTCTTTTTCAAAGTCTGCTGCGCATTAGCAATACTGCGCTAAAAACGCCCGCACAACAGCCTGCCTAATCGGTAATCAGCCGATTATTACGTAGCAAGTCCTGAATAATGGCGTTGTCGTTCAACAACCGAGCACCCGCGTCATTGACCGTCAGATCAACACTTTGCAACACGATGGATTGGTTTTCCTTGCTGCTGTCGTACACCCCGTTAGCAAAACCACCATCACTGCTGACATGCACAACCGTACGACCATTGCTGTATTCAAAATGCAGGTAATTGCTAAGGTTACCGGCGCTCTCACCCAAATGGTCTTCACCCTGCAACAGATCGCGCAGGTCTAGTTTGTCACCCTCAGCCTTTCTGAAATCCATCACCAAGTCTGTTGCGCCGGTTACCAAGTTAATCCCGGGCAATACACCAAAGTCGTTACCCCTACCTGCCGGTGTAGCGCCTGCACTGGATGCCTGGTCACCCAAGGTCCACGCAAAAACATCCGCACCAACATCACCACGCAGCACATCGTTGCCAGCGCCACCTTCCAACCTGTCATTCCCAGCACCGCCTCGCAAGCCATCCATACCTTTGCCGCCATACAGATAGTCATCATCCCGGCCGCCATACAACAAGTCGTAACCATCACCACCAATCAATGCGTCATTTCCACCACCACCATTGACGATATTCGCCCAACGACTACCTTCCGGCACCCAGGCTGGGGCGAACAAGAACGACCCATTGTTCTGCAGCAACTTTCCTTCACCATCATCCGTTGCAATCAATGCATGGTTCCGGATCTCGATAAAGGCATGGCCGCTGTCGGTGCTGCTACCGGCATACACCACATCGTTGCCTTCACCTGCCTCCACATAATCATCGCCAGCACCGGCATCGATTACCTGTACACCATCAGCTGAATTCGGAACGAAGAACCTAAATCGGTCTTGTGCAGGGTTTGCCCCCAATGCAGCTCCTGCCAAGTTCAAAGTGAAGGCGTTATTGCTGATACCTGACGGTGAATCATTCTCACCATAATGGTCACGTATCACATCATTGCCATTCGAACCCCAAAGCACGACCTGGTCATCAATTCCCTTGATATTGATCGTCAACACAGCCGTACTGGTCATGCCGGCTGCGTCGGTGATCGTGTATTTGATCCGGTCACTGATCGTTTCACCAGCTCGCAATGCATGCGCCCGCGCGTTATCTTTGTCGAGGGTATAGGTATAGGCACCATCGGCATTGATACGAATCGTGCCATAGCTGGTAGCGATATCTTTACTCAAATCAGCACTTCGACCATTAACCAATTTGGCTGTCAGCACTTCACCGTCCACATCCGAGTCATTGCTAAGCAGATTCCCCTGCACCTTATAAAGGACCGAATTCTCCACCACGGTTGCTGAATCATCCCTCGCTTCCGGGGCGTCGTTTACGCCCGCCACGCCAATGGCAATGGTGGTGGTATTGACCTTGCTCACCCCCGTCGCGGTCTCAGTGCTACGGCCTTCCAATTCCAGGTTGTAGGTGCCATTGAAGTTGACAGGTGCCGTCAACTTCAATGTGGCCAGATTCCACCTTGTGATATCAACACTGGTGCCGCCTGTCGTCGCGGTGAAGGTATGGGTGCCATCTGTCAGCACCGTTCCTAACAAGAGGTTCTTAGCAATCAAGGCACCCAGCGTTTCCGAGCCATCGGTATCGATCAATCCATATTGCAACGCACCCAGCTTGATGGACGAATCTTCCATGCCCTGATTCACTTGCGGGTAATAGCCCCCCACCCTGTCCGCGCCCAATACCGGGTCATTGTGCAGCCCACCTACCGTATTCAACTGCCCCAAAGAGCTATACAACCTGAAATTGGTGGTATTCAGCTCCTGGGCTGTGCCGCCATCCACACTCAGGGAAGGTCGAAAGGCGCCAACCCCGCTGCCGTTGTAAACCGCCCAATCAATAGTGTAGTAACCACTTACCGTGGGTCGTAATTCGCTGCCAGCGATATTGCCCCAGCTATCATACGGTCGCGCCAGTATTTCCGTGCCGCCAACCCGCAACAACCCCGTGTCGTCCTGATAAGCACTGAAGGTGTAGCTCTTGCCCGCTTCCAGATAGATCAGTCCAGAGATACGGCAAGCACCATCGGCAGGAATTACGGCGCTTTTCGGGGTAGCCGAAATAGTGCTAGTCCCTGTTTGTGCTGCGTTCAACAAATCCAATAGCCGCTGCACTTCGGGAACCGTGTCGACATCAGCTGGACTCACATTGGCCAGCGAGTTGTACTGGCTAACAGTCAAACCATTGCCAGCAGGCGGTGCACCACTATTGCCGGCCCCCACCGCCCCACCAGTCAAGCTTGCCCCATCGGCAACCGGCGCAATATCAACACGCATCGTTGCACTGGCCGAATCCACACTACCGTCGTTGGCAACATAGGTGAACCGTGCATAGTCCGCCTGCTTGTTCCCAACACCGCTGCCGCCAAAGCTATCCGCCCCCGACTCATTCGCATCAGGCATAAAACGAACTCTGCCCGCATCAAACATGGTATTAGACAAACTCTTGCCGGCCGTCACCGCAAGCCAGTTTGTCCCATCGGTCGAGTACTGCAGCAGGCCATCACTCGGCACGCTCGTGACTTTGATCAACAGATTGGCCGCCGCCGTATCCCTATCCGCCACATTGAAATGGGCCCAGCTGAGCACAAGCGGCGTATCTTCCGTGCCACTCACCATGCCGCCACCCGCCGTCGGCGCATCATTCACCGCAGTCACATCGATGGATATCTTATTAGGTACCGTGTCATAGGCATTGGCTTGGTCTTGTACCGAAAAAGTGAAGTTGGCATAGTTGCTGCCGTTGCCATTCGCCGCCGGTGTAAAGACCAGATTACCTAGCTGCGCCACCGCAATGACCTGGCCAGCCGTCACCGAGACGTTATTCAAGGTTAACGCGCCGGCTGTCGGTAGCGTATCAATCCGCACCGCTTTCAGGCTATCGCCAGCATCCACATCTTGGAAACCAAAGTCCCCGGCGGCGAAGGTTTTGCTGCCATCTTCTTGGATGACGACGAGCTTATCTGCACCGGTCGGTGCGTCGTTGACCGCGGTGACATTGATAGTGATCGTCTGCGGTACCGGATCAAAGGCATTCGCCTGGTCCTGTACCGAGAAGGTAAAGCTGGCGTAATCGTTACCGTTGCCATTCGCCGCCGGCGTAAACACCAGCTTGTCCAACTCCGCCGCCGCGATCACCTGCTTTGACGTTACCGCCACGCCATTCAAGGTGAGCACGCCGGCAATCGGCAGTGCGTCGATTCGTACTGCCTTCAAGCTATCGCCAGCATCCACATCACTAAAGCCAAAGTCCGCTGCGGTGAACGCTTTGCTGCCATCTTCCAGAATCGTGACAGACTTGTCCGCACCAGTCGGCGCATCATTCACCGCAGTCACATCGATGGATATCTTATTGGGTAGCGTATCAAAGGCATTGGCCTGGTCCTGTACCGAGAACGTGAACTTGGCGTAATCGTTGCCGTTGCCATTCGCCGCCGGCGTAAACACCAGCTTGCCCAACTCCGCCGCTGCGATCACCTGCTTTAACCTTACCGCCACGCCATTCAAGGTGAGCACGCCGGCAATCGGCAGTGCGTCGATTCGTACTGCCTTCAAGCTATCGCCAGCATCCACATCACTAAAGCCAAAGTCCGCTGCGGTGAACGCTTTGCTGCCATCTTCCAGAATCGTGACAGACTTGTCCGCACCAGTCGGCGCATCATTCACCGCAGTCACATCGATGGATATCTTATTGGGTAGCGTATCAAAGGCATTGGCCTGGTCCTGTACCGAGAAGGTAAAGCTGGCGTAATCGTTGCCGTTGCCATTCGCCGCCGGCGTAAACACCAGATTACCTAGCTGCGCTACCGCAATGACCTGGCCAGCCGTCACCGATACGTTATTCAAGGTGAGCACGCCGGCAGTCGGCAGTGAGTCGATTCGTACCGCCTTCAAGCTATCGCCAGCATCCACATCTTGGAAACCAAAGTCCCTTGCCGCGAATGTCCTGCTGCCATCTTCCAGAATCGTGACAGACTTGTCCGCGCCAGTCGGTGCGTCGTTGACCGGTGTCACATGGATAGAAATCGTGTTTGGCACCGGATCAAAGGCATTCGCCTGGTCCTGTACCGAGAAGGTAAAACTGGCGTAATCGTTGCCGTTGCCATTCGCCACCGGTGTAAAGACCAGATTACCTAGCTGCGCCACCGCAATGACCTGGCCAGCCGTCACCGATACGTTATTCAAGGTGAGCACGCCGGCAGTCGGCAGTGAGTCGATTCGTACCGCCTTCAAGCTATCGCCAGCATCCACATCTTGGAAACCAAAGTCCCTTGCCGCGAAGGTCCTGCTGCCATCTTCCAGAATCGTGACAGACTTGTCCGCGCCAGTCGGTGCGTCGTTGACCGGTGTCACATGGATAGAAATCGTGTTTGGCACCGTATCAAAGGCATTGGCCTGGTCTTGTACCGAGAAGGTAAAGCTGGCGTAATCGTTGCCGTTGCCATTCGACGCCGGCGTAAACACCAGCTTGTCCAACTCCGCCGCCGCGATCACCTGGCCAGCCGTCACGGCCATGCCGTCCAAGGTCAAGCTACCCGCAGCCGGTAGCGTATCAATCCGTACTGCCTTCAAGCTATCGCCAGCATCCACATCTTGGAAACCAAAGTCCCTTGCCGCGAAGGTCCTGCTGCCATCCTCCAGAATCGTGACAGACTTGTCCGCACCAGTCGGCGTGTCATTGACCGGTGTCACATGGATAGAAATCGCGTTTGGCACCGTATCAAAAGCTTTGCTTTGGTCTTGGACCGAAAACGTAAACTTGGCGTAATCGTTGCCGTTGCCATTGTCAGCCGGAATGAACACCAGCCTGGCCAAATCCGAAGCGACAATTACCTGCCCTGCTGCAACTAATGCGCCCCCCAACTGCAAACGGCCCACCATCGGCACTGCAATAATTTTAACCGCCCTTAAGCTGTCACCTGCATCCACATCACTAAAGCCAAAGTCTGCTGCGGTGAAGGTCTGGCGGCTATCCTCCAGAATCGTTACGGACTTGTCCGCACCAGTCGGAGCGTCGTTCATACCCTGGATTTTCACTTCAATGGCCTGCGATGCCGTGCCATCAATACTTCGAACTGTCAGCGTCTCAGTTACGGTGTTAGTGCTACCTAGCGATTGGATGGCGCGGTTGTCCGCGGTGTAGCCCCAATCACCGGTTGTGGCGTTGAAAGTAAAGCTGCCGTAGGTGCCCGCCAGACTGGTTGGCGGCTGGAACACGTCTTCGCCGTTATCCACATCAACTACGGTCAACTTGCCCTTCGCCGATAGCTGACCATCTTCCGTGATACCCCCGGTATCAGTGCCACTGATACTGGCGTGATCGTTGCTGCCCGTCACCGTGACATCAATCACACGCGTGGCGCTACCATCCAGGCTAGTAACCGTCAGGGTGTCGTGAACCACTTGTCCCTGCGTCAAACCCTGTGTTGCTGCCTTGCTGTTATCCAAGGCATAAGTCCAGGCACCGGTGCCGCTATTGAAGGTAAAGGTGCCATAGCTACCATTGAGGCTACTTGGCGTTTGGAAGGTATTCTGACCATTGTCGCTATCGCTGATCGTCAGCGTGCCACTGGTTGTGGCGGTGCCTGTACTGGCGTTACCGACGCCGCCTGCTTCCACCACATTGCCGCTGGCGCTGCCAGCAATCGTCGGCACGTCGTTGGTGCCCATGATAGTCACGACAACTTGATGCGGCGTGCCATCCGCAGACAGAACGGTAAAGACCTCTTGCTTGGTCTCACCTGCCTTGAGATATTGCACGGCGCTATTGGCGACGTTGTAGGTCCAGCTGCCGCTGCTGGTGATGTTCAAACTACCCAGTGCACCCGCGCTAGCAGTGACACTTGTGGTCTGGAAGCTGGATTGGCCTGCATCTGCGTCGTTGACAGTGAGCGTGCCGCTGTCGGTCAATGTCGGCGAGGCTGCGTCTTCCGTGACGGCACCGACGGCATCTCCGATGATTACTGGGACATCATTGGTACCGGTAATGGTAATTTCAACACTGGACTGCGTACCGTCCACACTTTCCACCATAAAGATTTTGGTGATCGATTGCCCTTCCACCAGATCTTGTACCGCCTTGGCCGTATTGTTGAGCACGAACTGCCAGTTGCCATCCTTATTCACGCTGAACGTGCCGTAGGTATCAACCTCTGTTCTCGGCTTCAGCGCTGCTTCTCCTTGGTCAGCATCAACAACGGTCAACTTGCCACTGCTCATCAAGACGCTGTCCTCTATGACAGCTCCTGCGACTTGGTCGCCCACACCCTTGCCGATCACCGCACCATCATTCATTCCTGTAATCGTAACCACAATGTCTTGGGTCGCCGTGCCATCCAAACTATGTACCACCAGCGTATCCGTCACCTGCTGCTTATCACCCAGGAATTGGATCTTGCTGTTATCCGCGGTGTAGCTCCATTCGCCAGTCAGGGGGTTGAAGGTAAAGGTGCCGTAGGTACCTGCCAGACTGGTTGGTGTCTGGAATACCGCTTCCCCATTGTCCACATCGCTCACCGCCAATACGCCTGATGTCGACAATGCCCCATCTTCCAACACATCACCGGTAGTGACGCCGTGGATACTGGCGTTGTCGTTGCTGCCCGTCACCGTGACATCAATCACTTGCGTGGCGCTGCCATCCAGGCTAGTAACCGTCAGGGTGTCGTGAACGACTTGTCCCTGCGTCAAACCTTGCGTTGCGGCCTTGTTGTTATCCAAGGCATAAGTCCAGGCACCGGCACTGCCGTTGAAGGTAAAGGTGCCGTAGCTGCCATTGAGGCTGCTTGGCGTTTGGAAGGTGTTTTGACCACTGTCGCTATCGTTAATCGTCAGCGTGCCACTGGCTGTGGCGGTGCCTGCACTGGCGTTGCTGATGCCGCCCGCTTCCACCACATTGCCGCTGGCGCTGCCGCCAATCACAGGCTTGTCGTTGGTACCAGTAATCGTGACAACGATTTGATGTGGCGTGCCATCTGCCGTCAGCACCGTAAAGGTTTCCTGCTTGGCCTCACCAGCCTTGAGATATTGCACGGCGCTATTGGCGACGTTGTAGGTCCAGCTGCCGCTGCTGGTGATGTTCAAACTACCCAGTGCACCCGCGCTAGCAGTGACACTTGTGGTCTGGAAGCTGGATTGGCCTGCATCTGCGTCACTGATACTGAGCGTGCCGCTGTCGGTAAGCTGGCCGGTTCCGTTTACCGCGATGTCTTCTGTGACTGCACCAGCAGCTTTACCCGTAATCACTGCATCATCATTCAACCCCGCTACATTAATTGTTACTGTCGTAGTCGTGCCATCCAACAAGGTAACGCTGAAAACCTCGACCTTGCTGTCCAAACCACTGAGGCTTTGCACCACCGTGCTGGTATTCGCTAGGCTGTAGGTCCATTGACCATTCGGTGCAATATTCAGGCTGCCATAGGTACCTGCCAGTGTTTCAGCCACAAAGGCGGCTCCACCTGTAGCTAAAAGCGTCCCTGTGCTGGTAAGCGTGGTGTCTTCCTGCACCACGCCACTACCGACCGTGGCACTTTCTGCAGTCCCGACGATGACAACGGTGACACTGGATGGCGTGCCATCCAGGCTTTCTACGGCGAAGGTCTGGGTAACCGTTTGCCCCCCCGCCAGGCTTTGGACTTCGATAGCGGCATTGTTGAGCGTGAATTGCCAGTTACCGGTCTTGTCCACCGTGAAGGTGCCATATGCGTTGGTGATGCTGGCTGGTTTCAGCTCCGCTTGGCCGCTATCCACATCGCTTACCGTCAGCTTGCCACTGCTTACCAGCGTAGTGTCTTCCGTCACCGAACCGGTGTTCTTGTCGCCCACACCTGCACCGATCACGGCACCGTCATTGGTGCCGTTGATGGTAATGGTGACGCTGGATGGGGTACCGTCCAGGCTTTCTACGGCAAAGGTCTGGGTGACCGTTTGACCCGCCGTCAGACGCTGGACTTCGGTAGCGGCATTGTTGAGCGTGAAGTTCCAGTTACCGGTCTTGTCCACCGTGAAGGTGCCGTAGGCATTGGTGATGCTGGCTGGCTTCAACTCCGCCTGACCCTGGTCTGCATCGGTTACCGTCAGCTTGCCACTGCTTACCAGCGTGGTGTCTTCCGTTACCGAACCGGTGTTCTTGTCACCCACACCTGCACCGATTACGGCACCGTCATTGGTACCGTTGATGGTAATGGTGACACTGGATGGCGTGCCATCCAGGCTTTCTACGGCGAAGGTCTGGGTGACCGTTTGCCCTGCCGCCAGAAGCTGGACTTCGGTGGCGGTATTGTTGAGCGTGAAGTTCCAGTTACCGGTCTTGTCCACCGTGAAGATGCCATAAGCATTGGTGATGCTGGCTGGCTTCAACTCCGCCTGACCCTGGTCTGCATCGGTCACCGTCAGCTTGCCACTGCTTACCAGCGTGGTGTCTTCCGTTACCGAACCGGTGTTCTTGTCACCCGCGCCCGCGCCAATCACTGCGCCGTCGTTGGTACCGTTGATGGTAATGGTGACACTGGATGGCGTGCCATCCAGGCTTTCTACTGCGAAGATCTGGGTGACCGTTTGCCCTGCCGTCAGACTTTGGACTTCGGTAGCGGCATTGTTGAGCGTGAAGTTCCAGTTGCCGGTCTTGTCCACCGTGAAGGTGCCGTAGGCATTGGTGATGTTGGCTGGCTTCAACTCCCCTTGGCCGCTATCCGCGTCGGTCACTGTCAGTTTGCCACTGCTGACCAGCGTGGTGTCTTCCGTCACCGAACCGGTGTTCTTGTCGCCCACACCTGCACCGATCACGGCACCGTCATTGGTACCAGTAATGGTGATCGTGATGCTGGACGTATTGCCATCACTTAGAGAGATGGTAAACGCCTCATGGCGTACCTCGCCTTCTCCCAGCAACTCTGCACGGTTATCTAGTACATAGGCCCACTTGCCTGCTGCGTCGATGGTCAAGCTGCCATATTGACCCGTTGAGTTCGCCGCCACAAACGCCAGACTCGGGTTATCCACATCGGTGGCCGTCAGGTTGCCTGTCGCACTCAGCTGGATATTCTCAATCACGCTACCGCTACCGTGGCTAATCACGGGTAAGTCATCAACCGGGGTCACATTGATATCAATCGTCGCGGTGGTCGTGCCACCTTGGCCATCCGATACCGTGACCGTGAAGCTGTCCGTACCGTGGTAGTCCAGAGCTGGGGTATAGGTCCAGTTGCCGTCGCGATCGACTGTCACGGTACCGTGATCTGGGTCGCTGCCTTTGCTATAAGTCAGCGCATTGCCGTCGACATCTGTCGCCACGACCTTGCCGGATACCGGTTGGTCTTCCGTAGTAGCGACTTGGGAATGGTTTGTTACGGGCGCCGTATTGGTATTGACCGGAGTAACCGTAATGCGGACTGTGGCGGTGCTGGTGTGGCCCAGGTTATCGGCTATGGTGTAGTGAATCGTATCGGTGCCGACAAAGTGGCGTGCGGGGGTATAGCGCAAGGTGCCATCGTTGTTGACCGTCACCGTCCCATTTGCCGCGATCGGTTGGCCGGCAATGATCATCACACTCCCACCAGTACTGCTGTCGTTACCCATGACGTTGATGTTGATCTGGCTATCCTCGCTCACCGTGGCGGTATCGTCATAAGCCTTCAGTTCTGTAACAAACCGAGCAGGTGCAACTTCGGCAAGCTCGGAAATCACCATGGCCGCACCTACACGTGGCGATATCGGTGGCAAAGTTGCTGTGCTGCTGCCCTCACTAAGTCGTAGCAGCCGGACAAATCCGTGCGCATCATTCCCTTCCCCGCCAGCAAGGCCTGCTGCCGTCGGGTCGACTTCAAGGGAAATATCCCGCCCTTCGTTCAATGCCTGGATGATCTTGTCGACATCGGCTCTCAGTTCGCTCAATGCGGCCTCACTGGCATCGACCGGGGCTTGCCCAAGCAAATTGGCGTCAATCAACAAGGTACGCTCGGCAGCGACATGCAGGGATTGGCCTTCCGGCAAACCCAACTCCAATAGGGCGCCAGCAGCGGTAATGATCTGCTCGCCTTCTTGCACCGCTTCGCCAACTTTCAGCTGGCGTTGATCACCTTTACCGTCGATAGCCCAAGCCTGACCTTGCAGTTGAACCACAACACAACGCGCTTGCGCGTGAACTTGATCGGCGGCCATAAACGACTCCTGCAAAGGCAATGACTTGAAAGACCGCAGATGCTAGCAAGCACTATCAGGCGTCGATACTGTCCTTCAGTACAGGCGGTTACGTCGCCCACGTCATCAAGCCTGTATTCAATCTGGATATAATTTATGTCTAAATAAGTAGTTATAAACAGGTTGCCATTGCAGATTGACCACACTTGGTTTTCTATTAAGGGGGTAAATATCAATTACATTGATTCTGTTTAATTCAGAATAATCAAATACCTACGCCAATATTGAATAGTGACTGCCACCAACCAACCATGATTTCCATAAATTGCTGCTCCCACCAGCTATTATTCCGACGGCATTGAAAATACTCCCGTTGGGCAAGCTGTTTCGCTCAAATTTAAACCACTAACTAACTTCATTAATACGGGAAATCCCCCTGCTTATGAGTGTGCGCAATTCGCTACGCAGCGCGCTGACCATCAGGGTGGCCGATACGCTCAGATCAGATTTCTATCTAAACCTCATCACGAATTTGCATTCATTGAATACAAACGCTTCGTCATATAAAAGAAACTGCTGCTTCTCATTGCAGGCTGACTACCTACAGGCGGGAAATGCATTTAACTTGGAATGTCATGTGAGCAGCAAACAAAGGGCAAATGGGTCTTCCCCAGCCACGTCATCATCCTTGCCGAACAAAGTAGTTGACGCAAAAAAAAACGTCGATATAATGCGCGGCTCCTTTCGGGTCGTTAGCTCAGTTGGTAGAGCAGCGGACTTTTAATCCGTTGGTCGCAGGTTCGAGTCCCGCACGACCCACCAAAGGAACTTCAGCGGTAAATCTTGGGGCGTTAGCTCAGTTGGTAGAGCAGCGGACTCTTAATCCGTAGGTCGTCAGTTCGAATCTGACACGCCCCACCAAGTATCTACGCGGCTCCCAGCTTGTTTTCAGGCTCGGAGCCGCGTTCTATAAAAACACCCTCTGTTCTACAATTATTCCGCTGCTGTGCTTTTATCTACGTCAGAACATAGATACTGGGGCCGTTGTCCCCGCCTCGGTTACAGACAAGTAGCAGCCTTCACACGCCAGTCTCGATACTGAAGGCTGACGCCTTTCGGGCCTTATCAAGCCAGTAATCAGAACAATTCATAAGTCAGCACTCTGCCGTCGCTGAGTTGTACCTACTGCGCACGGGCTGTCAGTGGCGATTCCTGCCGCAAACCTTCCCCAAGTAGCAAAGTGTTTATGCCCACTGGGGCAAATTGGGCCTGCAAGACTAGCCTGCTACGTGTGCATAGTCTGTTGGTTGCAGTTTATCGACCGCAGAAAATAGGGCTTACAGCTTTATCTTTTGGACGCTCATGAGGAGGATTTGGTCCGAACTTGCCGGAACTCAAATCGTGCCCCAGCTGTCGGAATAGCTCTGCGGGGAGTATCTGTGTAGCGGCATTGCATAATCACGCGTCATCAGTGGACGCCACCAAGGACGTCGATACGGTACTAGGGGATTCGCCAAGTGAAAGACATTGGCTGCCTTACCTACACTTGTCTCCCGCCAATACAGTGTATTGGCACAGCTAAACGGTGGGAGATGTCATGCATGAACTGAATCTATCTGAACGAGAGCAAGTAAGCGGAGGAAAATCCACTGGCACCATATTTTGCTCGATCTACAGATGTAGGGTTGTAAATACCAAGCGAAATGGCGCTATGGCGCAGTCAGGCAGTTCATCAAAACCAGGACAGGAAACCCGCCCCCTAAAAATTCCTGTTTAGAACCTAACCATCGCGGCCACTTCTCGCTCTAGCGCGCTCGCGTCGCCTATCTGTTCCAATACCGCCAAACGCCGCCAGCCAGGTCTTTGCTTTCACATAGATTTCTATATTTAAGCTTAGCGACTTCACTGAGGAGAGCCTGATTGGCTGCGTCCGTTGCGGCGCGCAATTCACGCTGATTTACGTGTCTCAATCCTGCTGGCTGCCGCGGCGATAAGGGCCTCACGTCCTTCTACGGGGCGGCAGCTTATCAACAGTCGAGAATAAGACTTGCAGCCTTAGTTTCTGGTCACGCATGAAGGATTTCTTGGGGGACTAGGGAAATTCCCACCATGCCTCATAAAAGCTAATAGATCCGCAGGTGGCGCTTGCATGGGCGCTAGTCACAACAGGATGGCTTACAGCGTATCGGGACAGATGCCCCATTGAAGCTCTCAATTTGCCGCACCTACACTCACGCCCCGTCAATAGCACCCTGTTGACGCGGTCTAAACAAGCAGAGCAAACAGAAAGAGATTCAATGCAAGTACTTAACCACCAGGACCTTGAACAAGTAGGCGGCGGAACGTTTGCTTATGAGAGAGTGATGAGCGCATCTTGTGACGAAGTCGTAAAAACCATAGGGCAAACAGAGTTACCCAATGAGCTGAAACAGTGGGTACTGACAGACATAACGCAAAAGCTCAATCTTTCTTGTCCCCAAGCTACTTTCACTGTAACTAATTCCGCAGCTTAAATAAGTCGCAGCGGCAGAAATCGTATTTAGGAGCGCAAAATGCAAGAACTAGACTTGATGGACATTGATTATGTTTCCGGTGGCATGTTCAGCGATACCGGATTCGGTGCAGCCGATGGCTTTCCACTGATGGATTTGTCTTTCACTACTTCAGAATGGGACATTGCTGCCTTTCCTAACGCCACGATCGCCTGTACCCATGCATGGTGATCACGCAACATAAATGCATACACCCGTACCCTCGGTAAAGATGCAGGCTTCAGTATGTTGTTGCCATCTCAAGCTTGCCCTCGGTGCTGTGTTTCGCGTTTGGGCCCACTTCCAACGTAGGGACCACAATAGCACTATGTATTTGGGTAGGCACACCGGTTAAGTTCATCGTACTTTGACGAAAAACTGACCTACGATGGCGGTCAACTGGTTACCTTGCTTCAAACCAGTTAGCCGCCTTTTAAATTGTTAACTGCCCAGGGTCTGTTGATGTTTCACTGCACCATAACCGGCTATCAATCCTGCGGTGCGCCCCCCACGGCCTTGAATAACTCTGCCAGATTTTTGAACTGGTCCAAATGATGCGTCAGCAATGTCTGCTCGGCTTGTCGCCGTTTGGCTTGCGCTTCCAAGACGGTTTTCAGCTCTGTATCCCCTGCTTTGTAACGACTCAACGCCAGAGTTTGATCAAGTCTGGCCAGTGTCACTATCTGTTCCCCTGCATCGGTATCGCGCTGTAGTTGTTGCCGACTCTGCAGGCTGTCATCCACTTCAACCAAGGCTTGGTAAAGCTGGCTGCGGAAATCCACCTCGGCTAGTTGATAGGATGCGCGTTGCTTGGCGACTTCAAGCTTGCGTTTATTTAACTCCAGGAAAGGCAGGCTTAGTGAAGCACCCAATGTAGCGACAGGATTTTGGAACAATCTGGAAAGCACGGTACTTGTCGTGCCCAGCTCCCCCGTCAGCGACATAGTTGGATAAAAACTGGCGCGCGCAACGTCTATTCCAGCCAACTCTGCTTTTAAACGTGCTTCTTTCGCCATGACATCGGGACGGCGCGACAAAATCTCCGCCGGCAACCCCGCGCTGATGGAGGGAAACACAGGCTGTAAGGACAATGGCAGAACTTGCAGCTGAAGCGAACCGACAGGTCTATCAAGCAGCAATGCCAACTTATTACGCTGCGTCGTAATCTTTGTCGATACTTGCCGCAGGGTTTTCTCAGCATTCAATAGCGCCAGCTCAGCCTGCACCACATCACTACGGCTGGCCTCACCATATTGCAGGCGGCTTTGGGCCAGGCCTAGCAATTGGCGCTGTTCTTCCAACGCCTGTTCAGACATTGACTGCTCTGTAAGCAGTGCGGCGAGTGTCCAGTATTGGGAAGCCGTATCGGCTTCCAACTTCAGCCGGGCCGCTTGTTCGTCGTAGCGGGTTGCTTCCCAAGTGAGTTGGGACTTTCGCAAGGTGGCATCCACCTTCCCCCAGAGGTCGGCTTCGTAGCTTATGCCAAGCTTGCTACTTGTGGATTTTGACCCGACACCCTGGTTGTTCAAGGCATAGGTTCTATTGCCAGAAAGGCTGGTGGAAACAACAGGTCCTGCTTTGTTTTCCTCAATCCCGGCATCCAGTTCTGCCTGCCGTAGTTTGATTGCAGCCTTGATCACATCCGGATTGCGCAAGCGGGCCTGGGTAATCAGATCGAACAAAACAGGATCATCAAAGCTTTTCCACCAATCATCCGCACGCTTGGGCAACGACTCATTGGACGTCACCGACCATTGCTCCGGCAGCGCCAATGCCGGACGGTGATAGGGAGAGTTCATGCATCCGGTAACCAGACCGGCACATAGCAATACATATAGCGACTTCATTCTCGTGCCAATGCCTCGATAGGGTTGAGCCTTGCGGCATTGCGCGCCGGCAAGTAGCCAAACAGCACACCAATCAATGTCGAACAGCCGAACGCCAGCAATACAGCCTCTAGGGGCAGGCTCAACCTCAAACTGCTGAAGAATACTGAAACCAGGGCACAAACCCCTGCCGCCAACAACACCCCTAACAAGCCGCCCACCAGACAAACCAGTACAGCCTCGATCAGGAACTGCTGCATCACATCGCTTTGCCGTGCGCCTACCGCCACGCGGATACCGATCTCCCGCGTACGCTCTGTCACCGACACCAGCATGATGTTCATCACACCAATTCCCCCAACAAGCAGGGAAATCACCGCAATGAGCGTCAGCAACAACGCCAACATGCGGATTGAGCGTTCCATCGACTTCAATATCTTGTCCATGTTGTACGTCATGAAGTCCTTCGTGCCATGGCGTTTTGTCAGCAGCTCAATAATCGCTTGCTCTGCCAGCGCTGGAGACTGCCCTTCTTTAATCCGGACGGTAATACCATCAAAGTGATTGCGCCCCAGCAATCTGCTACCTGTAGCTGTATAGGGTGCCCACACTTGTAGTTGGTTGCCAGGACGCCCCCGCTCCTGCTCAGCCACACCAATGACATGGGCCGGCATAGTATCGACCAGTACAATGCGGCCTATCGGATCTGTATCGCCAAACAGCTTGCGTCGCGTGTTGTCGTCGATCACCAACACCGGACGCCGCTCGCGGACGTCCTCGGCATTGAATAGGCGTCCCTGTGCCAGTTTGAGGCCACGTACCTGGAAGAACTGTTCACCCACGCTCTGCAAAGTGGCATTGACGTCCACGTTTCCGGCTCGAAGCCGCAAAGTGAGAAAGGTACTGGGTGTAACGCTATCTACATAGGATTCCGCAGCCAGTGCAGCCAAGTCTCCCTGGCTTAAGCTTTGAATGCTTGCAGCCGTGTCATCGCCAAAGTCACGGCCCCTGTAGATATCGATGGTAGTGGTGCCGATGGACCGGAAACTGTCCATCACATAATTACGTGCACCTTCTCCAAGCGCGACGATAGTCACCACTGCGGCAATACCGATGACAATGCCGAGCATAGTCAATGCACTGCGCAGACGGTTAGCCAGCATGGCGCGCAATGCCATCGCGAATGCTTCGCTGAATCGTCCCCACCAAGCAAAGGCAGGGCGTTCTACCGGCGTAGTCCGCTTCTCTGCGGTATCTAATCTGCTTTCTTCCGCCCGCCGTGAATCGCTGAGTATTCGCCCATCCTGAATCTCCACCGTGCGTGGTACCTGTGCAGCAATACCCGGATCATGCGTGACGATAATGATGGTGTGCCCCGCAGCATTCAATTCCTTGAGAATTGCCATCACCTCGCGGCCGCTTTGGCGATCCAACGCACCGGTGGGTTCATCCGCCAGGATCACCTCTCCACCATTGATCAATGCACGTGCGATGGATACGCGCTGCTGCTGCCCACCAGAGAGCTGGCTAGGTCTATACACATGCTTGTCACTCAGGCCCAATCGTTCGAGCAACGCATTGGCACGCAGCGTACGTTCTTCTTTTTTATCCCCAGCATAGATAGCGGGCATGATCACGTTGCCCTGGGCACTCAGATTGGGCAATAGGTGATAGCGTTGAAAGATAAAACCAAAATGTTCTCGTCTCAGCTTCGCCAACGCATCACTGTCCAGAACGCTGACATCCTGACCCGCAACCCGGTATTGTCCTGATGTCGGTGAATCCAGACACCCAAGAATATTCATCAAGGTGGATTTGCCCGAGCCGGAAACCCCCATGATGGCGAGCATTTCGCCATGCTCTACGGTCAGATTGATATCATCCAGTACCGTGACTTCACCGCCACCAGAAGGAAAACGGCGGCAGACATGGGACAACTGTAAGAGTGGCGTAGTCATCAGAAGCCTACCGAACCCGAACCATCCTCGCCCGGCTTATGGCTGACACGTGTAACCACCTGCTCCCCAAGCCTCAGGCCTTCGAGTACCTCAGCACGTGTTGCGGTCTTTAAACCAATACGTACCTGCCGGGTATCAAGCTGTCCATCCGCTTTGCGCACCTGTACCGGATATCGTCCATCCTTTTCCACAGGGCCAAGCACAGATAGCGGGATAGCCAACACTTGACGGGCTTCGCGTTCCAAGATGCCTACCTGTGCCGTCATGTCCACCCGCAAATGCTGGTCCAGATTGGGGACATCAAACAGCGTGTTATAAAACATGGCATTGTTGATTTTCTCGGGCTTGGGCTCAATGCTGCGTACCTGCCCCTTGATACGCTTTTCAGTGTCGCCCAGCAGGGTGAAATAGGCTTCCATACCGGGTTTTACACGGATGATGTCGGCTTCGGACACTTGGGCGCGCACCCGGATGGTTGAAAGATCTGCCAGCTTGAGGATGACCGGCGCCTGCTGCGCAGCGATGATCGTTTGCCCCTCCTGGGTTTCAATGCTGAGCACTTCGCCATCCATGGGCGCGAGAATGCGGGTAAAGCCCAAATCTATCTTTGCTTTATCTCGTTCGGATTGCGCCCTTCGGATTTGCGCTTCCAGGCCGAGCAGTGTCGCTTGCTGCTTCTTGACCTCTGCCAAGGCGGCTTCCAGCGATTTTTGCGTTGTGGATTCATCGCGCATCATCGCCTGTTGACGTGTCAGCTCCTGCTTGGCCTGTTGCAAGCCTGCCCGCGTAACGTCACGCTGCGCCAATTGATAATCCAGATTAGCCTGTGTACCTTTGAGCCCGTTCTGTGCGTGCTCCGGATCGATCTCCGCAAGCAGTTGGCCTTTTTTCACGGTACTGCCAGCTTCGACATATAACTTCTTAAGCTGGCCATTTACCTGGGCACCCACGTCCACCTGTTTGATGGCTTTCAATACCCCACTCGCCAGCACCTCCTGCTTCAAGTCTTCTTTTGTAACAGGGGTTGTCAGATGCTGGGGCGGTTCAGACCTACCAAAGAAAACCTTCCAGCCCAAAAATCCCAGCGCCACCACAATGGGCAAATAGATAAAAACTCGCTTGCGATTGGCAAATTTCATTTAACTCAAGCCGTTTTAAGCAAATGAATTTTGTCGTAAGCAATGCTAAATAGTTGCAAGAAGTAAGGGATTTGGAAGGGGACAGGCCTTATATATCGTCAGGGTAAACAGGTCTGAATCCAGCCTGGGCAGCGTTAAGCCGCCACTTGGTGAATATTGCCGCCAACAATCAGTCTTACCGCGAACGCACCTGGGGCCTTTCGCTTTTTGGCATTGACCAATCCAAGCAAAGACTCAGGCTGCGCTTCTATTAAAGAAGCGCGTTACCCATCACGCCACCAGCGGCGGAGTATTGCCGTACCGGCAACGACCAATGCGACAAACAGTACTGCCAACAGCACCGTCAGCCAGACAGGCTGGTTGGCTGCGCGTAGGATTTGTTCGGAAAACAGGGCGCTGATCAGCAACAGCGGCAATATCCCGACCGCGTTGCCAAGCAGAAAATCACGTAGACGAATGGCGCTGGCGCCAGCAACCAGATTGATTACCGCGTAAGGCGCAACGGGCACCATGCGGATGGCAATGACACTGATGACCCCGCGCCGGGCAAGCTGTTGGCTGATGTGGTTCAACTTCGGGCCCGCCAGTTGGGCAACCGCAGCCTGCCCCAACCATCGCCCGCACATAAAGCTGACCCAAGCCCCCAAGGTGGCCCCAAGCCACGCATAGACAGCACCAAACACGGGTCCAAAAGCCAGGGCAGTCACCACCGCCAAGACGCTGAGCGGCACCGCCAGCGCACAGGCCAAGGCAAAACACAGCACGGTCACCACCGGCCCAAGCTGATCGCCCCAATGCTGCACCTGCACAGACAACGTCGTCAGGCTGAGCCAGTGCCGAGCCGGCGTCCATTGCAAACCAATACCCAGCAGCAGCAAGACGGCAAGCAATAACAGAAAAACACGGCGGCGGCGGCGCAGCCCAGGCAGCGCATCAGGCGCTTCCGCCATGTTCCGCTCCTTCTTCTTTTTGAACCGCGAGCAAGACATTCGCCAGCGCCTGTACGTTGGCCGGGTCGAACATCGAGCCATGCAGGCCAGGCACCTCGCAGCTGCTGAATTGTCCTTGCAAGAGGCTATACCAGGGGCGGAACAGCGCGTGCTCCCAGTTTGCCAAGCCCGACGATTTCACCAACAGAATACGGCCGAGGAATGCAGTTGGGTGATACTCCCCCAATGCCATGATTTGGGAAACCAAGCCAGCATCGCCGAACATTGCGCCAAGGCGACGTCCATTCATGCTCAATTCCTGCACGTAAAGATTGCGTGTCAACCATCCCAACAAGCGCCAGAAGCGGGGCTTACGCAGCAGGGAACGCGGATAGACTGTGTCTATCAGTACGATGGCGCGCACAACCAAGCCGCGCTGCTGCAATACACGTGCCGTTTCCAGGGCAGTAATGCCACCCACCGAAAAACCCGCCAGCGTAATACTGGTTCTACCACTCGCGGCAATCCGCGCGGCATAGATTTCCGCCAGATCCTTTACACTCTTGAATGTATTGGCCGGCGGCGGTTGCAGCATGGAGAGGTTACAGCCAGAGCCCAGCGCATGCGCCAGATACCGAAAACGCAGTAAATCGCCATGGCCCGATGCGGCAAGGTAAATCCCCCCCTCTCCAGGTTGGCCCGACAGGGGCAGCAGAATACTGGCGGGGCTGAATTCATCGAGCAACGCCAGCGCCATATCAGCCACGCTCGGGTGCTCTGTCAGCAAGAGCAGCGAGGCATGCTTGCCGGTCAGCTTATCGATGCCACTCAATATATCGATTGCCGCGAGCGAATCGCCCCCCAGTTCGAAAAAACTGTCTTCCACCGAAATATCCTGGCGGTGCAACGCCGCCTGCCACAGCGGTAGCAAATCACGCTCAAGCCGGCTGGCAGGCCCTCGCCCACACGGCCGTATCTGCTCGGAAGGCAGTACACGCAGGGCTTGCTGGTCCACCTTGCCGGAACTGGTCATCGGCAATTCCGGCAGCACACTGATACGCGCGGGCAGCATATAGTCCGGCAAGCGGCTGCGTAGATGGCGTTGCAAGATATCTACCCGCAAGCCGGGCGCTGCCACCCAGGCATGCAGATAAGGTTTGTCATCCGCACCGTGCAACAGACAGATAGCCTGCACCACCCCCGGCATGGTCAGCAAAGCGTGCTCAATCTCTCCCAGCTCGATGCGATAGCCGCGAAGCTTGATCTGGCGGTCAGTACGGCCAAGGAAGTGCAGGTCGCCATCGCTGCTGAGCCAGCCACGATCCCCTGTGCGATAGATGCGCTCGCCGGGAAGGAACGGATCGGGCAGGAAGACGGCCCGATCCAGATCCGGCCGGTGTAGATAACCCCGTGCCAATGTCTTGCCGCCAATATAAATTTCACCCGCACAGGCAAAGGGGAGTAGTTGCTGCTGCGAATCGAGTACATAGATCCGCGTATCGTCAACCGGCCGCCCTACTGGCAGCGCGGCTTCGCTACTACGCCGTTCGCACTCCCACGCGGTCGCAAAAATACAGGCTTCGGTGGGGCCATAGACATTGAACAAACGCCCCTGGGTTTGGGTGAGAAAGCGCTCAGCCAAGGCCGGGCTCAACACCTCCCCCCCGCAGCAGGCCACACGCAGACGCAGGCCCTGCCGGCTCACCGCCGCATTCAGAAAACGCTGCAACGTGGAGGGCACAAACGCCATGATGGTCACACCATGGCGTATGGCAAACCCCGCAATCGCTTCTGGCGTAAGCCGGCCGGGCGGGGGCAATGCCACGCTGGCGCCATGCACCAAGGGCAAAATCAGCTCGATCAGCGCAGGGTCGAAGGTCAGCTGGGTAGCCTGCGCGGCACAATCGTTACTAGTAATGGCATAGTTGCGCGCCAACCAAGCCAAACGACGCGATAACGCTGCATGTTCAACCATCACCCCTTTGGGGCGGCCGGTTGAACCGGAGGTAAACAACACATAGGCCAAGTCACCGGGCGCAACCACGGGCCAATCGATTTTCACCGTCACCGCAGTTGGTGGAACAGTGGTGTCCACCACCTGTGCATGCAACGTCTTCAGCCGCGGTAGCGCTTCCGCATCCACCAATACCGCCAATGCCTGGCTCTCCTCCAGCACAGCTGCGAGGCGGGCATCGGGGGCATCCACGTCCAGTGGTAAGAACGCTGCCCCTGACTTGGCAATGGCCAGGATGGCAATCACCGCTTCGACAGATCGCCGCATGCACACAGCAATAACGACATCCGCACCCGCACCCAACTGGCGTAACTGCGCGGCTCGGGCCTGGGCGCGTTGATTCAACCCGGCATAGTCGAGTCGATGCCCCTCCCAAACCACGGCGCAAGCATCGGGCAGCAATGCCGCGTGGTGCTCAAACAACGCAATGAAGGGTCGTATCGTTGCATGGTGGGCCTGCTCGTGGTGCAAACCATCGAGCAACGCCCAGCGCTCTTCCGCCGGCAGGTGGCTGAGAGTATGCACAGGCGCTGTCGGCGCATCAATCATCTGCGCGATCAGGTGGTAAAGCCGGCGGCCCAACAAGTCCACTTCGCCGGCGTTGAAGCACAGTGCGCTGCCTTCAAGCACCAATTCAATATCCTGGTCCTGGGCGAACTCGCATACCGTTACCCCCAACGGATACCGCGCAATGCCGGTAAAGAACTGGCGTGAGCCAACCGTCTGCGCCTCACCAAACTGGACGGTGTAGTCCTGCCGTTCAAATGACAGCAGCACATCAAACAAGCTATCGCGATTTTGCTGGATCGCATGCAAGCGTCGGCCCGTCTCACTCAGTGGGTAATGGGCATGGCGCAATGCCTGCCGCAACACGCGGTTGACGGTAAGCAACAATTGCTCTGCCGAGGCGAGGCGATCTACCGGTACACGCAAGGGCATTACACCGACATACATGCCCAGCGCTTCCCGATTACGCCGCCCTGTACGGTTCAGACAAGGTATGCCGATCACAACCTCATCCAACTGCTGCACGCGCGCAAAGTAGAGCGCCAAAGCACAGAGGAAAACGGAAAACTCGCTTTGTCCATGCTCGTTGGCGAACGCCAGGATACGGCCATATTCAGTACGGGGAAGATGCAGCACCGCCAGCTGGGCAGCAGGCAACGCATCTGACGTACTGGCCGCGTAATGGCGTTCGAGCAGCGGTGGCGGCAACTTAGGCAGGAGGCCTTGCCAGAAAACAGCATCCTGCTGGAAGTTGGCCGACCCACGATAGGTTTGCGTTTCCTCAATGAAACGGCGGTAGGCGGTAGGATCAGTGCAGGGTTCCGGGTCACCCTGCACCTGCGCCGCATAACAGGTTGCCCAATTGCGCATCAGCTGGGCGGTTCCCCAGCCATCCATGACCAGATGATGAAACTGCAGCATCAGGCAGTGTTCGGTTTCGCCATTGCTGAGCAACACAATACGCCATGGCGGCGTGCCATCAAGTGGGAATGCCTCGCGGGTCTGCGCCTGCCAGATGCGCTCTGCCTCTGCCACAAAGTCCACTACTGCCGGTAGCGTGATATGTACCAGACGGGGTTGGTATTCCGCCAACAACTGCTGGACGCCATCCGCCAGCGGCGCTAATCGAAGCGCTTCGTTCTCGGCCACCAGACGCAGGAATGCCTGCTGGAATTTGGGAAGGTCTAAATGCCCACGGACAAACACCCCGCCGCCAATGGTGAGGTGGGCGCTGGTGGGCCATGCTCGCTGGTCCAGCCATACCTCCCGCTGGGCAAGCGACAAAGGCAATGCCTGATCGGCTATTCCAGAATCGACTGTCGGTCCCACTTGGCGATCTCGGCGATGGTATAGCGATAAGCCACTTCGACGATTTCACTGGCGTGGCGATAGCCCATCAGCGGAAATTCAGCCACAGGTGGTTCCAAGTAGAAATCGGCTAGCGAAATGGTGCGCATGCGCTGGGTCAACCCGCCCATATGGCTTGCGCGGTAAAGAATGTCACCAATACCCGGTGTCGCCGCCTCGCGGTTGGACAGATGGCTCTTAATCTTGCCCCAGGCCGAGAGCCGGCGCACGCTGGGGTCAACACTGAGATGCTCTCGCACATCCACATCCACTGCGATGATCGTACCGTTACCCCGACGTTTCTCCAGCGGGGTACCCAGCCGCATACGCATGGCTTCAACGGGTACGTTGTCGAGGATCGCGCCGTCCACCAACAGGTCGCCATCGCTTAGCACCGGTGGTAACAGCCCTGCTGGTGAGTTGCTGGCCATGACCGCCCGCCAAAGCGGCCCTTGGTCCTGCACGGCGGTGCATGCGCGGCTCAGATTACACGCCGCCGCAAAGTAAGGACGCCAAAGCGTATCGATACGCGCATCGCCAAACATGGTTTGCAGATCACGCTCCATCCGCGTGTTCGACAGCATTGAAACCATCGGCAGGGTAAACCGCACACCGCCAGCCGCCAGGGCTTGGGTCCCGGCCAGAATCTCATCCAATGTCGACCCACATGCGTACTGAGCGCCGATAAGGGCCCCCATGCTGTTGCCGCCCACCAGGTCGATGGGAATGCCGGCCTCTTCCAGCGCCCGCAACACACCCAGATGTGCAAATCCACGCGCCCCGCCGCCGCCCAACACAATGCCCACCGCCCGACCGGTCAGAAACCGTCCCAGCCTTGCGAAATCCTCTTCGCATTCGCGCCGGACAAGGTAGATACGCTCCAGCTCCCGCCCTTCTCGCCAGGGAATGGGTTCGGATGGCCGTATCGTGCCTTTTGGGTGCAGCAACACAATATGCTGGCGTTTAAAGGAAAAACCCGGCTCGCTGCGTAGTCTGTGTTCCAGGTCATTCAACGCGGGACTGGCCGCGTGGCTGGTAACGAATACCACTTGGTCGGCATGGCGGACGGCATGGCGCGTCCAATCGCCCAGGTTTGCTTGCGCCTCGTAGATCAGATAGTCCGACTGGGTTTCGAGCGCATCTACCGACCCGATGCGTCGTGCAATTTGATCGGCAGACGATTCGCCATCGGTCAATGCCTCGGGCTGCAGATGGCGCACTCGTCCCAGTTTGCCCAGCGCTGCCGCCATACCTGCGCACAGTACCTGCGCCTCGTCTCCTTCTTCCAAAGGCACCACCACATACGACTGCGCCCGGCGTCGTTCCGACAGTTGTGGCGTATGGCGCAGGTAATGGTATATGGCTTGGGAAAACAGCTGATTGAACAACAGCGGGTTTCCCATGATCAGGGCTTCATATCCCGCCCGGGGCAACTCGGCCACCATGGAATCACGTAGGGCAATCACGTCGGCAGTACGCGGTTGCTGCAGAATCATCCCGGTTTCGCCCACGCATTCCCCTGGGCACAGCTCGTTGTAAAGCAGCCGATTGCCCTCCCGTGCATAGCGGGACACCCGCAACCGTCCACTGAGCACAATGATCATGCTGTCCGACGCGGCGGATTCCTTGAATACCAACTCCCCCGCATTGACATGACGCAGTTCCAGGCGCTGTGCCAGTGCGTGCAGCCATGCAGTATCGAGCGCACCAAACAGGCGACTGGCTCGCAAGATAGCCAGTACCTGATCTAATGCCGCATCAGGATCGACGTCGATCAAAACAGCACTCCCGGCAAGTTTCCCAGTCGATTTGGAATGGCTATGAAAAACAGCCACATGCTCGCATTTGCACGAGCCGCATCTAACTGTAAGACACGGTGGAAAACTTACCAGTCACACCCGACTAGCGACGCTGCTGATCCTCATGCTGGCGCCAGCGTTCCTGCAATTTGGCATATTTCACAAATGCAAAAAAACTGCCAATGGCGATATGTGCAAAGCCTGCGGCCCCGTCGCGCCAGCCACTGCGAAATAAATAAAATCGTATAAACCGCGCCAACGGCGAGCTCACCAACTTCCCCACGCCGGCACGCTTTCCCGCCTTGAAGAGTTGGTCGACCTGGATATCAGTGTATTTGTTCTGTTTGGCGATATAGCTGCCAACTTCCTCGGCGGAGTCATGCAGCAAGTCCCCCGTAACCGTCCCAATCTCACTGTCGGTACGGACAAACTCATGCACCAAGTCTTCAGTCCAATTAGCGCGGCGACGGTCGAACAAGCGAATATTCCAGTCCGGGTAACCTTCACCATGACGCAGATAACGGCCAAAGAAACTGTTACGTCGCGCAATGCGATAAGCCACAAAGGCAGGGCTGGCCAGCTCGGTACGAATGGCGGCAGCCAACTCCGGCGTGAGGCGTTCATCCGCATCCAGGCACAAAACCCAGTCATGGCTGGCCAGACTCACCGCCAACCGTTTCTGCGGGCCGAAACCGAGGAAATCTTGATGGCTGATACGCGCGCCATGGCGCTCAGCCAGCGACACCGTTGCATCGACGCTGCCCGAGTCAACCATAACGATCTCATCCACCAACCCGCGGACAGAGGCCAGGCACGGCTCAAGCTGGGAGGCGGCATTCTTGGTGATCAAGACAAGGCTGAGTTTTTGCATGTTGCTCAAGAGAAGATTGAAAGGGTCGATTTCTGCGCGCGAATTTTAGCCGAGGAAGCCCCTCCCCTTATAATCGCGCCATGCCAAAGATACTGCTGATACGTTTGTCGTCCATGGGCGATGTCATCCACAACTTCCCCGCAGTGACCGAACTACGTGGACACTTTCCCAACGCCAAGATTCACTGGGTGGTGGAAGAAGCTTTTGTCGGCTTGGCCGGCTTGCATCCGGGTGTAGACCAGATTGTGCCCTTTGCACTAAGACGCTGGCGCAAAAAGCTCTTGAATGCGGGCAATCGCGCCGAAATGCGCGCCTTTCGTACGACAATAGAAAAAGGGCGGTACGACCTTGCCATCGACACGCAAGGACTGCTTAAGAGCGCGCTGGTTGGCAAACTCAGCGGCGCGGCTTTGGTTGGATATTCCCGCCGTTCCGTGCGCGAGCCGTTGGCCTGCCTGTTTTACGATCGAAGATTCGATATCCCAGCTGTTCATGTCATCGAGCGCAATCGCCTCATTACCGGCCGGGCGCTGGGTTACACACCCAGCGGCCAGCTGAACTACGGCATACAGCCCCCAGCCATCACGCTGGATTGGCAACCTAAGCAACCCTATGTGGTTTGCCTTACCGCCACCTCAAGCGATGCCAAGCTATGGGATGAAACCAACTGGATAACCCTATGCCAATGGCTGCTGCTCGCACACGGTCTGCAACCGGTCTTCCCGTGGGGTAATGAAGTGGAACATGCACGCGCAATGCGGCTGGCTGCCGCCTTACCCGGCAGCCTGGTGACGCCACGCTTTTCTTTGGTGGAAGGTGCACGTCTCTTGGCCGATGCCCAGATTGCCATTGGCGTCGATACCGGTTTGATGCACCTTGCCGCGGCGGTGGATATCCCTACGGTAGGAATTTTCTGCGATTCCGACCCGCACAATACCGGCGCAATCGCACGCACCTTCTCGCAAAACCTTGGGGGCATACAACAACCGCCCAGTGAAGCCGCAGTGCGCGAAGTAGTGATGGCGGCCTTGGCAGCGAAGCGCTGATATGGCGATGCTGTGGCGCGTTTTATATAGCTTGGCCTGGTATCTGGTACTGCCTTGGGCGTTTTTCTACTTATGGCGGCGTGGCGCCAAGCAGCCTGCCTATCGCCATGATTGGCGTGAGCGTCTGGGGTACTATCCCTCGCGCCCCACTGCGCCTGTGATATGGCTGCACGCCGTATCGGTAGGGGAAACGCGCGCGGCGGCCGTGCTGGTGCAAGCATTGCAACAACGTCATCCCGACCACCACATTGTGCTGACCCAGATGACTCCCACCGGCCGTGATACAGCCCGTCAGTTGTTTGGGGACCATCCCAACGTCAGCTTTGCCTATCTACCCTACGATCTTCCCGATGCGGTGCACCGCTTCCTGCGGCATTTCCGCCCTCGCTTTGGCATATTGATGGAAATGGAAATCTGGCCAAATCTGATTCACGGCGCAGCCTCCGCCAACGTAGCGCTTTACCTACTCAACGCGCGCCTATCCGAGAAGTCATTGCGTGGTTACTTGAAGACACGGTGTCTCGTTGGCCCAGCCATGCTGAAACTGGCCGGCATCGCAGCCCAAGGGGAAGACGATGCACGACGAATACGCCAGCTAGCAGCGCTCAACCCCATCGTCAGTGGCAATATCAAGTTTGATATGACGGTAGACCCAAGCCTGCTCGCCCTGGGCCAACAATGGCGACAACAATTCGGCCAGCGCCCAGTCTGGATCGCGGCAAGTACCCGAGAAGGCGAAGAAGCATTGCTGCTAGATGCGCTGGCCCAGGTAAAACTACCAGACAACAGCTTGTTGCTATTGGTGCCACGCCATCCCCAGCGCTTCGATGAAGTCGCCACGCTGTTGGCGCAGCGCGGCTGGACAACACAGAAACGCAGCGCTTGGTCTGGCGACACCCCCTTGCCCACGGAAATCACCGTACTACTGGGGGATAGCCTGGGTGAGCTTGCAGCCTACTACGCCGCAGCTGATGTGGCTTTCGTGGGCGGCAGCCTGCTGCCCTTTGGTTGCCATAGCGTGATTGAACCCTGCGCTCAGGGTATTCCGGTGCTCATCGGGCCCTCTAGCTTCAACTTTGCCGATGCAGTGCGCGAGGCTGTGGCGCTAGGCGCTATCATTCAATGCCATACCGCAACGGTTGTTGTGCAAGAGGTTGCCCACCTCCTCTCAGACACCGATACGCGCCAACAGATGCGTGCAGCAGGACTCGCCTTTGTCGGCAAGCATCAAGGGGCCGTGCAACGTGCCATGGCATTACTACCGTAATTCGTGGAATAAAGCGTTGCTGCAAAAACAGCCTATTTAAGCGATGAATTACGTCGTTTTGCCACCATGGCTGCCAAAGCGTCACGTAATGGCGAAGGAGGGAAAGTCCGGGCTGCCTCATCCAGTGCGCACAACGCCGCCTCGCTAAGCGCCAGATTTGGTTTTGCTTTTTTCTGCTGATGCGGTAACAGTTCGACTTGTACCCGCCAGCGGATTGCGTTAATTTTCATGCCTGCATCATTAAGCTGCACGACCAAACGTGCTTCCATTTGCTTGAATTTGGCCAACAACGCAGGACTGCGCGTTGCCACCTGTAGGCAATCCCCCTCTAAGCTAACTACACTGCTCAAGCCGGCCAACTCTGCTGGCACCGCAGCTTGCCATAGGCTTTCCAACTGACGTTGCGCTGCAGCCAAGCGTTGCAGGCGCGCCAATTCGGGTGAGCTTAGTAGGGGTCGAAAGGTGTTGTCACGCATATGGGGTGGGCAATTGCTGGCCAGTTAGATTCTGCCAGTGCATGAAAGGACTCGCACAAAGCATGAATATCATTTTAGTTTCCAATCGCCTATCGCGGGCAATTACGCTGGGGCCTCGTCACCTTTGGTTATTTGGCGCTTTTGTTGCGCTTGCGATTCTGGGGTCTCTAACGCTGGCAAGCTGGGCCACTTACTCTCTCACGCGTTCATTTGGCGTCAACCTGCCCGTCTTACCCGGCACTTCTATTTCCCAACAACATCAGATCGACCTGCTGGCCGTCAAGCTTGGACAGATGCAAGCACAGCTACTGCGCCTGGACGGCCTGACCCACCGGGTAGCAGACCAAACCGGTATCGACCCGAAGCCCTTTCAGAGCAGTACGGATGCGCCGCAAGGTGGGGCAACATCGTCGCTGCCCGAAAAACTCATGAGCCTGCCGGAATTGATGGCAAGTATCTCAGAAGCCGACAAACAAATTGAAACCAGTCTCGACCATTTTGGTCTGGTCGATGTCATCCTGACCCAACGCAAACTCAATACCTTCCAGGCACCAGCCAATCTACCTACCTTATCGGGACTCCGTTCCTCGGTGTTTGGCTGGCGTATCGACCCCTTCAATGGCCGCCAGACTTTCCATGAGGGCATAGACTTTGTTGGCGACATTGGCACACCCATTTTTGCAGCCGCTGGCGGTAAGGTGCTACGGGCGGAGTACCATAACGAATATGGTAATATCGTCGAAGTAGAGCATGGCAATGGTATAACTAGTCGCTACGCCCACACTTCCCGCTTGCTGGTGAAGGAGGGCGATATGGTAAAAACCGGGGATCGGATTGCCCTATTGGGTAATACCGGTCGCTCTACCGGGCCACATCTACATTTCGAGATCCGTTACAAGGGTATTCCACAAAACCCCTTGTTCTTCTTGAATGTGGCAAAGCGGCCCGACGCAGCAACGGCGGCACTTACGCCGGCAGGTGATTGAAATTGCCGCATCCAGCACCATATGCGTGGCTGATTCGGCAATGATTGGATATCACGGCGGATCGGTGGTTTCGATCCGCCTTGTTTTTGCGCATTGGCGCACTACTTCGACAAGCACCAGGGCGCATGCCCACCTGGATACACGATGATCCCTTCTCTCCTCAAAAAAGTGTTCGGCAGCCGCAATGACCGGTTGCTCAAGCAATACGGCGCCGCAGTTCGGCAAGTCAACGACCTGGAAAGCAGCATGCAAGCCTTGTCGGACACCGACTTGCAAGCCAAGACCGGGGAGTTTAAGCAGCGCGTAACGAAGGGTGAAACCCTGGAAACCATCTTGCCGGAAGCCTTCGCGGTGTGCCGCGAAGCCTCCAAACGCGTCATGAACATGCGCCACTTCGATGTGCAGCTGATTGGCGGCATGGTGCTGAACGACGGCAAGATTGCAGAAATGCGCACCGGGGAAGGTAAAACCCTGGTTGCCACGCTGCCTGCGTATCTGAATGCGCTGAGCGGCAAGGGTGTTCACGTCGTAACGGTCAACGACTACCTTGCCCAACGTGATGCGGCCACCATGGCCAAGCTGTATAACTTCCTGGGCCTGACTGTCGGCGTCAACCTGAGCCAAATGCAGCACGATGCCAAGCAGGAAGCTTACGCGGCCGATATCACCTACGGGACCAACAACGAATTCGGTTTCGATTACCTGCGTGACAACATGGTCTTCGCGACCAACGAACGGGTGCAGCGTGGCCTCAACTTCGCCGTCGTCGATGAAGTTGATTCGATCCTAATCGACGAGGCCCGCACTCCGCTGATCATCTCGGGCCAAGCAGACGACAATCTTGATGTCTACGCCCGCATGAATCTCATCGCCCCCAAGCTGGTGCCGCAAAAAACCGAGGAAGGCGAAGGCGATTATTGGGTGGACGAGAAAGCCCACCAAGTCGTGCTATCCGAAGCGGGCCATGAACATGCCGAGCAATTACTGGCTGACGCGGGCTTGTTCGCCCCTGGCGACAGCCTCTATTCCACCAGCAATATCGGCCTGATGCACCATCTGTACGCCTCGTTGCGTGCCTATGCCCTGTTCCATAAAGACCAGCACTATGTGGTGCAGGATGACGAGATCGTCATCGTCGATGAATTCACTGGTCGGATGATGCCGGGCCGGCGCTGGTCGGAAGGCTTGCACCAAGCCGTTGAAGCCAAGGAAGGCGTCACGATTAACAAGGAAAACCAGACCCTTGCGTCGATCACCTTTCAGAACTACTTCCGTATGTATGGCAAGTTGTCCGGCATGACGGGTACAGCCGATACCGAGGCGTACGAATTCCAGCAGATCTACGGCCTGGAAACCGTCATTATCCCAACCAATCGCCCCATGGTCCGCAAGGACATGAACGATCAGGTCTTCCGCACAGCAGCCGAGAAATTCAACGCCATCGTGCTCGATATCAAGGGTTGCCAGGATCGGGGTCAACCCGTGCTGGTGGGTACAACCTCCATCGAGAATTCCGAGTTGCTGTCGGATCAACTCAAGGCGGCGGGTTACGAGCATAACGTGCTAAACGCCAAGCAGCATGCCCGTGAAGCTGACATCGTCATCCAGGCTGGCCGCCCCAGCATGATCACCATCGCAACCAACATGGCGGGCCGTGGTACCGATATCGTCCTTGGCGGCAATATCGAGCCCCAGGTGAAAACGATTGAAAACGATGAGGCGCTGTCCGAAACGGAAAAGCGCTTGAAAATCGACAAGCTACGGGCCGAATGGCAGATTTTGCACGACAAGGTGTTGGCTGCTGGTGGGTTGCACATTATCGGCACCGAGCGACATGAAAGCCGCCGTATCGACAACCAGTTGCGTGGCCGTTCCGGCCGCCAGGGCGATGCCGGCTCAAGCCGCTTCTATCTGAGCATGGAAGACACGCTGTTACGTATTTTTGCAGCCGAACGCATCGGCGCATTGATGCAGCGCTTGAACCTGCCGGAAGGTGAAGCGATCGAATCGGGCCTGCTCTCCCGCGCTATCGAAAATGCACAGCGTAAGGTGGAAGGCCGTAACTTCGATATCCGCAAACAGCTGTTGGAATATGATGATGTTTCAAACGAGCAGCGCAAGGCAATCTACGCTCAGCGCAATGAACTGCTTGATTCTACTGACGTGGCCGAAACCATCAGTAATCTACGCCTGGGTGTCATGGGTGACTTGGTCGATCAATACCTCCCACCCGGCAGCATGGAAGAGCAATGGGACACGGCAGGGCTTGAAAAAGCCTTGTCTGAATTCCAATTATCGGTACCGGTAGCGCAATGGCTGAAGGAAGACACCACACTGGAGATTGATAAGGTTCGCCAGCGCGTCATTGATGCGGGAGAGGCAGAATACGCCGCCAAGACAGAACGCGTAGGCGTCGATGTCATGCGTCACTTCGAACGCGCCCTCATGCTGCAAATTCTGGACCAGCAATGGCGTGAACACTTGTCGGCGCTGGATCATCTGCGCCAGGGCATCCACCTGCGTAGCTACGGCCAGAAAAACCCCAAGCAAGAATACAAGCGTGAGGCCTTTGAGTTATTCGAAGGCTTGCTGATGCGTATCCGCCGCGATGTCGTCCAACTGGTGATGACTGTGCAGATCCGCTCGGAAGAAGATGTCGCCGCGCTGGAGCAACACGAAGAGCCTGCCGCAGTGCAATACCATCATGCAGACTATGACGAAGCCCTGGCAAAGGTGAGCCCTGAACCGGTTGCAACCCAACCACAATTGCGTCAGTTCGACAAGATTGGCCGCAATGACCTCTGCCCCTGCGGATCGGGCCAGAAGTACAAGCACTGCCACGGTAAGCTCACTTAAACACGGTGGACTTATACCAAAGTAAAAAGCCGCTCACAGAGCGGCTTTTTACTTTCTGGCGTTGGCAAGAACAGATGCTTGACAAAGACTGGTAAGACGGCTTTTTAAAATTACCCATCAAGTCACATTGGCGATACCTAGCCCATCTCCTTAAGCAAATTGGCAAGCTCAACTGCCGATTTAACACCCATCTTCTCCAGTACACGCGCACGGTGTACTTCTACGGTCTTCATGCTGATATCCAGGGTATCGGCAATCTGCTTGTTCAACTTGCCTTCCAGGAATAAAGCCATCACTTCACGCTCACGCGGGGTCAGCTCAGCAAGACGGCGCTCTATTTGGCGTTGACGTTCATACGATTTCCGACGATCACCATCCAGTGCCAGACAATTTTCCACCAAACTAACCAAGGCGTTGTCATCAAAGGGTTTCTCGATAAAATCCACCGCCCCCTGCTTAAGTGCCGCCACGGCCTGTGGTACGTCGCCATGGCCCGTAAGAAAGACAGTGGGCGGGCAATAGCCACGGGTACTCAGCGTTTGAAACAACTCCAAACCGCCCATGCCAGGCATCCGCAAATCCAGTACTAAGCAGCCAAAACGGCTGGCATCCCGGTCTGCCAGCAAGGCAGCCGCCGATTCAAAGGAAGCGAGTTGATGGCCCCGCGATGCAAACAACCATTTCAAGGCGTCACGGACTGCAGCATCATCATCTACTAGAGCGATGCGAGGGTCAGACAACATATTCGATTTCCTTAAGTTTATTTAGCGGGCTCAGGTGGTTGCTCGGCTAATGAAGCCGGCTTGAACGCGAGCACACGGGCCGGATTGATCGGTAAACTGACCACAAAACGACTACCGCCTTGAGAGCGCGCCTCCACCCAAAGCCGGCCCTGATGATGTTCAACGATGGTACGACAAATATTTAATCCCATGCCCATCCCTTCCGCTTTCGTGGTGTAGAAAGGCATGAACAACTTTTCCACATCTTCCGGCGCAATACCGGGGCCAAGGTCTGCTACAGAAATATCCAACCATCCGTCACGGCTCTGTGTCTCTAAGGTTAGGATGCGGCGAGGCTGTGCGCCATCAGCCATCGCTTCGATTGCGTTCTTGCATAGATTGAACAATACCTGTTCAAGCATCACGCGATCAGCAAACAACTGTGTATCGTCAGCCTGACGTTTCTCGACCAAACGAACACCGTGCCGGTTTAACGGCGCCGCCAGCAATGACAATACCGTATCAACCAAATCTCCTACGCGACACGGAGAACGCTTGGGTTCGCGCTTTTGTACGAACTCGCGGATACCACGGATGATGGCGCCGGCACGACGCGATTGTTCAACAATCTTCTCCAGCGCATTATCCAATTCAGCAGGCGTAAGTTGACCACCACTGACCAGATTTCGACATGCGGTGCTGTAGCTGGAAATTGCCGCCAAAGGTTGGTTCAGTTCATGGGCCAGACTGGATGCGATCTCACCCATGGCAATCAGGCGAGCGGTCTGTTGCAGCTTTTCTGCCTGCAAGCGTTCCCGCTCATCCGCCTGCTTATGCTCGGTTACATCGGTAGCGATATCGAGCCAGACCGGTGACTGATCAACCCAGATGGTCTCACGACGATGGTTGTGATACCAGCGTCCCAGGATCGGATCGCACCATTCGTTTTCTGGATCGGTTTCACGCAGCGGTAACGCGCAGAATGGGCCATCAGCCTCCGCCAGATTGAACGCCTCGTTAAAGGCACGATTGGAAAGCAGCAACTCGTGGCTTTTACGGTCGGTTACGGCCACAGCGGCATCCAGTCCATTCAACACCGTCACAAAGCGCACATGCGACGCTTTCAGTGCCTCACGCTCACGATTCAACTCCGTGACGTCCGTCATTGATGACACCCAACCGGTGTGTTGCCCCTCCCCATCTATCAATGAGCTGGCATAGAGACGCACATCAAAACGTTCACCATTGCGGCGCATAAAGCGCATGGTGACGCCATTGACTGGGCATTCACCCCGCAAGATCGCCTGGAACACCGTTTCGCAATGGACGCGCGTCTCATTCGGCCAAAAAGGAAAGGGCGGACGACAGCCCAATAGCCACTCCGCCTCAAAGCCCACCATCCGGCAAAAAGCGCGATTCACATGCAGCGTGCGCCCTTCCTCATCAGTTGCCAGAATGCCCGAAACAAGCGAGTCCTCCATCGCCCTGCGCATATTCATCTCACGCTGCAAGGCCCGCTCGGCACTAAGCCGCTCCTGCATATGCCGCTTCAGCACCCATAACGACCACAACATCAATGCCGATAAACCAGCCAAGACTCCATACAGCGCTTGCTGCCAAAACGGCCATCCAATTTGATACACAACCGCGCGCAATCGCAGGCCATAACCTGGCGGATCGAAAGCAATGTCGTAGCTATTTAACCCTGCAGCATCGATTGTTTGATCGGGGCGGGCAGCCAACGTATTTCCTTCAATATCGAGGAAAGCCAGTTGGTAGCGCTGCGCTATCCACCAGGGGACATAAGTATTCAAAAGCCCCCGCAGCGAAATCAGGGCAATAAAAGCACCCGTGGTACGATTTCCCTGCACCGCCGGAAAAGCCATCGCCACCACCTGGCCCGCGCCGGGGTAATTAAATGCCGGCGAGCTGGCCGGCAAACCGATGCGGGCTGCTCTCTGCATGGGTTCGAGCGCAGCCGGCACTTGGTGGATAGGGGCAAGCGCCTGCGCCGGGTAGCTCCATACCGCATCGCCGAACTCATCGGCAAAGGCGATGGCAACCACCTCCGGACTATTGGTCATAATCGCAGCGGCGCGACCATAGAAACTACCTTCGCTGAGGTCACCGCGCACCTGATCATGCGCCAAACCTTCCAACTGACTTTGCCTACTGAGTAGCTCTGTACGCAACACTTGCTCCTGCCACAACACATCTTCAATCAATGCATCGCGTTGAGCATCTCGCTCATTACTACGTACAAACCACAGCAATGCCACACCGACAGCCAAAAAGGAGATAAGCGCCAAGTTGGGCATGGCCCAAAGCCAGCGGGCTGGACGAGGAAGATTGGAGTGACGTTTCATCAGCAGAACCCTATTCTAGCCAGCCGATTATGCCGCCTGGGGCTTTCCCGCATAGGGCAATTCCCCAATATAAGCGGCCACCCGTTCACCGAGATTATCTTCACAAAATATCGCATTGCACCGTAGCACAAAGGCCGTTTGGGTTATCTAAGGAAGAGAAAATGCGCTGGATCAGCCTACTGTTTATCGCCATTTTGGCGCTGCCACCCCGGGCGCAAGCGACTGATCCAATCATCATCAAGTTTAGCCATACAGTAGCGTCTGATTCGCCCAAAGGCCGGGCGGCCATCAAGTTCAAAGAACTAGCGGAAGCGATGACCCAGAGCAGGGTCAAGGTCTTGGTCTACCCCAACGGCCAACTACACCAAGACCGGCAGGAACTGGAGGCGCTGCAGATGAATGCCGTCCAGATGCTCGCCCCCGCGCTGGCGAAACTGGCGCCGCTGGGTATTCGTGAATTCGAGCTTTTCGACCTGCCTTATCTTTTCCCTGACGAAACCGTGCTGCATCAAGTAATGGACGGGCCCATCGGCCAGGGCCTGCTGCAAAGGCTGGAAGAGAAGGGTCTGCTTGGATTAGCCTACTGGGACAGTGGTTTCAAGCATTTCTCAGCCAATCGGCCTTTGCGTACATTGGAAGACTTTCGTGGCTTGCGAATGCGCATTCAACCCTCACGGGTCCTGGATGCACAAATGCGCGCCCTAAATGCCATCCCGCAGGCTACCAGTCAAGCTGAGATTTATGGTGCCCTGGAACGTGGGGTGGTGGATGGCACTGAGAACCACTCTGCGCAGTTTGACAATCAACAACTGATTAAGGTGCAAAAACATCTCACCTTATCGCGCCACGGTTTTGTAGGGTATGTGGTGTTGGTCAATCAACGTGTCTGGTCTGACCTGCCGGGCAATATTCGCCTAGCACTGGAGCAAGCCCTTCGCCTCGCGACCCAATATGAACGACAGATAGCCGTCGAACATAATCACCAGTCATTGGCGCGTATTCGTGCTTCAGGCAAAACCGAGATCTATACCCTTCCGCAAAGTGAGCGCGAACGGTTACGCAAACAGATGCTGCCTGTGCACCGCCAATTCATGAAAGTGATAGGGCCCGATCTGATTGAAGCCGCCTACCGTATTGCTGCTGAGAGTGTGTTTTAAAAGTCTCAAACCGTTCTCATGTATTGGATTTTGACATGGCTAAAAAAGTAGCGGCAGAAGAAAGCGGCAGTACCCGACCGATTTAAGCGACAAGTGCTGGGAACGGTTTGAGACTTTTAAAACACGCTCTGAGAAGTCATAGAAAAAAATACTGCTATTGAATAGCTATACTAGTTTCATTGTATAAGTGGCATAAGCAATGATTGATTATCCGCGACTAAGAACCTGTCTAAAGTCTCGCGAGCTAGGGCAAGATAAGGCGAAGACAGCCAAGGAAGCGGAGTTTACAAGTGGTAAATGAGCATTCCGAGGGTGTTTTCAACGCCATATTGTCGACGCACAGCAGACTTTAAACAGGTTCTAAGAGAGCACCAGCTAGGTTGATAACCGCCTAATTAATCACTGATGTTACGCAGTGCATACGCTAACCTGTCGCAATGAAGAACAAAGAACTCGATTTGTACACCGACTATTTGCTGAGCACGTTTGGCGCGGCGACAGCAACGGGCTTGTCGGCGATGGTAGGTGGTGCAGTGAGCCACGACCAGGTGACGCGTTTTTTGT
>NZ_PDZH01000260.1 GCF_002735695.1 Chitinimonas sp. BJB300
CTGATCAACGCCTCCCGCGCGGCTTATGATCAGTTACAGCTGCTTCTCGCAGCTACTGCGTAACATCAGTGAGTAAATGGAAAGAATTGGACGCTGTTACCTGGTAACTATTGGGCGCTGTTTGACATGCTGCAACGTCGTGGCATGGGCTTTTTCGAGCATTTGCCAGCCATTGAGGCCGGCATTCTCGGGGTCGTTGGCTACCTGGATCACCGCCTGATTCAAGATGGCGGTCATTTCCGGGCTATCGGCGTAGGTGGCCTTGTTGGCGGTCAGGAAGGCATCACAGGTCTGTGCCCACGCGGCTTGTTCTGCCGCTTGGGCATTCTGCGCATTGAGTGCGCGGGCATTGTCGGCGTCGCGCATCGCCAGCCGCAGATCGAGTGCCTTGTCGTTCAGCGCATCAAGCTGTGACTGATACGTGGCCGCATCGACTTCGTAGTTCTCTAACTGGGTGTTAAGGGCTTTTTTTTGCGCCAGGATGTCGGCGAGCTGTTGTTCGGCATCCTCGGGTACTTCGGGCACGTCGTATTGGACCGGCTGAACCGGTTGCGGCTGGTAAGCAGGCGCTTTGGGGGCAACAGGCTCAGGCGTTGCCGGTGCTTCAACAGGCACTGGGTCCGTTGGCGTGCCGTCTGATTCCCCCGATTCCTCAGGCTCAACCGGTTCCAGTTCACCTTCATCCTCGCCTTCGTCTCCTGCTTCGTCCTCCGATTCATCGTCCAGTCCAGCATCCATCATTTCGCCAATGGTGCGGCTGTCTTCGTCTACCTCATCGGTTTCCGCCAGAATGGCGCGTTCTTCGTCGGTCAGGCTGTCGTCGTGGTCTGCATGGGTTTGGATCGTCATGGCTTACTTGGCCCTCCTGGCCGGTTTGGATTGGGATAGTCGTTGCTGCGCCTGGTTGTCGCGCACAGCCGCCTTGAGGCTGTCGAGTTGGGCGTTGAACTTGGCTTCCAACTGGTCCACGGCCAGGGCGTATTCCTTGCCCTGTAGCTTCATGAGGTGTTCCAGTTGATCGATGACGGGCTGGAGCTGGGCCGCATTGCGTGCCTGTTCGGCCAAGGCTTCTTTCTGTTCCACCTCGGCAATGGCGTTGCGCTTGGCCAGCTCGTTTTGCTCTGCCTGTTCTTGCTGCTTGGCTTCCTGCTCAGCGATCTCTTCCGGTGTTTGCTCAGCATCCGGGTCGCGCTGGCCGGTGAGCTTGCGCACGCGCTGCACCAGTTCGTCCTTATTGGGCACATCCATCAGGTCAATGATCAGGTCCAACATGCCCATGGCGATGTCGGGTGGCAGCTTGGCGGCCAGTTCGAACAGCATTTGGGTCTGCGCTTGCCGGATGGTGGCGTGGTAGTCCTGCTCGCTGACGATGAAATCCGCCTTGGTGCGCACGAGGTTGTTCTCGGGCAGGCCGTCGTTGATGGGCTGGAACTCGAATCCACCCTTGGCGTTGGTGACGCGGATTTGTTTTTGCTCGGTGGCAAACTGTTCCATCAGGCTCAGTTGCAATTCACCGTGGAATTGGAAGGCCAGACGCAGGTTGTCGAATAGCTCCGACGTGGCCATGCTGCCTTGGTCCTGCCTTGCCTCGATGGCGACGCCACTGGTGGCGTTGGTCTTGCGCCCCAGGTTCTCGTCGGTGACCCCCGAGACATCCTGAATCATGCGGGCATCGACATCGGCCAGTTGAAGATGGGCGGCGGCCAGGTCACGGTCTACGTTCAGTTCAAGCCGTTTACCCTCCTCGTACTCGATAATGGCGTCTGGCCGGGCAATCTCTTCGCGTAACCGTTCCTTGTCTTTAACGGCACCCCGCTCCATCACAACCTTGTTGGTCGAGAGGACATACAACGCCTTGGACATGCGCTTGTTGAACGCATCCTGTGGGTCACGAATCCCACGCACCATGCCGTAATACGCGCCATCGCGATTGCGCTGATACGCCGCCATCAAGGTATACGGGAAGCGGTTGTGCCGGTAAGGGCTACGGCCTTCGTACAGCAGCCCTGCGGTCGTGAAGATGGCCAGGCGGACCTGCATTTGCTGCTGTTCGGCGATATGGCATAGCTCGCCCTCGACGGCGGCACGCATTACTTGGTTAGCTGGGTCGTATTCCTGGCCGTGGAACTCGCCCCCTTGCACCTTCTTAATTCGGGCCGGCACGCGGTACCACATCTCGAAAACGCGCACGCGCTGACGGGCAAAGACACCATCGGCCAAATGCCCCGCTTGTTCGTCCTGGTCGGGGAAGTCATCGGAAAACCACAGACTGCTACCCAAGGCATCGGCATCGCGGGTGCTCTTATGTACGATGAAGGCACGGCTCGGGTTGATGAGTTCGGCCACATCGGTATCCAGCCACTTCTGCCGGATCACATAGCGCCAGTCACTCATGTCCACACGGCGCGAGGCACTGTCGTGCAGCATTTCGCGCCAAGGGGCATGCCGCGAGTACT
>NZ_PDZH01000261.1 GCF_002735695.1 Chitinimonas sp. BJB300
TCTTCACCTTCAGCGAGATATGCGCCGGTGTCATCGGCTCGCCGTAGTCACTCAGAAACAGCGCCGTTTCATCCACCGTCAGCAACTGCGGGCGGGCGTCCAATAGGTAACGATCCAGCCAAGCCAGCGCCCGTTGTCCCAACGGCACTACCCTGTCTTTGCGGCCTTTACCTTCCCGCACCATCACCAGCCGACGGTGCAGGTCCACGTCGTAGCAGGCCAGATTTGACGCCTCCAGCCGCCGCAATCCGGTGCTGTAGAGCAATTCCAGCAAAGCCCGGTCGCGTAATCCATACGGCGTATCGGGTTCCGCCTGCGCCAGGATCGCTTCCACCTCCTGCACCGACAGCAATGCACGCGGTAGCCTTTTCGAGGGCTTGGGGAGGTCGATTTCGCTGGCCGGGTTGAACAAGAGGTAGTTTTCTCGGGCAAGCCATTTGAACCATGTCTTGAGCGGCCCCAGGCAGCCCACCTGACTGGCATGGGTCAGCGGTTGGCCATCCGCCTTACGGTAATAGAACAGATAGCGCTGGTAACGCTCCAGCACCGGCTTGGTGATGTCTGCCGGTTGCATCAGTCCGCGCTCATCGCACCAAGTAATAAAGCGGCGCAGGCTGCCGTGACGGGCCTTCACCGTGTATTCCGAGTAACCCTTGACCCGCAGGTAGTCGAAGTGCGCCGCCATGTAAGCCAGCATCGGGTGATGCGCCAGCGGGTCGGCCACCTGACGCCGTGGTACTTGTGGTTTGGTCGGTGCGCGATGGCGCGTCTTGAGTTTCTGGCCCTTACGCGGCATAGCCCGCGCCTTCTACCGGCAACACCGGCAAGTGAGCTAAGGGATGTACGACCACGACCGGCTCAAGGGTGTTTGCATACCCCCCCACCCTTATTTCGTCGTCAGAAACCGGCGTTTCCGCTAAAACCCTGGTGGCGTCTGGCGATTCGTATGAATCAGCACCCCGCATATCCCCCGCGTTGGGGCCGTGTTGGGGCCGCGTTGACCCCGCGAACTGGGGGTCTACCCCCCGCGAACTGTCTGTCGTACCTATAGCCATCAGCTGGTTTACATCCAGTAGCCCGGCCAATTGCGGGCTGTGCGCCGCTAAATCACCATCAAACAGCAATTCGTATTCGAAGCTTTGCCCACGGCAACCACGATGAACTAGCAGGTATTCCAGCGCTGCCAACCTATCCAGATGTAGGCGGCATTGGGTATCCGATAGCCCGCAGGCGTGACGCACCTCGGCGCGGCTGAAGCGGATGTCCTGCACCAGTAATTGCGTCGTGCCGGCACGCTCGCGCACCAGCTGTTGAACGCAGGCTAAGAGCTTGCGCGTCTGCGGTGGCAATTCATCCAGGCTGCGGCCCAGCACTTCATGCGCCAGCGTATTGGCCTGTGCAATGTCTTGCGGCGTCACTTCCACGTAGTCAATCTGCCGATCCCCTACCGTCAAGCTCTTGATCGGGCGTTGGTACTGGTGCAGTAAGGTGATTGTGTCGATCAGGGAGAGGTACTTTTCATGATCGCGTCGCGTCCGCGTGCGGTCGTCCAGGAAGGTCAGCTGGTCTGCAAACGGGTTTACCACCGCCAAGGGACGCAACAAACGCTGGGCATTACGCTGCAACGCCAGCACCGCATCCTTGGTTTCCTTGCCCAGGAAGCCTTCCAGCGTGCGCCGTTCGCGTTGCCGTCGGTGAATCGCTGCCGTCTGCTCGCGGCCTTCATCCACGCTAAGCACCAAACAGCGGTTGAGCAATTCTTCGTCGATGTCGATGGCCGTGGTAGTCATGAACAGGCTCATCGGGCCTTCCACCCGGTATTCCTGCGCCACCAGATTGCCATTGGCGTCGGAGCCGGTGCTGGCCATCGTCAACTCACCATCCGATTGCAGCAGCTTCAAGGCATAGCTGGCACGGCTCGCGCCTTCCTCTTCGGCAATCGCCAGTATCTTGTGCTTGAGATTGGTCTCGCCCATGTAGAACAAGCTTTGCCCGCTCATGGCGGAGTAGCGCACCGTCTCTTCCGGTGGCATGAACGCCAGTACCGCGTCCATCAGGCTCGACTTGCCCGCGGCACTGGACGATTGCACCACCACCGCCAGCGGCCGATCCAACTTGCGGCTGGTGGCCGCTAAATAGGCCGTCAGCTTGTTGGTCGCCTCACCGACGATGCCGCATTGCTCGAAGTCCGCCAGCACCCGGCCCAACAGGTCCGGTGCCCGTAATAGCGCCAGTGCTGCTTGCTGTTCCTCCTCGCTCATCGTCGGTTGGCTAGGCGCTTGTGGCATCAAGGCTTGCTGAATCGTGTCGTCCTGCACCTGCTCCAACTTGAGCAACACCCGGCCCAACTCGGCCTTGAGGGTCTCCGCTGACGCTCGCAGCTCGACGGCGGCCTGTTGCA
>NZ_PDZH01000262.1 GCF_002735695.1 Chitinimonas sp. BJB300
GGAGGTACTAGAGGAAACGGGCTTTTAGCGGGGAAGCGGCATCAGGGAAGGAGGTTTACAATTACTTCCGGGATTACGATCCGAAGCGTGGTCGCTACTTGCAGAGCGATCCAATAGGATTGGCGGGTGGCATCAACACCTACGCATATGTTGAGGGCAATCCACTCAGCTACGTTGATCCAACGGGTGAGTTTGGTATACCAGGGGCTATTGCTGGAGGAATTATTGGCGGTATCAGTGGTGGATTTGGAGCAAAAGTAACTGGAGGGAATGTCTTGCGAGGAGCAATTATTGGTGCAGTTGGTGGAGCAATTGTAGGTGGTTCTGGCGCGTGGTTAAGTGGTTCCTTAATTGGCAACATGGGGATTCGTGCAGCAACAGGACTTATGGGTAATACGCTAGGTCAAATGCAAAACATTTCTGATCCCTGCTTTACAGGCCCCAATGTAGGATCAATGATTGGATCGACAGTAGGGGGGGCGCTCAGTGGCGTCATATCGCCTGGTGCATGGGGTACATCATTTACAGGTTCCCTTTCTTCTCAAGTTGTTGAACGGTCAATAGCCGGCATTCCAGGGGCTGGTGTATCCGGTACATCTAGCATAGTTGGAAACCAACTTGGGGCCCAACCTAATACATGTGGTTGTAAAAAATGAGTTATACAAAACGATGGAGAATTTATTTTTCATTGGGTGTAATCGGCCTTGTATTTTGTTTTTATTTCCTGAGTTTGCTTTCGAAAGCAAATTGGGCGGATAAAGATTTATTGGGCATTTTTCTTTACTATGGCGTAGTAATAGGATTGTTATTAGCTAGCATTGTAAATATTTATACGGCTTACGGATTTAAGTTTGGTAGGCTGGATAAAGTTGTAGGCAATAAGAATTCTGCTGTGTTGATTCGATCTGGGGAAAAGATAAGAGAGAATGTTTCCATATCGTTTGCAAGATATCCAGATGCAGATAATGCCAGCCTAACTCCAGATAAGCAGTGTGTTCTATTTGTTGCCGATTGGAGACCTTGGGTATGTTCAACTCAAGACTTTCTTAATAACAATTCACGGTAGAATACATTTTATAGCTCAACCCAGCCCGCAGCCCTGTCTGCGGGCTTCTGCTGTCGCGCCCAGCCTGAGCTAGCTACCACTAGCGCCAAGTCCCCCGCCATCGTGATACACCTTCCCCTTTAGCCGCCAACGGCTAGGCGTTACACTGCGTCTGTGCACCTTGTGCGCAGCGCGTAAAACCGCGTCTAGAGAAAATTGTTCTTTATTGCTGCGATTGAGCCTGTGCGGATGCGCTGGAACCCGCATGGTGTCTGGGTTTGGTGGGTGTCGGTATGACCGTTTGTGTCAGGGCCGAATATCTACACATATGTAGCGGGAAATCCTTTAAGCAGAATAGATCCAAAGGGATTGGAAATGGCAGAAGGGCCTGAAGGCCCTTACTCTAAGGATCCTCGTGCGCATCTTCCAATTCCAGCAGGAAAGCCACCGAAAGGTCGAGACTATTGGCAACCTGTATGCGAGAAGTCTGCACAAGAATATGGGGGGTGGACAAAGCCATTTTGTAAGGCTTGTGTTCGATACGTCTGCGAAGACACTGCGGCAAGGCCAGCATGTTGTGCGGTTAGGAAGGATAAATGTATGAGCGAAAAAGAACCCGATGACGAATACGGACAAGCGCAATGTCTTACGGACTTCGCCCTATGTGTTGGTCGGGTTAAACAATAGGAATTACAGACCGTGAAAATACAAGAGAAATTTTTCCCACGATGTTTGGGTTTATTCCTGCTTGGAATTGTGATTGGCTCACTAGTGACTTGCTTTCTAGCATCGTTGGCCGTTGAGAGGCGTGATGCTATTTTGATGAGTACCTATCATGGGTTAGAAGGTGCTCACTCGCTACAAGCCGAGCAAGTTGGGCATAGATTAGATGCTTATACGCATCAGGCAAATGTAGTTTCGATAATGGAACAAAAAGAAAAGGCAATTGGATTGGATCTCGTACCGTGGTCCTTAATAACTCCATTTTCGTCTTCAGCTCAAACTATTATTGTTCCATCTCCATCGAACGACTGGACAGAGAAAGAGCTTGCAATACAAAAGAACCGACTGATGAAACTATCTAAATAATACAAGTTTGTGGTCAGTCTAAAAACCAGCTCAAAGCCGGTTCGGATCATCCGACCCGGCTTTGTTCTTGTGCGCCCAGCATGGGCGCACTCCTGCGGGTGGAAGTCCCGCCGTAAGTTGATCACAGCGAACGAAGTGAAGCGCAACTGCGTGAGGGCGACCGAGCGTGGGAAGGAAGCGTGGATCGTAAAC
>NZ_PDZH01000263.1 GCF_002735695.1 Chitinimonas sp. BJB300
GCCAATGAGATTCTGAAAGTGGCCAGCGCGTTTTTCGCCCAGGCGGAGCTCGACCGCCAACTCAAGAAATGATGCTGCTGATTGATCAGCAGCGCGCCAACTTTGGGGTCGAGCCTATCTGTCAGGTATTGCAGATGGCCCCGTCGGCGTATTGACGTTATGCGGCACGACAGAAAAATCCAGCCTTATTGCCTGAACGCATTCGCCGTGATCAAGCATTGATTCCACAGATTGAGCGTGTGCGGCAAGCCAACATACGTTGTTTGTAACAAGTGGCAGTCATTAATGCAACATCCCATGGAACGTTTCGCCGATGAAGATAAATTGAATCCTGGAGCATAGGAATAGCTACAGTAATCCAAAAGTATGATCCAGCATGACGGTATATATATATGTATATATAATATGCCGTGCCAGATGTAGCAGTAAGAAGGCGGTACTCAGCCACATCAAACCAAATATATATATACATGTATATATATATGTACAAACAGGAAGAAGTCCATGATCTATGCATGTGTAAATACAAAGGGTGGTGTAGGAAAGACAACTACAGCCGTCCACCTGGCTGTAAAGTTGGCTATGCGTAGGAAGTCATTACTAATTGATGGTGACCCCCAAGCTTCATCTGCAAGTTGGGCGGCATGGCGGAGGGAAAAAGATTTTTCGCCTTCGCCTACAACTACATGTTTAGCAGGGAAAGCAATCCTATCAGAGGGAAAGCAGTTAGCTATTCACTATGAAGATGTTGTGGTTGATGCTGGAGGTAGAGATTCAGTAGGTCTAAGGTCAGCATTACTATTGGCTGACAAAATAATAATACCGATTGGTGCTTCAGACCTTGATGCAGCAGCAATGACTGATCTCTTGGAGGTTGTGGAACTTGCTCGTGACTACAAACCAGAATTAGACGTGCGTGTCTTGCTTACGAGAGTTGATGTTAGAAATAAAGATACTTCTAAGATGTTGGAATTCCTAACGGAACAAAAACTGAGAGTTTTTGATACAAAAATTTGTGAGCGCGTAGCATTTCGAAGAGCTATCGGAGAGGGAGCGACCGTTCAGGAAATTGGCAAGGATCAAGCTGCAACAAGTGAAATAGAAGCTTTCTTCCTGGAGGCGATAGCATGAAAAGTAAACCAAATATTAGCAGTTTTACATCACCAAAAGATGTAAGTGCATTCCTTGAGGGAGGCAATGCTGATAAAGCTGAAAGGAAAGCTACAACTTCTTCTCATCAAGAAGTACCGCAGGCTCCTGTTCGTGGCCGCGGAAGAATCCAGAAGATTTTTAACTTTCCTGAAGACTTGGCTAACCATTTACGTGATGAAGCAGCTGAACGAACCCGTATTACAGGCACAAGAGTTACTGAGAAAGACATTGTTTTGGCAGCACTTGAGACATACTTAAGCCACCGCCTATAGGTATATATATACCTATATATACACCTAACTATGTATGTATATACATAGCAAAATTGAATCTTGTGACCGCATAAGCGGATATGGTTGGGCACAAAATGCAGCGACAAACACAACAAGATTTGATATTGTTGCTACATGGCCGATTCGGAGGTATAAAATCAATGTTGACGGCAACCACGAACATTGTTTCATCGGCAGTATTAAAAGAACTTGTTGCTGCCGGTTCAGTAATAACTGCTCGTCTTGAGGTAGCAGATAAAGGGCTAGTTATTGTTGTGCGAGCAGGAATGAATGAGCGAGTACTGGGTGCTTCTCGCGGAGGTGCACGGTATTTCCAAAGCCTTGATGGGGCTGCAAGCGTTTTGCAGACTTATGGGATTAATCGTTTTGAATGCGATACCGCACATTGGGTGTCGAAATCAGTGAAAGCGAAAAAGTGAGATAACTGCAAAACAAACAATCTCAGAAAACAAAATGCCCGCTTATGGAAAGCGGGCACTTTGTTAAATAAACCGAGCTGAGGGCCCGGGCACACACACATTTCACTTTGCCGAGTGACGTGATGTGACAATGAATCCTTGAAACCGATGTCATTGTATGTGTCTGGCCTCCTGCGCGCAAGCATACGCTCGTCTTTGAACGATGAGTGGTGAGGGGCTATGGCGCCAATACTACAAACACAGACAACACATGTAGAACGATTTTATGAAAAAGGGTCCGCACTCCATCGTGTATTGATGGAAGCACCGTATTTGCCCCGCTGCTCAGACGACAAGACAGCGACCCGCGTTCGTCCGCGCGAATACGCCATTCGTTATCCCTACATGCAAATCAATCGGCCAGGGTTTGTAAGCTGGTTGATCTTCGACCTCGACCATAAAAAGGCGATGATTTGGGAGG
>NZ_PDZH01000264.1 GCF_002735695.1 Chitinimonas sp. BJB300
CACTGCGGGTTGATGGGCATCAGTGGCGCGTGGCCTACGAACTGCTCCATCGTTTCATCGAAGCACGGCGCACGCCATAAACCAGAAGCGCCTTCCGTGGGTAGATGCTGCCCGCCGGGTATTTACGGAGATTATTCCCGCATTTTTCATTTTGGTACTCAAACCTACACTTGGGCGAGTGGGTGTTTCAGTAGATTGGCATTCCATTCAACATAGGCTTGCACCCGTCGAGATAAATGGCGTCGATGGGGGTATAGCGCCGTGATCGGCATAGCTGGTGGTTGCCAGTTGGGTAGTACCTCGACTAACTCTCCGTTAGCAACCTGTGCCGCAATATCGTATCTCGGTACTTGAATTAATCCTAAGCCTGCGATGCCGCAAGCAATATAGGTTTCAGCATGGTTGGCCGCTATGCGGCTGGGAATGGCAAGGCTCTTGAGCTGGCCATTATCTACATATTCCCATCCAATCATTCGGCAACTGGCTGGCGTAGTTCCCTTGAGTCAATATGCCGATCCGTCTGCCCACCAGGCGGGAGTCATTCAATTCGCCTACGCGTAGCACACAGTCGACTCCTTCCTGGATTAAGTCGATAGGGCGGTCGCTTACCCCTAGTTCCAGTTGAATATCAGGGTACTGGGCGAAGAAGTCGGGTAGGGCGGGGGCGATGAACAACCTGCCGATACGGCCAGGAACATCTACCTTCAGCTTGCCGGTTGGGTTGATGCTGCTTGATTGGAACAGGGCGTCGGTTTCTTCGATATCGGCCAGGATTTGCTGGCAGCGCTCGAAGTAGGCATTGCCGTCCTGGGTAGGCTGCACTTTCCGTTTGGTGCGATGGAGCAGCCGCACGCTGAGTTGAGCTTCCAGTTGTTGTACCGCCATCGATACGCTGGCGCAGGGTAGCTGTAAGAGGTTGGCTGCACGTGTAAATCCGCCACTTTCCACGACGCGTACGAAGACTTGCATGGCTTACTACAATGAGAAGCGCACTCACCAAGGGAAGATGTGCTGCGGGCGAACACCGCTACAGACGTTGAACGATGGTAAATCACTGTGGAAGGAGAAAGTAGAAGACCTGAACTGATCTGACAATCGGGCACCGTCAAAACGGGCAACTGTCAGATCAAGTCTGAACTTCTACAAGTAAGGCGGTGAACAGGTTCTAACTGCCATCCTCATGCACCGTTATAATGCTGTCCTCTTTCGACCCGCCCTTGAGCCGCTGATGCTGACCCACCCTCATATCGACCCGGTAGCCCTTCACCTCGGCCCCCTGTCCATCCGCTGGTACGGGCTGATGTACTTGGTTGGCTTCGTCTGTTTTCTCGTACTGGGCCACTATCGTATTCGCCGCAACCCGCAAAGCGGCTGGAATACCCAGCAGTTGGATGACCTGCTCTTTTACGGTGTATTGGGCGTGATCCTGGGGGGCCGCTTAGGTTATGTGCTTTTTTACAAACCCATGGTCTACCTTGCCCAGCCGCTTGATATCTTCAAGATATGGGAAGGTGGTATGGCATTCCATGGTGGTTTCCTTGGTGTGCTGGTGGCGATGTGGCTATTTGGGCGCAAGACTGGCCGAACCTTTTTCCAGGTTACCGATTTCATCGCGCCGTTGGTGCCTCTGGGCTTGGCGGCCGGGCGCTTGGGTAACTTTATTAATGGCGAACTTTGGGGACGGGTGACCAGTGCTGATGCGCCATGGGCAATGGTCTTCCCGTTGGTTGACCAGCTCCCCCGCCATCCTTCGCAGCTTTACCAGTTTGCCTTGGAAGGTTTGCTGCTGTTTGCCGTGCTATGGATCTATTCCGCTAAGCCACGCCGTACTGGGCAGGTTTCCGCCTTGTTCTTATTTGGTTATGGCCTGTGTCGTTTCGTGGCTGAATTCGCGCGTGAGCCTGATAACTTCCTCGGCTTTTTGGCGCTTGGTTTTAGTATGGGCCAGTGGTTGAGTCTGCCAATGATTGTGCTTGGCGCTTGGTTGTGGGTGAGGTTCAGTAGAAAATAATCAGCTAGGTAGCGCGCTAACAAAACGGCACCCAAGTGGGTGCCGTTTTGTTATGTGCGCCCAGCATGGGCGCACTCCTGCGGGTGGAAGTCCCGCCGTAAGTTGATCACAACGAACGAAGTGAAGCGCAACTGCGTGAGGGCGACCGAGCGTGGGAATGAAGCGTGGATCGTAAACCGCGAGCCGATGGACAAGAACCGGATAGAAGGCGCTGCCGAGCAGGGCGAGCGGGCATGACTCCGCGAAGCTCTCGTGATCAAGGCAAGGCGGCGTAAATCCGGCGGTT
>NZ_PDZH01000265.1 GCF_002735695.1 Chitinimonas sp. BJB300
GAGTCGTGCCGCTAAGGATTGGAAGACGGCGATGAACCAATTCGCTATTCTTTACGCGGACCGGTTTATTCGGCCATCCGTGTGAATCTCAAACCCGCCCTGAACACGGAAATCCTGACACCCCCCTATCGAGAAATGCCATTTCTGAGCGATTGATAAAGAAATATCCCCCTGGGCCGTCAGGCTCAGAGGGATAGCACTTTAATTACTGCCAGTATGCCGAGGAACGTCCATCTACATTAATCCAAGGTTGATTTGGTGTGCAGCTTGCAGGGACACAGGTACTACCATAAACCGGATAGGTTTGCGTGGTTGCGCCATCCACAGTCACCGTGAAGCTATAGCTCTGACCATGAAATACGGCTTTGTCGCCATGTCGATACTGATGAAACTTGTCAAAAGTATCTACCGCGCTCGAACCTCCCCCACTCGTTGTACCACTCCCACTAGTGGTACCACCCGTTGCTACCTGGCCTTCCAGCCAGAACGCGTGAACACGATTGTCACTGTTCCTGAAAGGGGTCTGGCTTGTGCAGGTAATCGGGGCACATGTACTGCCGTAGACAGGGGGATATTCACTGCTCCGCTTGCCATCAACCAACACGCTGTAGGTGTACGTCTTTCCTTCGAATACCGCTTGATCCAGATTTCGATACCCCTTACTAGCGTCGAATTGGCCCGTGCTATTGGTTGTACCACCGTCAGTTGTACCGCCACCGCCCGTGCCACTACCGGTGGAACCACCACTTCCGGGCAGCCAGTAACCCACTTGATTACTCCAGCGAAAGGGTGTGGTTTGATTACAAATCAGAGGATTACAACGCCAGCCTGTTGTTGAGCCTTTGCCACTGGCCTTGTCTCTCTCTAACAAAGAATAGGTATAGGCATTTCCGTAAATCTGTACCGTATCATTGTGTTTGTATTCGCTATCCTTACCAAAAGTTATCTTACCTACCCCTCTATTCAACGTTGCTGCATTTCGCCCTCCACCATATTTAGCTCCGGAAAAATCCCCGCCAACGCTTACCGTCTCTAACCACTGATTAAATTCACTGTCATAGCGCGTACCGATGTCACTAAAGATTAATTTTCGATAGGCTGCAGGCTGGTTATTCCGCAGCATAACCAACATACTTTCTATGTCATTACGATGTCGCTCAAACATAAACCTCACCCCTAAGTACCCCCAGGTATAAGCGCGACCAAAATAATCACTCATATCATAACTGTGATTAAATATGTCGCTGAGCGTATAGGTTTTTTTGCGTGCGGCTTCTATTGCATCAGGATAAGAATTTTGCTTGGAAAAATATTCTGCAACACCTTCTTGCCACCAGACAAAGCGTTTCTCTTCATTACTAAAGTCAGCATAATCACCTTGATTAAATACATTATCCAAATAATGGATAAATTCATGCTTCAAATTCCAGATATATTGCCCTTCCAACTCATTCGTCCCATCAACACCATTTTTATGGTATGCCCAAAAATGCTGAATATTACCAACATTAGTTGCATCACCTTCTAGTGAATACCCCCCATTATTAGTATCGATCTTAAAGACAGCTCTACCAAATTTCGTATAATCCTTATATGGACCCCACCTCGTTTGCAAGCATCCCGGTCTTTGGCTGGAAGGTTCGACTGCTCACGTATATCCGGCCTCTTACAACAGCATCGAACTATCAATGCAGGGCCATGATGGGCTATTCGCGCGCCAATTCCCTATCGCTTTGTCGTGCTTCTCGCACCTAGACATTCTCGGGGTTTATCAGCGCCGGTTCGACCTGTTTGCCATCCTTCGGGTTGCTCAGCAATCGAAGTTGATCTGCTCCTTTGTGTGACTATTCGTACTTCTAATAAACCGGATTTTGGCTTGGGCTAGCCCAAGTTGAAATCCGGTTGGTACTCGGTTTGGTTTTGCATCATCGCCCACGCAATGCGTATGGTCTTGTTGGCCAAGGCCGCCACTGCCACATTCGCATGGCGACGCTCTCCAAGCCCGGTGATCCATCGGCTTAGCTTGTCTGTCTTGTGTTTGGCGGCTCGCATCGCCGAGCGTGCACCGTGAATCAGCAATGTCCGTAGGTAGGCATCGCCTCGTTTCGAGATACCAAGCAGTCGCGATTTACCTCCCGAACTGTGCTGGGCCGGCGTAATGCCGATCGAAGCAGACATCTGCCTGCCATTCTTGAACTGCGTTGCATCTCCTACCGAGGCAATGATCGCCGTGGCAATCAGTGGACCGACACCCGGAAGTTGCATCAACCTTTTCGCGGTTGGCTGACTCTGGG
>NZ_PDZH01000266.1 GCF_002735695.1 Chitinimonas sp. BJB300
TGCCTGAGCATCAAGACGCAGAAGAACCCATTCGCACTTTGCCGCAAGTTACTGATCAACGCCTCCCGCGCGGCTTATGATCAGTTACAGCTGCTTCTCGCAGCTACTGCGTAACATCAGTTTATAACTGGAAGAGCACTATGCAACTACGCCAAATTGCCTATGCCGTAACGCTGGCTTTCCCGCTCCTCGCCGGTGCGGCTACTTCGGGGATCAATAAAAGTGACTTTGACCCCAAGGTACGCATCCACGACAACTTCTACAATGCTGTAAATGGCGGCTGGCTGCAGCGCACCGAGATTCCGGCCGATAAGACGAGCTGGGGCGCATTCCATCAGTTGCGCGATCTTTCCGAACAGAGGGTGCGCGATATTATCGTCGCTGCCGCTGACAGTAAGAATGAACCCAAAGCCAAGCAAATTGCCGACCTGTACGCCAGCTTCATGGATGACACCCGTGCAGAAGAACTTGGCATCACCCCCATCAAGCCCATGCTGGCTGAGATTGATCAGATCAAACAACATTCCGATGTGATCAAGCAATTCGGCGCACTACAACTGATTGATATCAATCTACCCATTCAGCTAGGGGTAGGTGTCGATGCCAAGGATTCAAACCGCTATCTGCTACGCATGACCCAAGGCGGGCTAGGTCTGCCCGATCGCGATTACTATCTGGAAAAAGATGAGCGCTTTGCCAAAGCGCTTGCCGCCTATACTGATTATCTGGACCAGCTTCTGGTACTGGCGGGCGAGCCCGTAACCAGCGCCAGGCAAAAAGCCAGTGCCATCGTGGCTTTCGAAACAAAGCTAGCCAAGATTCAGTGGAATAACGTCGAAAACCGCGATCCACACAAAACCTATAACAAGCACAACCTTGCCAACCTAAAGAAACTCTCGCCCCATATTGATTTCAAGTCGCTACTGGTGGCGGCAGAGGCAGGCGATGTCAGCGAAGTCAATGTCATGCAGCCCAGCTATCAACAAGCGCTGGGCAAGTTGATTGCAAACACCGACATCGCTTTATTGCGCGACTACCTGCACGTACGTATGGTCGATGCATTTGCGCCGCTGCTGTCGAAGTCCTTTGTAGATGCCCATTTCGCGTTTCACGGCACCACCATCACAGGGGCCAAGGAACAACGTCCTCGCTGGAAACGCGGGGTTGAGTTCGTTGAAAGCCACGTAGCCGAATCCATCGGCCAGCTTTATGTTGCCCAGTACTTCCCGCCAGAATCCAAACAGAAGATGGAAGAATTGGTCGGTAATCTGTTCAAGGCCTATGCCCAGAGTATCGATACCCTCACTTGGATGAGCCCTGCTACCAAAGCCTCAGCCCATGCCAAACTGGGCAAATACACGGTAAAAATCGGCTATCCCAATAAGTGGCGTGATTACAGCGGCTTGATTGCAAAAGCCGATGATCTGGTTGGCAATGCCGTACGTGGCGACCAGTTTAACTATCGATTCCAGCTCGCCCATCTGGGTAAGCCGGTAGACCGCGAAGAATGGGGCATGCCACCCCAGATGGTGAATGCCTACTACAACCCATCAAAGAATGAAATTGTCTTCCCCGCCGCCATCCTGCAACCACCATTCTTCGATGCTAAAGCGGATGATGCCGTCAACTACGGCGGAATCGGTGCAGTGATTGGTCATGAAATCAGTCACGGTTTCGACGACCAGGGCAGCCAGTTCGATGGGCAAGGCAATCTGAGAAACTGGTGGCAGAAAGAAGACCGCCAGGCTTTTGGCGGTCTGACTGAACAACTGATCGCGCAATACAATCAGTACGAGCCCATTACCGGGCGCTTCGTGAACGGCAAGCTCACCTTGGGCGAAAACATTGCCGACTTGTCTGGGCTACAGATCGCCTACAAAGGTTACCAACTGAGTCTTAACGGCAAGCCGGCCGAATCCATTGACGGCTTCAGCGGAGACCAACGTTTCTTTATCGGCTTTGCCCAGATCTGGCGTAGCAAAACTCGAGAGGCTCGCGCCTTGCAGCTTTTGACTACCGACCCACACTCACCCGCCGAATACCGGCCTATTGGTGCAGTGGTGAACAGCGACGCCTTTATGGCGGCCTTTGATGTGAAGCCGGGAGACGGGATGTTCAAACCAGAAAAAGAGCGTATCCGTATCTGGTAAGCCAGATATTGCAGTAATCGGCATAGGGGCGACCAGATGTTCTGGCCGACCCCTGCCACACCACCCGGCATGCGGGTCCGCACCGGGCGGTTGGAGCAGTTGAGGTCAATCTGCCTCCAATTGATGCACATCGCCCGGTTT
>NZ_PDZH01000267.1 GCF_002735695.1 Chitinimonas sp. BJB300
GGTGAAAACGACCGTGCCAGATGCGAAGGATCACTGTCCACAAGACCGCGTGCATCGTTGCTTCAAAGCGGATCGCCCCAACGCGCTATGGGTAGCCGATTACACCTATGTATCGACTTGGCAGGGTGGGTTGTATGTGGCGTTTGTAATTGATGTGTTTGCCCGCCGAATCGTGGGTTGGCGGGTCAGCCGCAGCATGCGGACTGATTTCGTGCTGGATGCGCTGGAGCAAGCCCTCTACGCCCGTCAACCGAAACAGCAGGATGGCCTGATCCACCATTCAGACCGTGGATCGCAATACTTGTCGATCCGCTACACGGAGCGACTGTCCGAAGCAGGTATTGAGCCCTCGGTTGGAAGCCGTGGTGACAGTTACGACAATGCGCTCGCTGAAACCATAAACGATTTATACAAGGCCGAGGTCATTCACCGGCTAGGCCCGTGGAAAACCGGAGAAGCGGTGGAGCTGGCTACGTTGGAATGGGTGGCATGGTTTAACCACCACCGCCTGCTAGAACCCATTGGTTATATCCCGCCAGCAGAAGCTGAGGCAAACTATTACCAGCAACTCGCTAAAACACTTTAACGAAATACCCTCCTCAAAACCCGGGGCGGTTCAGTGTTCGATCATCTCGGAACTCGCACGCGGTATGTCGCAGTTCTCTACCGATACCGACACGCTTGGCGATGCCTACGAGTACCTGATTGGTCAGTTCGCGGCGGGATCGGGCAAGAAGGCGGGCGAGTTTTACACGCCGCAGCAGATCTCGAACATCCTCTCGGCCATTGTCACGCTCGACAGTCAGGAGCCGAAGGAAGGGACGCGCAAGAAGCTGGAGAGCGTGTTCGACTTCGCTTGCGGTTCCGGCTCGCTGCTGCTCAATATCCGGCACCGCATGAAAGACACGGGCGGTAGCATCGGCAAAATCTACGGCCAGGAATACAACGTCACCACCTATAACCTGGCACGCATGAACATGCTGCTGCACGGGGTGAAAGATACCGAGTTCGAGATTTATCACGGCGATACGCTGACCAACGCCTGGGACTTTCTGCGTGAAACCAACCCTGCTAAGAAGCCGCAGTTCGATGCTGTGGTAGCGAATCCGCCGTTTAGCTATCGCTGGGACCCGACCGACACGATCAGCGAAGACATGCGCTTCAAGAACCATGGTGTTGCACCCAAGAGCGCGGCGGACTTCGCCTTCCTGCTGCACGGACTGCACTATCTGAAGGATGACGGCGTGATGGCCATTATCCTGCCGCACGGCGTGCTGTTCCGTGGCGGTGCGTAAGAGCGCATCCGCCGCAAGCTGCTGCAGGATGGACATATCGACACCGTGATCGGCCTGCCGGCGAACCTGTTTTACTCGACGGGCATCCCGGTTTGCATCTTGGTGCTGAAGAAGTGCAAGAAGCCGGATGACGTGCTCTTCATTAATGCTGCCGAGCACTTTGAGAAAGGCAAGCGCCAAAATCAATTGCGCCCTGATCATATCAACAGGATCGTCGATACATATCAGCAACGCCCCTCAGACGTTCCTCGCTATGCGCGGCGAGTAAGCATGGAAGAAATTGAGAAAAATGATTTCAATCTGAACATCTCATATATGGACCCCACCTCGTTTGCAAGCATCCCGGTCTTTGGCTGGAAGGTTCGACTGCTCACGTATATCCGGCCTCTTACAACAGCATCGAACTATCAATGCAGGGCCATGATGGGCTATTCGCGCGCCAATTCCCTATCGCTTTGTCGTGCTTCTCGCACCTAGACATTCTCGGGGTTTATCAGCGCCGGTTCGACCTGTTTGCCATCCTTCGGGTTGCTCAGCAATCGAAGTTGATCTGCTCCTTTGCGCGACTATTCGTACTTCTGATAAACCGGATTTTGGCTTGGGCTAGCCCAAGCCAAAATCCGGTTGGTACTCGGTTTGGTTTTGCATCATCGCCCACGCAATGCGTATGGTCTTGTTGGCCAAGGCCGCGACGGCCACATTCGCATGGCGACGCTCTCCAAGCCCGGTGATCCATCGGCTTAGCCTATCTGTCTTGTGTTTGGCGGCTCGCATCGCCGAGCGTGCACCGTGAATCAGCAATGTCCGTAGGTAGGCATCTCCCCGTTTTGAGATACCAAGCAGTCGCAATTTACCGCCCGAACTGTGCTGGGCCGGCGTAATGCCGATCGAAGCAGACATCTGCCTGCCATTCTTGAACTGCGTTGCATCTCCTACCGAGGCAATGATCGCCGTGGCAATCAGTGGACCGACACCCGGAAGTT
>NZ_PDZH01000268.1 GCF_002735695.1 Chitinimonas sp. BJB300
GCCAAATCGACGCCAACTCGAATACTCTTCATGGTGGACTCCTCTTTACCGTTGACTGGTGGTCGGAACTACCAGTCTGGCACCTAGATGCCGCTTAGGTGAGGAGGGGTCCATCCCATTGCTTACGATTGTGCTGCCGTTGGTGTTGACCGTGCCAGTAAGGTTACGCAGCAGCCGATAGCCACCGAGCCACCAGGCATCGCCATTGTCGTCGGTGAGTTTGGCCTGGCTGTTGTAGGTACGCAGCACATCGGCGTCGGCGCCACGGCCGATCAGTAATTCATCGCGCCGTTGCAAGACCAGATTGCCGTGGGCGACATTGACGAACACGCCTTCGCCGGCCTGTCCGAATGTCTTGGCGGACTGCCCGGCCCCCACCCGTGGTGCCAGACTGCCGTGAAACAAACCCGTATCCTGCCCTGCAACGATGGCTACCATCTCTACCCATTCCCCGAAAAAAGCGAGCCGCTATAGTCGTTAGCGGCGTTAATCGAGCAATGTGTCCGGATGGGAATCGCCGGTGTTTAGTGTGAGCGATAAAAAAGTTTACAAATAATGAGCGGAATCTTAGTTGGCTCGCCCAGTGCAGGGACGTGTCGGTTCGCATCCCCGTGTCAGGCAGGGGGCAAGCGACTGATTTGAAATGGACTTGGGCGGATGCAGGGCAGACTCCGCGATGCGGCGGTCCCTGGCTTTGTCCGTGAAAATCTTTTTTGCTGACCCCGATATTTTTAAACGAAAACTATGCAAACGCCAAGATATAGATGGCCTTTGATTAGCTTGCCTCAATCGTATGGGCTTCAATGCCTACCTTGAGGCGCGAACTAACCGCGCCAAAGATAGCCGCTAGGCTGTCCATACTGGGATTGCCCTTGGGCGAGAGCATTCGATGAAGGCTTTTGCTGGGTTTATGGGTCAACTCGGCAAGTTGCTCGAAACCGCCGGTGGCGTTCACCAAGTCTCGCAGGATGAGGCGGGCAACGTCTGGCTCACCATTCAGGAATGACGTAGCGGCCTCATCTAGCATCGCTTTGGCAAACGCTGGATCTCGGTCGACACGTTCGACAATAGTGTGTTTGAAATCTCTCGTCAGTGCCATGTCAGTTTCCTTTCCGTTTGCCTGGTTTGCCTGGTTTGGCAGCTTGGCCTGCCTTCTTTCTGGTCTTGTACTCGGCGTGCAATGCTTTGGCTTGATCTATATCTCGCTGCTGCCTTCGCTTGGTTCCCCCACCGAATAGGACGATGAGCGTGTCGCCATCCTTGGCAAGGTAGATCCGATAGCCCGGACCCCAGTCGATTACGTACTCACCCATGCCATCGAACCACTTCACGCTCAATGTGTTGCCAAGCTCCAACCTGACCTTTGCCGCCGCCACCTTGGCGGCGGCGGGTGCATCCAGGTCGTCAAACCATCTTTTGTAGGGGTTCGTCCCATCTTCACGAAGGTATTCTTCAACCGTGATCTTCATGATTTTTATGGTAACAAATATGTTACCGTTTTGCCGAGGTGGCGCAATGTTGGACCACTGCAGACAGGCCCCCGGACTCTTCGCCCTTTACCGTCAGAAAATCACCGGTCCAAAAGTTACGAAAAGTTACGGTACCGTCACCTCGCGCCCTACGCTTTTACCATCCACTTTGCTACCTACCCTACTGCCACCCAAGCCCTATCAGGCTTAGCGCTTGTGCCCTCTGCCAAGCAGTGCAACACGGGGCGTGCCTATGCCTCTCTACCGGTTACGGTCCTTTACGCAATTGTTACAGTCAACATCGCAGTCCAAACACCGGTTTAGTTGCCTTTAGGGAGTAAGCCCAAACGCCGGATTTTTTGGAGAAGCCAACATTGCCTGTATTGGCAGGGTCGGTCACATAAACGACCGTTTGCGTGACAGCCCAAACTCTGGAATGCAGGGACTGAAAACTGTCACTTAACCCGTCATCTAATCAGTGACTCGCAAAAGTAGGGCAGTCCCACTTGTGTGACAGCATTTTCTGGGCTTTGGGCTTGGCCCCCCTTTAAGCTATTCACCGGGTCTATCCTGTTAGCTAGCTTCGTGCAGATTGCCACGCATCTTTAGACAGATGCCTGCAAACAGCCAGAAGCTGCAGGTCAATTAAGCAATATGGAATGGCCGGTATTAGACCTAGGACTAAACCGCTCGCGCGGTAGGGGTCGTGCTCAACCGCAGCGCGCAGCTCTGGCAGGCAAGGGGTTCGTATCGTGCTGGCAATTGCCGATGTTGGAAATGAGGCATTCCCGCCTCGTTCTG
>NZ_PDZH01000269.1 GCF_002735695.1 Chitinimonas sp. BJB300
CCAAATCGACGCCAACTCGAATACTCTTCATGGTGGACTCCTCTTTACCGTTGACTGGTGGTCGGAACTACCAGTCTGGCACCTAGATGCCGCTTAGGTGAGGAGGGGTCCATCCCATTGCTTACATCCTGCCGGCCCACCTGAATGGTGGACCGACAGGGACGAGTGCGCGCATTTAGACGGCAATGCCGGCTGGGTGCGCTGTGATGACTTCGAGTTTTGAACTGGAGTTATTTCAAACCGAGGTGCTCATCTAAACGTTTTTTGCTGTCCATCTCAAAGCGATATCTTTCTACCCAAAACCAAATAGATAAACACGTTGATCCAAATGCAAGAATACTCCCCAATATAAGCATACTCATGATTCTTTTCTCTCCTATATTTAGCCCGATATATTGGAATAAATATGCAAACCCAAGAAATGAGTAACAGCCAATTATTGACACCAGATACGAACGTAAATGTTGTAAAAATATAGGGTGGTGAATTACGAAGCAAAAAAAGGAACTCATTAATGTAAAGCCTGACTACCTTAATTCTTGCTGGCCCTGTTGCACAAATTCGATTTAACTTTGATTTTTATAGAAAAGCCAATGAAGAATTATCGACTCCCCACTTAAAGATCAACAAGTTAAATAAATTTGTGCGACAAGTTTCCATTGTCTCTTTTAAAATAACAAAATACCAGCCATGACTGTATTGACACTGACTGCTATCAAACCTAAAAGGAGATTGTAAATTGCCAAATAGCGCTCAAATCTTCCTGATGTGCTAATCTTTAATGCACAGCGAAGGCTATGGCGTTGATCAAATAGCCCTCCAATAAGCACCAAGCATGAACCAAAACCAACCACGTACCATCCCCATATTGCAGACAAAGAAGCCACAAATAGCAAAGTTTGTTGAAGCAACACAAGTACAACTGATACTCGTTGCCAAAATGGTGAGAGATTTTCACCGATTCGCATTTAAAACCTTTTCCTGTTATTAGAGGTGTTATTGACCCGTACGCCATTTTTTAAGTGGATCTACAATTTGTTCATCTACCTTAAAGAACAAATCAGCATTACCAACATATGGATCAACTTTTGAAGTTAACCCCCAAAGTGTCGGCTGAGAGATGGTTGCTTGACGGTTTACAGTTGTTACTACGGCTGGCTGAAGTAAAGCTGGTATAGCTGGATTTATTATCGCACCGCTCGCTAGACGCACATCTAATACCCGACCAGCAGCCAAACCCCAGGCCATATCAACAGCTACAGCAGCTCGTTCAGCTTCTGGTGATCCGCCACTTGCACGTACCGCCAATTCTAAAGCGCTACCTGGCATATATGCAGACTCGGAAGTAGCGCCTCTCAAGGAAGTAACAAAATTACTGAAATTCAAACCTAAGCCCACTGCACTTTTCGTTGTATATGCCGCACCAAAAGCAGTTAATGGGACACCAGCCCATTTTGTTAAGGTTGTAGGTTCTGGGGCCATAGTTAATGCAGCGCCCGTTACCGTCATTGCACCACCTGCTACAAATCCTAAGCTATCAGCAACCATACCAATTGCTGAAGTTAAACCCTTGTACTTAGGGTTTACTGAAGAGATTTGGTTATTAGTGTCACCGGAATAAATGCCTAATGCACGTGCGCGCTCAATAGTCGGACCAATTCTTAATCCGTCATATGTAGAAATGTAATTTTCTCTAGATACGTTAATTTGCGCTCTTGGTTCAGGTGTCACCATGTCCTGAAGCAGTGTAACGCCACTCTTTGTAAACGCGGTAACACCCTGCCTTACCTGGGAAGGCAAATCACCCAATGGGTTATTCAAGATACGGTCGCCAAGGGCGTTGGCGAAGGCGGCTTCACGTTGCCGGTTGCCAGCAACGACTCGAGCAACTTCTAGCTCGTGCTTGCGGGCGATCTCAGACTGCTTCGCAGCCGCTTGACCAAACCGTTGCCGGGTATAGGCGGCGTCTTCACCATTAAAGCCATAGTCCACGTCTGCTTCAGGCCGACCCGGTACGCGATACACATCGCTTGGTAAGTCTGGAATGTCATCCAACAGCCAGTTACGACCGGAAGCCCCACTCACCGGCGCTACGACCGGCTTGGCAGGCTCCACCCACTTACGACCATTCCCCGCAATGCTGTTGCCAAGCACATCACCGAAGATAGATTTTCCGGTCACGAGTTGTCGTACTAGAACCCTTCAAACATAGACGCCATGCGGCTTTTAACGCATCCATTGGCCTAAAACTGCCCAATGGA
>NZ_PDZH01000026.1 GCF_002735695.1 Chitinimonas sp. BJB300
ATCGGGGTGTTTGTGAGCCTTGCCGAGCATCCAGATATCCACTTGAAACGTTCGTGGACAACATGACAGCAGGACTCACGACTGGCAAGAGAAATGCCGTTCACTGGCTAAAGTGAACGGCATTACCCGTTAGGGCGGCTTTTTGTTGCCCTATTCTCGTAAGCTTATGTTTTAACAGGTGGTGACTGTAATAAGTCGAATGGGTCGGCAAGTATATTCTGACTATGCAGAGGCTAATTGTTTAATTTTTCTAAACACTTAAGTTAAGAAAACGATAATATAAGGAACTTAATTTGTGTCAGAATGACAAACATCGAAATTGAGAATTTTTACGGCTTTGCGGTTTGTAGTTCTTGCAATAAAGGACTTGAAAATTGCCAGGAAGTAAATACTCGATATCTTGCACTACACGCAGGTAGCACACTTTTAATGATTATTCGTGTAGTGATTTTAAAACCCATTGTATATGGAATATGTAATGAAAAAGCAACTCTCCTTACTCGTTGTCGCTGGTGTACTTACTGCTCCTGTATTTGCCGAAGATTTTTACGCGGGTGCCGAAGTCGGTCGTACTAACGTAAAGGGCAGTGGCAATACCAAAGATTTAAAAGGTCATGCAACGAATGTTGGCGTATTTGCTGGATATCAGTTTCACCCGAACGCTGCTGTTGAAGTGGGTTACCGTGATCTGGGAACAGTCAAAGACAGTGATGTTGCAGGCGCCAAGGCTTCTGTGAAAGGCCGTGCTTTACATACTTCATTGGTAGGCATCGTGCCGGTGAGTGATGAATTTAGCCTGTATGGCCGTGTTGGTGTGGCTCGGTTGAGTGCCAAAATGACACCTAAACCTGCAGATTGGAAAGAAACCAAAACCAAGCCTATGTTTGGTATTGGAGCTCGTTATGCAGTGAGCAAGGAGTTTGGTCTGCGTACCGAATATACCCAGTTTGGCAAAGTCGAAGGTGTTAAAGTATCGACCCTAACATTCGGTGGCGACTACCGATTCTAATATTTACTGTGGTGTCTGTTTTTGTTCTCAATCTTGGAGAATGCTAAGTAAGTTTACACTTTCTCTATGATTTTGGGAATGGTTAAAAAACCGTCTGTGCTGAAGCACAGACGGTTTTTTTGTATTTAAAATAGATAGTGGTGAATTGGGTAAAAATATATGAGTAATACTTTCATTTTTATTTAAAAGCTTGGAATGATGTAACTCAGAGCGTGTATTAAAAGCCTCAAACCGTCCCCATGTATTGGATTTTGACATGGCTATAAAAGTAGCGGCGCGAGAAAGCGGCAGTACGGGACCGATTTAAGCGACAAGAAGTGGAAACTGATTGAGACCTTGCTGCCAGAAGCGAAAAAAGGCGGCCAGCCGCGGCATGTGAATCTGCGGCAGGTGATGAATGCGCACTTGTATCTCACACGAGCCGGTTGTGCCTGGCGGCTTTCCCGCCTGGCAAACCGCGTATGGCTACTTTCGAGTGGCTGATGCAAACATTGACGGGGAGTAGCAAAAAGCTACGCCGTGTCTGGGTCGATGGTGGCTATCGAGGAGAATTGCTGGAATGGGTCGCTCAGCGCTTTCGCTTCATTTTCGATGTCGTCCTGCGTCCAGACCATGCAAATGGCTTCGTGCTTTTGCCTCGCAGGTGGGTGGTCGAGCGCACCTTCGCTTGGCTATATCGGTATCGCCGACTTTCCAAGAACTAATGAATGTCTCACCCTATCCAGCGAAACATTCATTCATATCGCCATGATCAATTTGATGCTCAACAGACTGGAATAGCATCAATTAAAACACGCTCTGAATAAGTCGAATGGGTCGGCAAGTATGTTCTGACTATGCAGAGGCTAATTGTTTAATTTATCTAAACACTTAATTTAAGAAATCGATAATATAAGTAGCTTAATTTGTGGCAGAATGAAAATTATCGAAATTGAGAGTGTTTACTAAGCTTTGTGATTTGTCGCTTATTCAATTTTTGAAAGGATTAGCTAGGCAGTCAATACTTGATATTCTACGCTACGCGCAGGTAGGCACACTTTTAATGATTATTCGTGTAGTGATTTTAAAACCCATGTATAAGGAATAGATAATGAAAAAGCAACTCTCCTTACTCGTAATCGCTGGTGTACTTGCTGCTCCTGTTCTTGCCGAAGGCTTTTATGCTGGTGCTGAAGTTGGTCGTACCAATATGAAGGGTGAGGGTGATACAAAAGCAATTAAGGGCAACGCAACGGATGTTGGTGTCTTCGCCGGTTATCAATTTCACCCAAATGTTGCTGTTGAAGCTGGTTACCGTGATTTGGGTAAGGTAAAAAGCAGTCCCTCTGATGGCGTAAACGTTTCAGCAAAGAGCCGTGCCCTGCATGCTTCAGTGTTAGGTATTGTGCCTGTTACCGATGAGCTTAGCCTTTATGGTCGAGTTGGCGTAGCAAAACTAAATACGAAGTTGGCTGCCAATGTTGCCATGCCAGGAAACAGTTTTGTTCCACGAAGCGATGTTAAGGGTATGTTTGGCCTAGGTGCCCGTTATGCTGTAAGTAAAGAGTTTGGCCTGCGTACCGAATATACTCAGTTTAGTAAGATTGGAGGAAATCTAAAGATTTCTACTTTCACTGTTGGTGGTGACTATAGCTTCTAATTTTTATTGTCTAGTTTTGTTCACAGTCGTGGAGAGTGTTAATTAAGCTAACACTGTCAATGTGAATGTAAGAGTGATTAAAAGGCCGCCCATACTTTTTCAGTATGGGCGGCCTTTTTCTTGTAATTTATGGGTAGTGATGAGTTGAGTAAATATATATGGGTATTATTCACTTCTTATTAAAAAGTCTTGGAAAGATCTAACTCAGTAGTTTAATTGTTGGATTAAAGTCATAAATTAAGTTTTAGATCTTTATTTAAATGGTTGGCTGGGTTGAAATTAGTTTCATCTGCTATATCCTTGATGCGCGGATTTGTAAGTCTAGGTAAGGTGAAGAGCTTAAACTGCCTTCTAGGCGTACTTTGCAATTGGGGGACAGTAACATGTACTCCCGTTACTTTGATACTGGGATCTTAAACTGACAAAAAAGGTAGAGAATTAAATTATGAAGAAGCTATTGCCTTTGATAGTGGTCGTTGGTGGGTTTGTAGCCCCTGCTTTTGCTGAAGATTTTTATATGGGTGCCGATCTAGGCCGTACCAATTTGAAAGATACCGAGGATGGCTCTGGTTTTAAAGGCCATGCAACAAATGTTGGTGTCTTCGGCGGCTACCAATTTCATCCAAATGTTGCGGTAGAGGTAGGCTACCGTGACTTGGGTAAAGTAAAAGATGACCTTACGGAAGTGATAAATAATGTTCCAGTCAGTGTTAACGCTTCTGTAAAGTCACATGCTGTATATGCATCATTACTTGGTATTGTGCCAGTAAGCAATGAGACTAGCCTTTATGGCCGTCTAGGAGCGGCTAGATTGAAAGTAAAGTCTGCAGCTACCGCTATTGGTCTACAAATTCCCGACGAAACACTGAATAAAACCAAGGCAATGTTTGGTTTGGGTGCTCGGAGTGCGGTGAGCAAAGAGTTTGGTTTGCGTGTTGAGTATAATCAGTTTGGCAAAATTGATGGCCTCAAGATATCTACCTTTTTTGTAGCGGGTGACTACCATTTCTAATTGCTAGCTATCCACCATATTCTCATTGATGGGTATGAATGTTAGATGTATTGATCAGACGCAAAAAACCTCCTGGACACATGGCCGAGGAGGTTTTTTTAGATATAGGTTGTAAGGAATTTTTCTTCACATCAATGAATTTAGTGATATCTCATTGATGTGCATGCGAAAGAAGCTATGGCAGGCAACCTTTAGCCGTGAGTATTGCGACTCCCTATTGCTGGTATTCAGCCTCAATCGTTTGCTGATTCTCCTTAATTTGATTTTTCAGCATTACAACCTGTGCACGTTCTTTGAAGCAGATATTGATATTCTTAGCGACCCACCAGACGAGTCCAGCTACCGCTAGGCCGCCAATAATGGCAGGGAATACGCCGCCAGTAACTATTCCACTCACGATCAGGCCCACCGGTACACCGACTGCAGCAACCGCGGTTATCGACCCACCAATGGCCAAGCCGATGCCCAACGATGTAGCAATACGCGTTGGAGTGAGCTTGAAGAACGCCCGTTCCAATCCTGAGAGTATTGTTTTGCCAACGCCGGTTGTTTCCGGAAGCTGCTTTTCTATTTCCTTGAACTGAGGCGTAGCAGCACTCTTAATTATCCGGCCGAGGTCGCTACCATGTAGCCCAAGCCATTCAGGGCGTTGCTGGCGATTGATCGCAGTGACATCGGCTACAAGCTGACGAGAAATGCCAGCAAGCTTTTCCGTCGTTTTCAGCGTTTGGCTGGTATCGCCGGCTATGACTGGGGAAACCTTGTCGATAGGCTTTGCATGTGCATTCAGCATGGTTTGGTAGTTGTCGACGAACTTCTCCCTTATCTGGGTGGCCAAGGTGTCTTTCAATTTGCCAAACTGTTCATCTAGCCGTGCCGTGAGAGCAGTTTTTTCTTCCTCAAGCAGATTTTGTTTTAGCACTACCTCAAGATTGGCTTGATGCTGCTGCTCGGCTGTATCGTAAAGCTTTATCAGGCTTTCGTGGATTTTGCCTACATTGCCCGGGATATTTTCTGCGCTTTTGCCTCTGAAGAATTTCTCGAAACTGAATGACTCAACTGCCCTGCTTAGGGTTTGGACAAAGCCACGCTCGTAGGTGTCCGTAATGTTCTGCAAGGCCCCCAAGTAATTCTTACGTGCCGTGCCGTCGACTTGTTTCGCTACGGCTGATTCATTTTCCAAGCGTTCAGGGAAGATATTGGTGCCGGGAGTTTTTGCGGCATAGGCTTTGTGAGCCTTATTTAACGCAATACTGATCTTATCCTTTGTGCGTGTTGCTACATCGTCGGGATGATGACGCTGGCCAACCTGCTCCAGATCATGCTCCATCTCCTGATGGAACTCAGCTGAAGCCTCTGCGACATCCTTACCAAATTTTTCGACACGATCACTGGTCTTGACCCTGTGGGCAATGCGCTGGAAGAAATGGGTGAGGCTACGGTCGTTCAAGCTCACTGCGTGGTCTTGTTCCAGTTGCTCGACGGCTTCCCGTGCGTTGTCCTGATCTTTTTCTACCCGGCCGTAGTGGGCGATCACCGATTCGACTGCGCCAAAGTCTTTCATCTGCACTTCATGTCTTGAAGGAGAGCTGAAGTGAGTAATGACCGACTTCATCGATAGCGTTTTCATCGCGACATCGTCGGCTTTACCTGGGCGATGCAAGGCAGGCTTTGATGCATCGTGGATTATCTTTTCCAGCGCTTCCGGGGTAATCAGCTTGATATCCAGATTACTGAACGAAAAGTTGGACATCGTGGTGTAGAGGCTACCGTTACCTTTGTGCTGCGTCTTGAACTCGTCAAACAGCCGTTGCAGCTCGCCGTTTGTTTTTGGAACGCTTCTCCATTTTGCAGCACCCTCTGGGCTCAATTCAACGTACTGCCGAATCGTTGCACTTTCACGGATGTCGCGCCGCAGCTTGTCCACATGCCCGTCTTTTTCATTGATGTACTTGTTCAGTAGTCCGATAAGGACATCATCAATACCATGCTCCAGCGGTGTTTCCGGCGTGGCGGTATCGATATTGGCTACCCCAGCACCGGTATGACGATCAGCAGTGGCTATCTGCTCGTGCTTGTTATGTGGGGAGGGCAGCGTGCCTTTGATAGCACTTAATACGGAAGCCGCTTTGGATTTTTTTGGCGCTCCTGCATTTTCTGTATCCTGTGAGGATTCAGTTTCTTTACTTTGTATTGCTAGGGACTGACGTACTTTCGCTGATGATGCCGGTATTTGCTCGTCATCTGCGAATGGATCGAGCGCCGTGGGGTAGCCTCGGTTGGCTTGCAAAGGCGAATTGAGTTCAGGCTGATTCGAGTTTTCATCACCAAAGGGGTTGGCGGTCGTTGGTGTTGTGGTCCGTGACACATCTGGCGTGCTGGGCGGCGTGTAACCCTCAACCTGAGCCAACGGTGCCGATTGCTTCCACGCTGCTTTCAATTGATCAAGCAGGCTATCCTTATCTTTGGAAAACAGGTCGCGATGGTGTCCATTTTGCTTTAATGCATCGACCAACTCAGTAAACTCGGCTTTATTCAGCGCAGGTTGATGGAAGGCTACATTCTTACCGTCTATTACCAAGTATTTGGCAATAACCGGGGATTTACTAATATCGCTGGCCAAACGTTCAGCTTTGTGATCGGCATACCTTTGAAATACCTCAGCCAACGGCGCAGAACTACGCACAGCATTATCGGACTGGGACAAATTCAGAAAATTATCGGTACTTGCGGTTTTACTTGCCTCTGTTTTCCCATTTCTTCCCAGAAAATTGCTTAGGTTGCTGGTGAATGCTGACCCACTGTGTTGAGGCTTGGAGGTTTTCACCGCGGTGATTCTTGAGTCATTACGTTCTGGTGTCTCAACAGACGAAGTTGCGTCGTTATGATTCTGGACAGGGGAGAGTTGGGTGATATTGACCTGAGGCATGATGCTTTTCTTTCAAAATCCAGTCATAGCGTCCACAGCAGTGGCGTATCGGTGGAGTAATGGTAAGAGAGTGGGGACAGCGCAGCTGCCTCGCGGCAAGGCTGAGTAAACGCAGGCAAAACCAACTAGACACCGCTGAATAAAGCTAAGGCTCTAGGAGCGAGAAGACTAGGACGAATGCATAAATGCTTCTTTCATAAATCCGCATCTTCTTTCGTAAATAAGCATTTTCTTACGTAGAGTGGTAAGCCAAAAAACCGTAGACTGCCGACGTGTGATAGTGCGAAAGGGGGCAGAGAAAACCGTGATGAAGGTTTTCACGCGGTAGGGTGACTTAAGGATGGGAAGAGATTTGGCGAGCAGAACAGCGCTATCGTAGGGGTAGGAAACGCAAGCTGCTGTGCAGGTTGATACACAATTTTTTCTGAACTTGCTCACGACTGGTTACGAGCAGTCTCAGCCTCATGAAAATCTCAGGCAATGTTGATAAATGAGTAATAAATTTTATGACCCACTGTCGTTCTCCCAGACCTCTGCAAAAGGTCTGGCGGATGTTGTGAGAGAGGCATTGGTTAGCCTCGGTTGTCCCGCGAGCAAGTTAAACGACTTTGAGCAGCATGCCAGTGTCACTATCGAAGTGGATGGCTTGCCGAATATTCAGATATCTATCGAGAACGACAGGCTATGGATATGGAGTGCTTTGACTGATTTGAGCGAAGAGCGCGTGATGCAGCGCGCGGCGACCGTGCTCTCGCTCCTGGTAGTTGCCATGGAGAGTGTGGAGACCGGCCAGCTGGTACTCGGTAAGGGTCAGGAAGGATATGAGCTCAAGGCATTGGTCTGCCCATCCTGTCTTAAGCAAGAAGATGGGCTGGCAGATGTCATAGAGCAATTTCAGAGCCGTCTTGAAGCGTTTTGCCAGGTTTTAGCTGGCGTCTGTGTGCAGCGCGCTGTAACAGACAATCCGGCAAACAAATGTATCGAATGGCTGTGAGCAGATTATCAAGCAGTATTGTTCAGGGTGGATGTGCTGTTAGAACCTGTCTAAAGCCTCGCGAGCTAAGGCAAGATAAGGCGGAACCGCCGAGGAAGCGGCGTTTACACAGGGTAAATGCGCATTCCGAGAATGCTTTTAGCGCCTATTGCCAATGCACAGCAGATTTTAGGCAGGCGCTTAGAAAGCCAGCAATGGCAATGTTTGCAGCACCAAGTCTCCCATATACAGAAAGCCCGCATCACTCAGGTGGGTGTCATTCGGCAGGTAAAGGTCGCGCTGCTTGCGCTGCTGCTGTTTGAAGAGTGTGCCTAAGTCGAGTATCCGTATGATGGTTTGCTGCGCCAGTGTTTGCCAGATATTGACAAATGGGTGCTCGTTGCCTGTTCCATAGCCTAGGTAGACTGTTGATTTATCGGGTACGATCAGCCATAGCGGCTGTATATTCAGCTGGCGAAGGCGGGTGTCTATCGCGGCAACTTGCTGTGTGCTATCGAAGCTGGGTTTGTGGAAATCGTTCTTATAGAACAAGCCATAGTCGCAACGCTGGTGGGAAAACAGCCCGCACCCATCAAGTGCAATGACCTTTGTATCCCCAAATGTTTTTTCCTGCCCCTGTGCGTAGCTTAAAACCAGCTTGTGCCACAGCGCCTTGTATACCCAGCCCCAGCCCAGTGTTTCAGTTGGATGAGAGTTAAGCGTGGGCTTTGCAATACGTAAGGCTGCTGGGCTGGCAATGGCTTGGTCGCAGCGAATCTGCATGCGTTGTTCAAATTCCCGCTCTACGCTTTCCAGTACGATATAGCGCCCCTTGAAACCGGATTCACGGATCATTCGAACGAGAAAGTCACCGTAACTGGCATCACGGCGGCTGCAGTGGCGTTGGGTATCCCAATGCACGGTTGTTGTCTTTATCCCCTGTGCCTGTAGCCGGCTTTGCCAGACGTGATTCATGGAAAACGAATCACCGATGACCAACATGTCGGCCTGTGCAATAGGCGTGTTGATTTGCCATTTGGCTGGTACTGCTGCTTGTGCTTGCTGAGGCCCAAAGTCAGATTCCGGCAATTGGCCCAGCCGCGTCAAATCGCCTTTCAGCGGTTTGAATGCGCTACCGGCCAGGGTACCGACCAAGGCAAGCACCAACATAGGCAGGACCAAAGCCAGGCTGAATTTTTTTGGGGTGATCGGTGCTAGCAGCGGATTCATGATTCGTGAGTCGGATAAAGACAAGGGATAGGGTCTGCTATGCGCTGGTGCTAAAACTGGAAGTACAGAAACTCGGACTGACGATGGAGATTGGTTAGTACAAAATAGGCGAGTGTCAGCAATAGCAGGGCATGTGCCCAACTGGGCCGCCAAGCCATGTATCGCAGCAAGCCTTTGCGTTCTGTGGTCGGGGTTTGAACGATTTCCTGTACGTTGGGTAGGCAAAAGGCAATCAACATCGCTATCAGGATGGCATTGAAGGCTTTGCCGGACTTAAGCTCGGTAAGGGGCATGACACCTTGAAACTGCGCGCCGAGTGCTGCAAGGCTGTTACCCACAGCGCTGGCCGCCAATTTGGGCTCCAACGATATACCATGTATACCAACCATTGCCTGCAGCAGGTTCATTGCACTGCTCGCGCTGTCTGCGCGGAAAAACACCCAACCTACCACCACGGCCAGAAATGTGAGCATGCCGCCGGCTGCTGTCGTCATACGGCCAGGTGTGGACCAGCCGAGTTTTGTCCGTAGAGATCGCCAAGCATGGTTGATCAATAGGTAGCAGCCGTGCAGTCCACCCCAAATGACAAAGGTCCAACCTGCCCCATGCCATAGGCCGCCAAGCAGCATGGTGATCATCAGGTTCAGGTAGCGGCTGGTTGCGCCGTGCTGGTTACCCCCCAGCGGGATGTAAAGATAGTCACGCAGGAATCGCGACAGCGTCATATGCCAGCGCCGCCAGAATTCGATGATGCTGGTGGATTTATAAGGGGAGTTGAAGTTGATAGGCAGCTGCACATTGAAGAGCAGTGAGATGCCGATGGCCATGTCGGAATAGGCCGAAAAATCGAAATAAAGCTGCATGGTGTAGGCCAGTACGCCAATCCAGGCTTCCAGGAGCATGGGCTGGCCGCCCTGCGCCACGACCTGGAACACGGGCGTGGCATATTCGGCCAGCGTGTCGGCAATTAGTACTTTTTTACCCAGGCCCAGCAGAAAAATCGTGAGACCAGTGGCGATATTGTCCCAGTCAAGCCGGCAGGTGGCTGGCCTTGCGAACTGAGGCATCATTTCTTTGTGATGCAACACTGGTCCGGCGATCAGGTGCGGGAAGTAAGTGATAAACAGCGTGTAATGGATGAATCGGTATTCCTTTACCTTGCCCTGGTAGGTATCGACGAGAAAGGCAATTTGGGTAAAGGTATAGAAGGAAATGCCTAATGGCAGCACGATTTCACCAATCGAGAGCGTTGTACCCGTTAGGGTCTGTAGGCTATCAGCAAAAAAATTGGCATATTTGAAGTAGCCTAGCAGCGCAAGGTTGGCTGTAATCGCCCCACCCAGAAGCCATTTTTGCTGGCGTCTGTTGTGTTCGGCCCACCGGGCAACAACATAGCCCGCGCAGTAGTTGAATGCGATGGATGCCAGCAGCAAACCCACAAAGCGTGTATCCCACCAGCCGTAAAAGAACAGAGACGCGGCGGCCAGCCACAGCGATGCGAATTGATGACTACGTTGCCCGATAAGATAGAAACCACTCAACACGATGGGTAGGAAAACAAAAATAAAGACGTAGGAATTGAACAGCATGCGTGTTTGATGAGGGCTGTATGTTGGCCTGGCCAACCGGTGGCTGAGTGAGGAGACAGGAGAGTTGCAACAGAATCCGAAGTGCTTGGTGCGCCGGGCATAGTACCAAAATGCTGCCGATTACTGCGGCCCGATAAGCTGTATGTGATGCGGCTCAATTGAAAACGGCGTTCAAATGAACGCCGTTTCTGAGTGGGGTTGAATCAGGCGAGGGGAGCCAGAAAGCGCCGCTCCCACGGGCTGACTTCGTTGAGGTAGCTATCTAGCTCTACTTCCTTGACCGCTACGAAGGCATCGATGAACTCATCCCCCAACAGGTCGCGCACCCGTTGGCTGCTTTGCATAGCGAGCAGTGCGCTTTCCAGGGTGCGTGGTAGCTCTGGCCCGGTGTCTTCTTGCTTGAATACGGTACCGATCGCTTCGGCGCACGGCTGCAATTTGTCAGTCATGCCATATAGCCCTGCCGCCAAGCTTGCCGCCAGGGCGAGATAAGGGTTGGCATCGCAGCCCGCAATCCGGTTTTCCACCCGCCGCCCTGCTGCATTTGAGCGTGGAATACGAATACCCACCGAGCGGTTATCGTGGCCCCAGCTCAGGTTGACGGGTGCAGCCATATGTTTGGCAAAGCGGCGGTAGCTGTTCACATGCGGGCAGAGCAATGGCATGAGTTCCGGAATCAATGCCTGCTGACCGGCGATGAAACACGAGAATAGCTCGGTGGGTTCACCATTGGCGTTGCTGAAGATATTGTGCCCTTTGTCATCCACCACGCTTTGGTGGATGTGCATGGAACTGCCAGGCTGCCCAGCCAGCGGTTTGGCCATGAAGACCACTTGCAGGCCATGCTTATAACCCACTTCGCGCAAAGCATATTTGAACAGAAAGGTCTGGTCGGCCAATTTCAAGGCATCGCCATGAACGAGGTTGATCTCATACTGGCTTGGGCCAAGTTCGTGCACGAAGGTATCTCCCACGATACCCAGCGTCTCCAGTGCGCTGTAGACATCATCCCAGAATGGACCGAGGTCGTTCAGTCCACCCAGGCTGAAGCCTTGCTGACCATCTTCCCGGCGGCCATTGCCTTTGTCCGGCGCTTCGAAGGGGTCGTTAGGGTCGACATTGGGCGCAAAGACATAGAACTCCAACTCCGGTGCTACGACGGGTTGCCAGCCATGCTCGGCATAACGAGCGAGTACCTGTTTCAACACATTGCGGCTGGCGATCGGGGTAGGTTTGCCATCCAGGTCTTCGCAGTCATGCAACGCTAAGGCACGTGGCTTACCGGCCCATGGTACAGGCTTAAGCGTGTCGTAGAGCGGCAGTAGCTTCATATCCGGGTCGCCCTCGCCGGAGAAGCGGTAATCTGCCCAGTCGCCAGTGACGGTGTGGATTGCTACTGCTCTGCATAGACGCAGTTCCTGTCCGTTGGCAAACGCCTTGGCTGGCATGGTCTTGCCACGGGGGACACCATTGATATCTGCAACCAGGCATTCCACTTCGCGAATGCCATGCTGGTTGATAAAGGTGGTAATGGGGTCGTGCTGTTTCATGGCTGTCTCTCTGTCTGCGCCACGCTGTGGTTGGCCGGGATAAAGTACGCCATTGGCGGATTCATTTTGTCAGTACCTCATTAGTATGCTGGCCCAGGGTAGGCGGCGCTGCATGGTACAGAATGGGCGTGCGTGAAAACCGGATAGGGTTGGCAACCATGCGTACGCTACCGGCAGGGTGGGGAATATCCGTCACCATCTGTCTGACCTGAGCCTGGGATTCGGCGAGGGCTTCGGGGATGGTGTTGATCGGCCCGCCTGGGATGCCAGCTGCTTCCATATGGGTAATCCATTCGCTGCGTGGTCGGGTCTTCAAGACAGCGGCAATCAATGGTATCAAGGCTACCCGGTTTACCACGCGGGACTTGTTGGTGGTGAAGCGCTCGTCAAGCGCCCATTCGGCGTGGCCGCACAGTTCGGCGAAGCGGGCAAACTGGGTGTCATTGCCGACGGCGACGATCACATGGCCGTCGCGGGTCTCGAATGCTTGGTAGGGCACGATATTGGCGTGGGCGTTGCCATAACGGGGTGGTTGCACATCGCCGACCAGATAGTTGCTTGCCACATTGGCCAGCATGGCCAGCTGGCAGTCAAACAAAGCAAGATCGATGTGTTGGCCAATGCCGGTACGGTCGCGATGCGACAGCGCTGCCAGGATGGCGACGGTGGCATACATGCCGGTGAACAGATCTGTTACCGCGACGCCTACTTTTTGCGGTTCACCATCAGGTGCGCCGGTAATGCTCATCAAGCCGCCCAGGCCCTGGATCATGAAGTCGTAACCCGCTTGGTCCGCACGCGGGCCGGCTTGGCCAAAACCGGTAATTGAGCAATAGATAAGATCGGGCTTGATGGCGGCCAGCGTATCGTAATCAAGGCCGTATTTTTTCAGCCCGCCGACCTTGAAGTTTTCCACCACCACATCGCAGGTTTTGGCGAGGGCTCTAATCTGCGCTTGGCCAGCAGGCATAGCCATATCAATGGCGACGGATTTTTTACCGCGATTGGCGCAAATGAAATAAGCCGATTCGCGCGTGGCCTGGCCGTCACGGTCTTTCAGGAAAGGCGGGCCCCAGCCACGGGTATCGTCACCGCCCTCGGGCTTTTCAATCTTGATGACTTCTGCACCCAGGTCGGCCAGCTGCTGCGTGGCCCAAGGGCCTGCCAGCACGCGGGAAAGGTCGAGGACGCGGAGGTGGGAAAGTGCGGACATTTAAGCGCCTTTCAGCACATAACCGGTAAAGACACACAGCACCAAAGGGATACGGCTATTCCCAGTAGTTTCTGTGTACCTGGACAGTACAAGACGTTATGCGCCAAATGCCGCAATGCCAGTTTGCGCACGGCCCAGAATCAGCGCATGCACATCGTGGGTACCTTCGTAGGTGTTCACGGCTTCCAGGTTCATGACATGGCGGATGACATGGTATTCATCGCTAATGCCATTACCGCCATGCATATCTCGGCTCATCCGGGCAACATCGAGCGCTTTGCCGCAGTTGTTGCGCTTGATCAGGCTGATCATCTCGGGTGCGGCGCGGCTTTCATCCATCAGTCTGCCCACGCGAAGAGCGGCTTGCAGGCCTAGGGTGATTTCGGTCTGTATATTGGCCAGCTTCAACTGAATGATCTGATTGGCTGCCAACGGGCGGCCAAACTGGTGGCGGTCCAGCGTGTATTGGCGTGCGGCGTGCCAGCAGAACTCCGCCGCGCCCATCGCGCCCCAGGCAATGCCATAGCGTGCTTTGTTCAGGCAGCCGAATGGTCCTTTCAAACCCTTCACTTCAGGGAACATGTTCTCGGCGGGCACGAATACCTCGTCCATGACGATTTCGCCGGTAATCGAGGCGCGTAATGAAAACTTGCCCTCGATCTTGGGGGCGCTCAGGCCCTTCATGCCTTTTTCCAGTACGAAGCCGCGGATTTCGCCGTCGTCGGTCTTGGCCCAGACCACGAATACATCGGCGATGGGTGAGTTGGTGATCCACATCTTTGCGCCGCTCAGGCTGTAGCCACCATTCACACTGCGGGCACGGGTAATCATGCTGCCGGGGTCGGACCCATGGTTCGGTTCGGTCAGGCCAAAGCAGCCCACCCATTCACCGGTAGCGAGCTTGGGCAGGTATTTCTGTTTTTGTGCTTCGCTGCCATAGGCGTAGATCGGATACATGACCAAGCTGGATTGCACGCTCATGGCTGACCGATAACCGCTGTCAACCCGTTCCACTTCGCGTGCTACCAAACCGTAAGACACATAGCTCGCACCGGCACAGCCATAGCCTTCGATGGTGGAACCTAAAAGGCCCAGCTCACCCAGCTCGCTCATGATTTCACGGTCGAAACGCTCGTGACGGTTGGCTTCGAGCACCCGTGGCATGAGACGGCCCTGACAATAATCGCGCGCTGCATCGCGAATCATGCGCTCATCGTCGTTGAGTTGTTCATCTAAGAGCAGCGCGTCGTCCCATTGGAAGTGCGGCTTGGCCATAGCGTTTCTCCATTATTGTGCTGGGGCGCTTGATGTTGGTCGAAGCGTCCAATTTGTTTTGTTCCGCTTTGCGGAACATAATTCTGCAATGCGAAACAGATTACCGAGTCGGCTTGCTGGTGTAAAGTCGCCCTCCGATGTAATGCCAGAGTTTCCCTTATGTTTGCCTCCCTACCTGCTCGTTGGGCTGCTTTATCCGGTAATACCCGTGGCGTGGGTTTTGTGATTCTGGCGATGGCCAGTTGGGCGTTGATGAATGCCATTACCAAGCAATTCGGCCAGTACAACTACACAGCTGAGCAACTGGTTTTCCTGCGTGCCAATATTGTTTTGCTGATGCTGCTACCCGTGGCGCTTTGGACGCGTGGGCGCTGTCTGGTCAGCCGTTATCCGCGTTTCCATATTGTGCGCAGCGTGTTTCTTGCGACCTCGTCCTACTGTGCGGCCTATGCTGTGACACGGCTGCCCTTGGCTGAAACCAATGCCTACCTGATGACGGCCGCGTTGTTCATGCTGCCATTGGGGGTATTTTGCCTCGGTGAAAAAGCACATTGGTTGCGCTGGGCGGGTGTGGGCATCGGCTTCTGCGGGGTATTGGCGATACTTCAGCCTGGGGCGGCCGCATTCCAGCCGGCTGCACTGGTGGCTTTGCTATGTGCATTGTCCGAAGCTGGGCTGGGGGTGGTTTTGAAGAAAATGGGCAGTGCGGAAGCGCCTGTTACGATTGTTTGGTGGAGTTACGTTACCAATTGGTTCGTGTTTGGGTTGCTATGCGGTTTTAATCTGCCGATGCCCCCACAGGCGGTCTGGCATCTGTTGCCATTGCTGGGCTTGGCAACCATGGGTGTTTATTTCGCCTATATCCAGGCCTACCGGGTAGGTGACGCCAGTGCGGTGGAAGCCGGCAGTTTTTCATTGCTGCTGTTCAGCCCCTTGATAGGGTGGCTTTGGTTTAGCGAAGTGCCGGGCCAAGCCTTTTGGATGGGGGCCGGGCTGCTGGTTGCGGGGATTGCCATTGTGATCATTGAACCCAAAGGTCGCGCCGAATGAGCGAAATGTCAGATACCGACCGTTTGTTTGTCACGGCGTTGGCGCGTGGCTTGGACGTGTTGGCCGCCTTCAAGGCTGGCGATAGGACGCTAGGCAATACCGAGCTTGCCCAACGTTGCCACTTGCCCAAGTCGACTGTATCGCGGTTGACTTATACCCTATGCCAGCTGGGCTACCTTAGCCAGGATGAGGCCGGTAAATATCATCCGGCCCCGGCCGTGCTTACCTTGGGTTTTGCCGCGCTGGCAGGGTTGGACTTGCGTGAGCGGGCGAGGGAACCGATGCGCAGGCTGTCGCAGGAAACTGGCTTGTCGGTAACGCTGGGAGTGCGGCAAGGCACGCGGGTGGTCTATGTGGAAACCTGCCGTGCACCGACGCGGGTTGGTATCCGTTTGGAGGTGGGTTCCAGCGTGCCTTTGGCTACAACGGCGATAGGGCGGGCACTCTATAGCGTTTTGCCTGTCAGTGAGCAAAGCGGGTTGGAAAGCCCACTGGCCGAAGAGTACGGACCGCGTTGGCCGATATTGGCAGCACGCTTGTATGCCGAGCGTGCGGCTTTTCAGGCAAAGGGCTTTTGTGCATCCTATGGTGAATTCGAGCCCGATATTCATGCAGTGGCAGTACCTATAATGGGCAGTTCGCCATTGATGGCAATTAATTGTAGTGGCCCGGCCTATCGACTGACGCCGATACGCTGGGCTGAAGAGATTGCCCCAAAGGTGGTCGCACTGGCAGCGCACCTTTCTGTCGAATGATGGTCTCTTGCTGGGAGGGCATAGCTTTACGCAATTGGGGCGTGTCCAAGTTTCGATATAGTTGACCGGGGGTATTGCATGGTACGTTCCAGTTTCTGCGCGGTGCTGCTGATGACAGCTGGGGTTGCTTCCGCTGCCGATTGTACGGCGCTGCTCAAACATGAATTCAAGACCCTGCAAGGCCAGCCGCTTAACCTGTGTGGCATGGCCGGCAAGCCGATTCTGGTAGTAAATACGGCAAGTAAGTGTGGTTACACCCGTCAGTTCGAAACCCTGGAAGCCATGTATAAGCAATACAAGGCGCAGGGCTTGATGGTGGTCGGGTTTCCAAGTAATGACTTCAAGCAGGAACTTGCCAGTAACAAGGAGATTGGCGACTTCTGTAAGCTGACCTACTTTATTGAATTCCCTATGGCCGAAGCCAGCAGTGTAAAAGGCGAGAGCGCCAACCCTTTTTTCAAGGCGCTGGCATTGGCAACCGGCGAAGCGCCCAAGTGGAACTTTCAGAAGTATTTGATTGCCCCAGATGGCAAGACCGTTTATGCCTTTTCCACGCCCACCGAGCCGGATGCCCCGGAATTGATGAGCAAGCTTAAACCCATGCTCAAACCCACTAAGTGAGCGAATGATGACGCCCTTGCATGTGCTGGACGTAGCGGTAATTGGCGCTGGTGTTGCCGGCCTTAGCTGCGCAAATACCCTGGCTCAAGCCGGGTTGAAAGTGGCCATTTTTGACAAGGCCCGTGGTGCTGGCGGCCGCATGGCAACCCGCCGTGGCGAGCACGCCAGTTTCGACCATGGAGCGCAATACTTTACAGCCCATGTACCTGCATTTCACGCCGCGGTGGCTCAGTGGCAGGCAGCGGGCGTCGTCACGGAATGGAAGGGCCGTATTGTCGCTTGGGATGGGACCAGCTTTGCTGATTCAGATGGGAAGACCCGTTATGTGGCCGAGCCCGGTATGAGTGGCCTGTGTCGATACCTGATGGGCGACCTGAGTTTCTTTTCCCAACATAAGCTGATTGGCTTCGAGCGTGATGGCGAGGGCTGGCGGCTGGATTTCGAGAGCGGAGAAACCGCGGCCTGTCGTAAGTTGGTGCTTGCTTTGCCAGCCCCCCAGGCTGCACAGTTGTTGGAAGCCGAACCTGCTTTACATGCCATCGTGGCCGGGGTGACGATGTCTCCCGTCTGGGCTGTCATGGTGCGTTTTGCCGAACCGTTAAATCTGGACTTCGCGGGTTGTTTTGTAAACCAGGGGCCATTGAGCTGGGTAGCCCGCAATTCCAGTAAACCGGGGCGGCCTGCCGGTGAAGCCTGGGTATTGCATGGCAGTCCGGGATGGTCGCAAGTGCATGTCAGCGAAAAGGAAGACAGCGTCAGCAATGCGCTGTTGGCCGCTTTTCGTAACCTCGTCGGTGTGCAGGCCGGTGTGGAGGAGTTGAGCGCCCACCGTTGGCTGTACGCCCAGGCCGATAACCCTTTGAATGTGGGTTGTTTGGTCGATGCCAGCGCCACGTTGGGTTTGGCGGGTGACTGGATAAATGGATCACGCGTCGAAGGCGCTTGGGATTCCGGACTGCAAGTGGCCGAGAAACTCTTGGCGCAATAGCCCAATCCGGCGGAAGCTGACGATGTCGACACCAAGCGAAACCAGAACCCCCATCCCCACCAGTGCGCGCTGGCTGGGAGTGGCAGGGCTTGTCCCGTTCTATGCCTGTTTGGCGATTGCCGCCTTGGATTTGGCGCACCACCGGATGGTGCCGCTGAATGCCCTGGTTATCTACGGTGCGATCATTCTTACGTTTACCGGCGCTATCTGGTGGGGGTTGGCGGTGCATGCGCCATCGGGCACGCCAGTCCACCGGGTATATACGGTTTCTACGTTGGCAGCGTTGGTAGGCTGGGTGGCGTTGCTTTTGCCCACCAACCGTGGCCTGGCGTTGTTGATGGCCGGCTTCATGGCGCAAAGCCTTGCCGACTATGCGCTTTATTTCAGCCACCCTCGCGTATTTCCAGGATGGCTTATGCATCTGCGCCGGTTGCTGACGGTGGGGGTAGTGATTGCACTGGTGATAGGGTCAGCTTTGCTGCCTCGTTAACCCAGCGCCTTGCTGGTGCGTAGCGTACTGATGGTCGTTTCATCCAAGCCCGCTTCACGCAAGATGGTTTCGCTATCTTGCCCCACCTCTCCCCCTGCATGGCCGTAGTTTGCTTCTGCCCGTGAAAATCGGATCGGCATGGCGGGTTGGCGTAAGCAGCCTTTGCCATGGGGCACGTCGACTGTCCAACCGCGTTGCCTTGCCAGTTCACTATCGAGTGCCTCTGGCAAGGTCAGTACCGGTTCGACGCACGCATCGACTTCGGCAAACTGCGCACGCCAAAAGGCTTGGGTTTCTTCGGCCAGCCTTGCCGCCAACGCCACTTTGGCTTTCTGTGGGGCTCGGCCTAATTCGGCGGCTAAACCGGGCAGACCTACCGTATTGCATAAGGTAGTCAAAAAGGTGGGCTCCAGGCTGCCGACTGCCAGCCATTTGCCATCGCGGCAGCGATAGTAATCGTAATGGCTGCCACCATTGAGCAAGCCTTGTTCCGGCAGGGTATTCTGTCCAGCCAGTGCCGCGCTAGCGGTGAGGGCATTGAGGTGTAAGGCGCAGTCGGCCATGGCGATGTCGATGTGCTGGCCCAGGCCGTCTGCATCGCGTTGCCTTAATGCAGCGAGGATGCCAATCACCGCGTGGAGCGAGCCACCCGCCACATCGGCAATTTGTGCCCCTAGCGGTGGCGGGCCGCCATCATCGCGGCCTGACCCTGCCGACAATCCCGTCAAAGCCAGGTAGTTGATGTCATGGCCTGCCCGGTCGCGTAGCGGGCCGGTTTGGCCGTAGCCAGTAATCGAGCAATAGATCAAACGTGGATTGTGTTCGGCCAGTGCTGAATAGCCCAGGCCCAATCGTTCCATGACGCCGGGGCGGAATTGTTCCACCAGCACGTCAGCTGTTTTCACCAGAGCCAGCACGGCTTCACGTGCGCCTTCGGCTTTCAAGTCCAGCGCCAAGCTACGCTTATTGCGATTTAGATAGGCATGCGCGGCCGATGTACCCTCTACAAATGGGGGTAAATGCCTTACCAAGTCTGGCCGGCTGGGGGATTCGATACGAATCACCGTTGCACCCAGGTCCGCCAGTAGCCGGGTTGCAAACGGACCGGGTAGTAGAGGGGAGAAGTCCAGGATGGTCAGCTTGTGCAACGGTGCGGTCATGGTTGGTCCTATCTACAAGGCCGTCACACGATAGAACATTCCAGCTGATCAGAAACAGGTTGTTTGTTTGGGTGGTGTTGCCAAGCAACAGTATTGGCTGCTGCTTCTCTCTTGTATCTGCTGATGAACAGGTTTTTAGGTTGTGGACTCCTTAATTATCAATGCTGCGGGCTGTCGATAAATGAAGCTTATATAAATCCCAGATAGCAACCCTAATGCCATCGCTTCCAATGAAAATTGCCCCATGCTTAGCACCGCCATAATTGGCGATAAATCTGAATAGAAAATATAGAAGATAGGTGCGAGTAATAGTCTCTTGAGTAACATGATAAAAATGGTAAACAGCACAATGCGTTTTATTGGTCCTTGGCCAATATTCCACCAGCTGAGCCAGCCTAAGATAAAACAGGCAATCACGGCTTCTGCATAGGTTAAATAGGCCGGAACCAGTACATTTAGTTGGTAGGGGGGTAGAATCGCATCTTGCTGTCTTGGTTGGGGGACAAAGGGAAGCAAAAATTCTGTTAGCGCATTTGCCCCAGGTATAGCAATCCATTGAATTGCTATAGCCCCTAGTATTGCGGCGATCATTTTGTGCCATAGAGTGCCGAGCCGGTGTGGGCCAAATACAACCACAAAGCAGGCAATACAAAGACAAGTAAGGATGGCAGGCAGGTTACCAATAAAGGCATACATCCAGGCAGAAGATACGATCGCATTCATTAATGGGGCACGAATCAATACTTCCTTTAATGCCGATAGCAACAATGTCATGATCAATATCTGCGCTATTGGCGAATGGCGTCGAAGTTTTTCATGGCTGAATTGATAAATAAAAATAGCAGCCAATAAGATGCCGACATTATCTATAAAGGGGACCCAGCCGTTTTTGGGATACCCCGATGGATAAGGGATATTCAATACTTGCAGCATTACGGTATGAACGCTCAAAGATAAAATGCCAATAACGACAAGCGCGATTGCCGTTATTGGCGTGTAAAGCCGTATTCCTGTATTGCTCACAACGTTTTGTCCTCTAGGTGCAATGGTTTGCGTTTAAACATTATCCCGGTCCACATTTTACGCTGGCTCTCGGCCCGTAATATTTACAGCTGAACCCATGCATGCCATTGCATGGATGTTTATTTCAAGGATTAGTTGCACTAGGACACTCAAAAGGGTGATCAAGCTTAAATTGCCGATGGCTGACGTGTGGCGTTTTGTTTCGTTACTGGGCTTTACTCATCTTATCCATGGTGCCGCTCCTTTTGGTGTGGGAGGCGCGCCAAATGCCTATGCAACGCGGCCCATTGGGTAGCACTTCGAGTATAGACCGCCAGGAAAGTGTTTCCGTTCGGTGCTCAGGCCGAACGGTAGTTGGGTTCCTCACTGTGAAAGAACGCAGGGTTGGAAGGCATCAACTGCTGGGCGTGGTGGGCGATATGGTCGGCAATAAAGCTGCTGATGAAGTAGTACCCATGGTCGTAGCCTTCGTGACGGCGCAGGGTGAGTGGCTGGTTGGCATCGCGGCAGGCAGCTTCAAAACGGTCGGGCAGCAGCTGGTTATCGAGGAAGGTATCGCTCAGACCCTGATCAATCAGGATGCCGGCAGGGTAAGGCGCTTGGGTTTTGCGCATGAGGGCGCTGGCATCATGGGCGAGCCAATCGGTAAGGTCACTGCCGAGGTAACCGGCGAACGCTTTTTCGCCCCACGGACATTCGCTGGCTGCGGCAATCGGGGCGAAAGCGGATAAGGACTTGAACCGCCCAGGGTGACGCAAAGCCAGCGTCAAGGCACCATGGCCGCCCATGGAATGGCCGAAGATGCCAAGTTGGTCTGCCTTGACAGGCTGCGTGGCGCAGACCAGATCGAGCAGCTCGTGCATCAGATAGCTCTCCATCCGATAGTGCGTACTCCACGGTGCTTGCGTCGCATCGAGGTAAAAGCCTGCCCCTACGCCGAAGTCCCAGCTTTCCATCTCGCCCTCCACCCTGGCGCTGCGTGGGCTGGTATCTGGGGCGATAAGCGCCAGGCCATGTTCGGCGGCATACCGCTGTGCGCCGGCCTTAATCATGAAGGTTTCTTCGGTACAGGTTAGGCCTGCGAGGTAAACCAGACCCGGTACCCGTCCTTGCTGCGCTTGTGGCGGTAGGTAGACTGAAAAGCGCATGGACAGGCCGATTTCACGCGAGTCGTGCCGGTAAAAGCGCTGCAGACCACCGAAGCAGCGGTGTTCGCTCATCAATTCCAGAGTGCTACTCATCGCGTATTGACCTCTTTGTTATCGCCATCTTGTTTATTTCATCTTCGATCAGTAAACCACTACCGACCGAATCGACTCCCCTGCCTTCATCAGGTCAAACCCCTCATTGATGCGTTCCAGCGGCAGGCGATGGGTGATCAGGTCGTCGATATTCAGTTTGCCTTCCATATACCATTCGACAATCTTTGGTACATCGGTGCGGCCGCGTGCACCGCCAAAAGCGGAGCCTTTCCATTCACGGCCGGTGACGAGCTGGAAGGGGCGGGTGCTGATCTCGGCGCCGGCTTCGGCCACGCCGATAATGATGGATTTGCCCCAACCCTTGTGGCAACACTCCAGCGCCTGGCGCATCACCTTGGTATTGCCGATGCACTCGAAGCTGTAGTCGGCACCCCCATCAGTAAGCTGGACGATATGGTCGACCACGTTCTCGACTTGGCTTGGGTTGATGAAGTGGGTCATGCCGAACTGGCGTGCCAGTGCTTCACGTCTGGGGTTGAGATCCACGCCGATGATCTTGTCTGCGCCCACCATTTTCGCGCCCTGAATGACATTCAGGCCAATGCCGCCGAGGCCAAACACCACCACATTCGCACCGGCTTCCACCTTGGCGGTGAAGATGACAGCGCCCACCCCCGTCGTTACGCCGCAGCCGATATAGCAGACCTTATCGAACGGGGCATCCGGGCGAATCTTGGCCAGGGCAATCTCGGGTACCACGATATGGTTGGCGAACGTGGAGGTGCCCATGTAGTGGTAGATGGGTTTGCCATCGAGCGAAAAGCGCGAGCTGCCATCGGGCATCAGCCCCTTGCCTTGCGTCGCGCGAATGGCTTGGCATAGGTTGGTTTTGCGCGAGAGGCAGAATTTGCACTGACGGCATTCGGGGGTGTAGAGCGGAATCACATGGTCGCCCGGCTTTAGTGAAGTGACGCCCGCACCAACCTCCATCACCACGCCGGCACCCTCATGGCCGAGGATGGCGGGGAATAGTCCCTCTGGGTCTGCGCCCGACAAGGTGTAATAGTCGGTGTGGCAGATGCCGGTGGCCTTGATCTCAACCAGCACTTCACCCGCACGTGGCCCTGCCAAGTCGACTTCTTCAATGCTGAGTGGTTGGCTGGCTTGCCAGGCGATGGCGGCTTTGGTCCTCATTAGGTCTCCAAACTGAGTAGGGTGGGAAGAACTATTTTACTGTGCCAGCTCTCTTACCGGGCTGATGTATGGCGTGTAAACAATCGTTACCTACCACAAACCGCGGTTTTTTCACCGCTTGACTAATTTCGACCTTGTTGTTGTCCAGTCAGGAAATGGAAAAGGCCTTGTGACATTGTTTGTAAACAAGTGACCAACTTGCCAATGTCGCAAACCCGGAAAGTCATCCTCTCGCAACGTTATCTCCAACTTGGCTTTGTTCTGGCCATGTGCCTGCTGTTGTTCACTGCGCTGGCGCCTATCATCTCGGCCGGTTGGGTGGAAGAGTCGGATGTCCGCTATCTGCAGACCGCCGAGCAGATGGAGCAGTTGCAACTCATGCTATCTAGCTTGAAGTATGCAGAATCAGGGACTCAGGGTTATCTGATTACCGGTCGACAGGAGTATCTACAGCCTTATTATCAGGGGAATGAACAAGCTCAGGGACTATTGACCCGCTTGCGTCGGACATTGCGTAATGATACTGATACCTTACGCAGTCTGGAGTTGATCAGCCGGCAGATCGATATATTGCATCAATACCAGGGCAGGGTTATCGAACAACGGCGTCTGAATGGTGGGACCCCGGCTTACACTGATGATATTTTGTCGGGCAAATTGGGCATGGACCGGTTGCGCTTTAGCGTTACCGATCTCCGTAGCCAGCTGAATGCCCGCAAGGCGGTGCAATACAACGAATACCAAAGCCGCCGCCAGTTGGTGAATCTGGTTGTGGTGCTGGTGACTGTGCTCGACGCAGTGTTGTTCAGCTTACTGTTATGGCAGATTTTTCTGGGCATACGCGAGCGGGCAAGGACGGTCGAAGAGTTGCAGGAGGTCAGTGAACGCATGCAGCTTGGTGCGGCGAACCTTGAAGAACGTAATCGGCATATGGCGCTATTGTCCAAGATGTCCAGTGCGCTACAGGTCTGCCAGGATGCCGAAGAGTTCTTCGAAGTGGCCGGCAAGTATGCTTACCAGCTGTTTGGGCAGCATGCAGGTGCACTCTATGCCTATTACTCTTCGCGTGATTTGTTGGAGCGTATGACTTCGTGGGGGCAGCTTAGTAGCGACACGATCTTGTTCGAACCGAATCAATGCTGGGCCATCCGGCGTGGGCAACCCCATGCGGTAAGGGATTTGCGTTTGGAACCTGTTTGCCAGCATCTGGGGGTGCGCCGGCCGGATGCTTATCTGTGCCTGCCGCTGATGGCAGGTGGAGAGCCGGTAGGTATTCTCTACCTGGAAGCCGGCACAGCAGAGGTTGCGGACGCATTCCCACCTGAACTGTTGCAGGTTGCCAATACCCTGACTGAACAGGTAGCGCTGGCTGTAACCAATATGAATCTACGCGAGAACCTGCGCAGGCAGTCTATCGTCGATGCCCTGACCGGGCTGTATAACCGCCGTTTTCTCAATGAGACCCTGGAACGCGAATTGGTACGAGCCAATCGTCAGAATACGCCTCTGAGCCTGGTGATGTTGGATGTCGACCACTTCAAGCGATTCAACGACAACCATGGCCACGAGGCGGGTGACCAGGTATTGCGGCATATTGCCCAACTACTGTTGAAGTCATTGCGCGGTAGCGATCTGGCTTGCCGCTTTGGCGGTGAGGAGCTGACACTGATTATGCCGGAAACCGATCAGGTAGCGGCGTTGGCAAAGTGCGAGCTGTTACGCGAGCAAATTGCGCAACTGACGGTGCGCGTGGGTGGTGTGGTATTGCCAGCGGTCACCATTTCCATGGGGCTGGCGGTCTACCCTCGGGATGGCGAGCAAGCGGATACACTGATCCAGCATGCGGATGCGGCTCTTTATCGCGCCAAGAACGATGGGCGCAACCGGGTGGAGGTGGCGCGGGTCGAAGAGTAGCCCGGGGTACGCACAGCTCGCCTCTCTGCTCACATGATACTTGCAGAGGAAGTCGGTAGTTCAGGTTGGGGCGGCCTGCCTGCTTCATGACCATCCGAGTAGCGCATCGCCACAGCATGAAAGTCGTCTGCAATCTGTAAGAAGGCGTCCACTATGTCTGGATCAAAATGCCGTCCACGCCCCTCACGGATAATCTCTACTGCCTTTTTATGGGGAAAAGGGGCTTTGTAGACACGACGTGAGATGAGTGCGTCGTAGACGTCCCCTACTGCCATAAGACGTGCAGAAACGGGGATGTCATTGCCGGCCAACCCTTCTGGGTACCCACTGCCATCCCATTTTTCCTGATGGCTATAGGCAATCTCCCGCGCCAGGCGAAGAAAGCTGCTGGGCGCATCAAGTAATTTCTCGGCGGTAACAATTGTGTCGCGACCCAGCGTGGTGTGGGTCTTCATCACCTCAAACTCTTCTGCCGTCAGCACGCCGGGCTTCAAAAGTATGTTGTCCGGTATGCCAACCTTGCCAATGTCGTGTAGCGGGGCGGATTTGTAGAGCATCTGAATGGTGTCGTTATCAAGTGCTGTACGAAACTTCGGATGACTCCTCAATTGCATCGCAAGCAAACGTACGTAGTGTTGTGTCCGGAGGATATGGTTGCCGGTTTCGTTATCTCTAGTTTCGGCCAAGGAGGCGAGCGCCATGATGGTGACGTCCTGGATAACCAGCACATCACGTGTGCGCTTCTCGACTTCATCTTGAAGGAAGGCTGCCTTGTCTTCCAGAAAATCCGCCGCCGCCTTGAGTTTCAAGTGTGTTTTGACACGTGCCAGGACAATAGGTGGAGAAATGGGTTTGATGATGTAGTCAACCGCCCCTACGTCAAAGCCCTCCTGCTCGTTTTCATTTTCTTCCATCGCAGTGAGAAAAATCACGGGTATCTTTTCAGTTAGAGGGTTTTCCTTCAACCGCTTGCAGACTTCAAAGCCACCTATACCGGGCATCATTACATCCAGCAGGATCATATCTGGGAGAGAGTCGCCGGCGGTAAGCTGGAGCGCCCGTTCACCGTTGGTTGCAATCAAGACCCGATAGCGGTCTTTCAGCAGACCGTAGAGCAGAGTCAGGTTTTCGGGTGTGTCGTCAACAATCAAAATTGTTTGCAGATCCGTAGCATCAGGCGACCTATTCATGGTGTACCTTCCTCCAGCACAGTGTCGGCTGCCTTGACTACTTGTTGCAGACGATCCAGCGCCTCGACAAAGTTGAAATTGGTCAGTGCTCTTTCAAAGATGGCAAAGTCCCCATCAGGAAATACCGCGCGAATAGCAGGTGCGTGTTCGAGGTAATAACTCAATGCTTCACCATCACTCACAGAAAGCAGCGATACGAGGCGCATTACAAGCAGCGGTGCATCATCCGATGCAGTAACCACTGGCTGTGCAGCTTGGCCGAGGGCATGCTGCAAGGCGGTAACGATGCGTATCAGCTCCTGCGCGACCCGTTGTAACGGCACTTGATTGGCTTCATGTGACTTGATTGCGCGTTCAAGTACCACCGCTGCTGCTTGTAAATCGATGAACCCAATGCTGCCGGCTACGCCTCTGAGCGCATGTATGGTGTGCACAGCCAAATCGTTGTCCCCCTCCGCCAGCGCCACCTCAATGCGAGCCGGCGCATCAGCCTCTTCTGCGGCAAATTGTCGCAATAAGCGTAGATATAGGTCGCGATTGCCAGCAACACGTCGAAGTCCTGCTGCTTGGTCGAGCCCTTCAATCGTCGGAATCACCCGTGCGTCAGTCAACGAACCTGCAACGGCTAAAGGCTGGGTAGTGGGTGCAGATGTGGGTTGGACCCAGCGTCGCAATGTAATAAACATGGCATGTGGATCAATCGGCTTGGAAATGTGGTCCACCATGCCGGCAGCCAAACAGCGCTCTCGCTCTTCATTCAACGCATCAGCTGTGATGGCGATGATGGGTAAGTCCACAAAACGTGCATCGGCGTGTATCAAACGTGCTGCTTCTATGCCATCCATAATCGGCATTTGCACGTCCATCAACACGGCATCGAATACTTCCCTTCCGCTTGCCATAAGCTTGTCCACGGCTTCCCGACCATTACTCGTTACCGAGACGGCGGCGCCGGCACTCTCCAACAACTCAACGGCGATCTGCTGGTTGACCTTGTTGTCTTCAGCAAGCAGCAGGCATATCCCATTCAAACTGGGCAACGTATCTGTAATCGTTTCAAATCTCGCCGAATTACCCAGTTGTGCACCGACTATGCCAAGGATCATATCGAGCAGCGAAGACTGGCTAACCGGCTTGGTGAGAAACCCATTAATGCCGATAACTTCACCGCGAGCACGTACATAATCACGACCAAAGGCGGTAACCATGACGATACGAGCACAACGGTTTAATATTCGAATCTGTCTGATCGTCTCCAGGCCATCCATTTCTGGCATCATCCAATCGACGAACACGATGTCATAAGGATGGTCAAGATCGGCTTGTTGGATGGCTTCGATCGCTTCGGGGCCTGAAGCGCAGGTATTGACCGCGAAGTCCAGTGCACTCAGATGCTCCGCCAATATTTCGCGTGCCGAGCTATTGTCGTCCACCACCAAGACCCGCAGACCCTTCAGTGATTCGGGTAATAATCTGCGGTCCATATCGGCTGACATTGAAACACCCAGCCAAATGTTAAATACAAACGAACTACCCCAACCGGGGGCTGATTCCACCTGAATCGTGCCACCCATCGCTTCAATCAGACGCTTGGCAATGGTAAGCCCCAGCCCAGTGCCGCCATACTTGCGCGTGGTCGAACTATCGGCCTGCGTAAAGGCTTGGAAGAGCTGTGCCGCTTGCGTTTCAGTCATGCCGATACCCGTATCGTGTACACCGAATCGCAGCTGTACTTTGTCGCCAACTCGCTCAAGCAGCGTGATGGTGATGGCTACCTGGCCCTTGTCGGTAAACTTGATAGCGTTGTTGACGAAATTGATGAGTATCTGGCCCAAGCGCAATGGATCACCGATCAAACCTTGCGGTACACCCCTGCCATTGCTGGCTAACAGCTCCAATCCCTTTTCGCCCGCATTTTGAGCCACCATGGCTGAAACGTTGTCGAGCACATCGTCCAGCCAGAATTGCACTGACTCGATGTCAAGCTTGCCAGCCTCGACCTTGGAGAAGTCCAGAATGTCGTTGATGATGCCAAGCAGTGACGTGCCCGCATTATGTATATTGCCAACGTAGTCACGTTGTCGCGCTGTGAGTTTGGTTTTCAATGCTAGGTATGACATACCAATGATGGCGTTCATCGGCGTGCGTATTTCATGGCTCATATTCGCCAGAAACATTGATTTCGCCTGAGTAGCCTCCTCGGCGGCCTGTTTTGCTTCGCGTAAAGCCACAGCGGTAGTAGCAAGGTGGGCGTATAGCTTGCTGTTTTCCAGTAGTAGTACGATCAGCACGAAACTCGCAGCCAGCAGCCCGTATACCCGCCCTGCGTAAAAACCAAGGTCGAAGCGGGCAGCATTGAGGACCGTGGACAGTGCAATGTCACAGACCCAGGCGAACATCGTTACCGCCAGCCACAGGTCAAGCAGGGTACGCATCCATCGCCTGCCAACGATGAACAATCCTATGATGCTCAAGCTCCATACAGTGATAACCACAGCAATCATAAGGGGGGTATAGCGGTTACCTTGCATGATAGGTAGTAGGTAATCCTTACCTAAAGTAGCAACAGAAGTAAGCCCGCAGGCAGCTATCAACGTTGCGGCGATACAGGTGACGATGGCGCGACCAGGGACCAAGCGTAGCGGAGCCGAGTCAGTACGATTGGCCAACAACGCGTATATCGTCACCATGATCGGAAAACCGCCATGCCAGAACATATAAAGCCAAGCGGTAGTTTGCGGCCCCGCGCCAAGCAAGCCTGTTTCAGCAAATAATCCTGGAAAGGTAAGCGCGTGAGCGATTGCCATGAAGGCAGTGAACAGATACCCCGATGCCAGCGCCAAGAGTGCTCGAGAGCGCAAGATATGGAACTGCCCAAATAACAAGGCTGCAGTAATCAGATCATTGATAACGAGGGCTGACTGGTAGGCTGGAATGAAGGCCCATACCTTGCCCAAAGGCAGCTTGGCAAATGGTATGGCAATCGCAAAAAGAATGGCCGATGCAACGATGACACCAAGCGCGAGGCGGACATGATCAGCCGTTGCCGGCAGGGTGGACAAAAATTTGAACTGCTCGCGAGTGGCCAAGTTAGATCGCTGCATAAGCGCCGCACTCTGATCAAACGATAGCGCGGTATCTCCTAACTGAGAGAACGGCTCCGGCCGATGTAGCCGTTACCTCCTAGATAGACAGATAATTTTATTTTCCGCATCCCCCATTTGGGGGAGGGTTGCTAGCATGCCAATAGGGGGTGGTCTGATCCGTTGTGTTGGTGCGTTTCCCATGCTTTTTCACGCACTGTGCCGGCATTAATACCAAGCCAAACGTGCATGAAATTAGAACCTGTCTAAAGTCTCGCGAGCTAGGGCAAGACAAGGCGAAAACAGCCGAGGAAGCGGAGTTTACGCGTGGTAAATGAGCATTTCGAGGGTGTTTTCAACGCCGTATTGCTGATGCAAGGCAGACTTTAGACAGGTTCTTAGACCGCGGACAGCTTAACGTCCAGTCGATGGCGTAGTTAAGATCGTGATCAGGTTTTAACAAAACCAAACAAGCTCGAACGAAGGCAATGCAGCCCGCTTGAATGGTTGATGACACGCCTAGTTGATGGTTTGCTTGAGTGCAGCGCGTTGGGCGGCGTAATCGAGCCGATGCTGCTTGCGTAATTCAGCTTCTTTCCAGCGTCGGCGAGCATCTTCATCGTGCGGTTGCAGCGGTGGCACGCTGACGGGCTTGCCATCGTCGCCTACGGCCACCATAGTGAAAAAACAGCTGTTGGTGTGTCGGACACTGCGTTGGCTTACATGTTCGGCGATGACCCTGATGCCGACTTCCATGGAACTGCGGCCGGTGTAATTGATACAGGCCAGGAAGGTAACCAGTTCACCCACGTGGATCGGCCGGGCAAAGGTGACCTGATCTACCGATAGCGTCACGACATAGCTGCCGGCATAACGGCTGGCGCAGGCATATGCCACCTGGTCGAGCAGCTTGAGAATCGATCCCCCATGGACATTGCCCGAAAAGTTGGCCATGTCAGGCGTCATCAGCACGGTCATGCTGAGTTCTTGCGGAAGTGGGTCGTGTTGGTCCCGGTCGCTCATGGCGTGGAAGTGGTGCCTTCGCGTCGAATGAATCGGTCAGCACCGTGACGCAGGGTATCGAGCGAGGATAAGGTAATCAGAAAGGCCAGAAAGCCTTCAATATGCCGCTTCCCCAGCGTGAACTGGATATTGAGGAACAGCACTGGATTACGTGGGCTATGGGATTCCTGGGCCAGCACTTCGCTGCCACTGCAACTGCGTAGGCGTGGGATATCAAAAATAAATTCTTCATCGAAGATATCGGCCAGGCTCGACAGGCAGGCATTGAACAACAGGTTGCCGATCTCGATCAGTGCGTCGCCTCTCAGCTCGTTGATATCCACGGCTTGTTTTACGTGGGATAACATCAACCGCACGATTTCCATACCATCGTCGTTGGGGAACATCAGTAAGGCGTCACCTTCGAAGCTGCCCTTGAAGGACTGGGACACCGCGCTCACTTGCTGCCATTCAACCATGTTCATGCGGTCTTTCAGTGCATCGATCGAACAAAACCGCATCGCTGGCACCGACAGACTGACATTCTCCCCTACAAGGCCGCCCATGGCGGCGGCAGCCCGGCCCACGCTGATATTGAAAATTTCACACAGCGCATCATGCTGGAGGGGAGTGAGATAGACGTTCATTCTTGCTCCATCATCTCCAGCAGGCGGACGATGGTGGCTGCAGTAACCGGCTTGGGCAGGAACTGCATGCCCAGGGCCTCGGCTTTATCACGGACGTTTGCCTGAACGTTGGCGCTAAGCACGACCACGCGTGCTTTGGGGCGAAGCTGCAAAATACGTTCGCCTGCCGCCAGGCCCGATATGCCCGGCATATTGATATCCATTGTGACGAGGTCGATGGCTTCCTTCTGCACCAAGGCAATGGCGTCTTCACCACTCGATGCCTCGAAGTATCGCCAGTTGGGCCTGCTTTCTTCCAGATACCCACGGACAAGCATCCGGGATACACGGCTGTCATCTACGATCAAGACCTGATTACTCACAAGCCGTCCTTTTCTATTTCAAGGCGCTGAACGGTATTTTCCACTCCTTTGGGCATCATAGTTCAAGCTGCGACGTGTGGTGTCCGCAAGCTATGAATTTGAGGCACGTTTTGGCATCTTTTTTTTGTTAAACACACTAAAACCGTATTAGGTGCATCCATATCGATTTCATCGTGCGTAATCTGCTCCTAATATTGCTGGCATTCCTGGCCTTGAGTTCGCGCGCTCAGCAGACGCTGAGGGTTTGCTATGACAATTGGCCTCCTTATGCCGCCTATGACAACAAGAGCGGCCATAGTGGCATAACAATCGACTTGATTCGTGAGATCTACGGCGCAATGGGTTTGGCGCTGAACTTTCAGTCCGGCACCCAAACCCGGTGCCTGCAGGCTGCACACGAAGGCAAGATTGATGCGATGCTCTTTGCCGACAAGGAAACCCTTCCTACCTGGAAATTTACGACGACGCCGACGGAGTATTGGCTGGTGGCTGCGTGGGTACAGGAGGGCTCAATGCTGAAACGCTTTGATGGACTGGACCAGTTCGCACAGGCGCGTGTCGGTATTGTCAAAAACTATGTCTATCCCCAACAGGTCGGCCAATACCAGAATTGGGAAACGGTTGAAATGACCGACCCAATGGACGGTTTGCGTCAACTTTCCGCCAAACGTATTGATGTGATGTTTGACGATTTGATCTGGGTGGAGCGCGTCCGTAAGGAGCAGCAGTTGATAATCCGCTTACTCGAACCCATCGTTGAGGTCATGCCACAGTTTCATGCTGTCCGACCCGAACTGGCAGCCAAAGTTGCCGAATTCGACCGGGAAGTCCAACGTCGGATAAAAAGTGGCGAGATGGAAAAACGTTATCGCTCGGCCATCGGTCTCAGTTTCGATGCGATCCGCCGTAATGACTTGAAGAATGTACGGTAGTTTCTGCAGGCATCCGGTTTTTCGATCAGTTACTCTTCCGTCTATCTATCCCAGCCAGTGAGATACCCTCCACCATGATCAAGCATCGTCAGGAAACGGACTCGATGGGCAGTATCGCCGTTGAATCCAACCGTTATTGGGGCGCACAGACTCAGCGTTCTATTCATAATTTTCCCATTGGTGTCACTCGCTTTCGGTGGCAGCGCCCCATTATCTATGCACTGGGGGTACTAAAGCGTGCCGCCGCCGAGGCCAATGCCGACCTGGGCGAACTTCCGGTGGATACGGCCAAGTTGATTGTGGCTGCAGCCGACGAGGTAATCAGTGGTGCATTGGATGAGCACTTTCCCTTGGTGGTGTTCCAAACCGGGTCGGGTACTCAGTCCAATATGAATGCCAATGAAGTGATATCGAACCGTGCGATTGAATTGGCCGGTGGGGTATTGGGCAGTAAGACGCCGGTTCATCCCAACGACCATGTCAATCGCGGCCAGTCGTCCAACGATACCTTTCCTACCGCCATGCATATTGCAGTCGTGGCGGAATTACAGCGGCGGTTGTTCCCCGCAGTAAGCCGTTTGCGCGAAACCTTGGCCGCTAAGGCATTCGAACATGCGAATCTGGTCAAGACCGGCCGCACGCATCTGCAGGACGCCACACCCATTACGCTGGGGCAGGAAATAGGCGCCTGGGTAGCGCAGATCGATTTTGGCCTGCAGACTGTCAGAGCCGCGCTGTCCGGCTTGTACGACCTTGCCATTGGCGGCACGGCTGTGGGAACCGGCCTGAATGCCCACCCTAAGTTTGGAGATACGGCAGCTTTTCGCATTGCTGAATTCACCGGCCAGCCGTTTAGAGCTGCACCTGATAAATTCTTTGCATTGTCGGCCCATGATGCGCTGGTCAATACCTCGGCAGCATTACGCACCCTGTCGGGCGGGCTGATGAAAATGGCCAATGATGTGCGATGGCTGGCCAGTGGGCCACGCTGTGGCATTGGCGAGTTGACGATTCCTGAGAACGAACCGGGCTCATCCATCATGCCCGGCAAGGTCAACCCAACCCAGTGCGAGGCCATGACCATGGTTTGCGTGCAGGTGTTTGGCAATGATGCGGCTGTGGCCTTTGCAGGCAGCCAGGGTAATTTCCAACTCAACGTCTACAAGCCGGTGATGGTACACAATGTACTGGAAAGCATCGAGTTGATTGCCGATGCCTGTGATGCCTTCACCGAACACTGTGCTGCCGGAATCGAGCCTGCTCGCGGCAGAATTACCGACAACCTGGACAAGAACCTGATGCTGGTGACGGCACTGAACCGGAATATCGGTTATGACAAGGCGGCTGAGATTGCCAAGAAAGCCCATAAGGAGGGTACGACCCTGCGAGAGGCAGCCTTGCAGTTGGGGTATTTGACCGAAGCGCAATTCAGCGAATGGATGGTGCCGTTGGACATGACACATCCTAGTGCTGGCTGAGCGGTCGGCTAAGAACCTGACTAAATTCTGCTACGCGTCGGCAATATGGTGTTGAAAACACCCTCGGAATGCTCATTTACCCTGTGTAAACTCCGCTTCCTCGGCTGTTTTCGCCTTATCTTGCCTTAGCTCGCGAGACTTTAGACAGGTTCTAGCAGAAAAAAGCCGATGGCAGCATGCTGCCATCGGCTTTTTTACGGGCGCTAGGATGGGATAGTCTAAGCCCCCGTTGATTACCTTACTCCTGATACGTCTCGAAATTCTCGATGTAATCGTCGAAGTTCTCTTCCAACATGGCTTGGAATTGCTTGGTGAAGAAGGCCATCGTCTTGGCTTTGGCGGCTTGCATGTCCTTGCCGGACGAAAATTCCTGCGAGCTTAGCCATGCGGTATAGCGGGCAAAGGCATACATGAAGGAAGCGCTGACCTCGGCAAGCTCCGCATCTTCAAACTGTGTGTTGGCCAGCTGGATATAGGCATCTGCCCTGTCGTAGAACTTGTCGTCAGAATCCTGAGCCATGGTGCGCTTTCTTGTGGTGCTGGGCGTTGAAAATAATAGCTGTGCGAGGTCAAACGCCAGCGCCGTGCGCTTGCTGGTCTGCATGGTAGCTAGACCGAACGAGCGCACCAACCGCAGCATGCTTGAAACCCATCTTGTAGGCTTCCGCCTCAAAGAACTTGAACTGGTCGGGCGTGACATAACGCAACACTGGCAAGTGCGAGTTCGATGGTGCCAGGTACTGCCCAATGGTGATCATGTCGATATCGTGCGCGCGCATATCGCGCATTACTTCGAGGATTTCCTCATCGGTTTCACCCAGGCCCACCATGATGCCGGATTTGGTGGCGACATTCGGGTTACGCGCCTTGTAGTCTTTCAGCAGCTTCAGCGAATGCAGGTAATCCGAACCGGGCCTAGCCTGCTTGTACAGGCGTGGCGCGGTTTCCAGATTGTGGTTCATTACATCGGGCGGTGTTTCGCTGAGGATATCGATGGCGACATCCAGGCGGCCGCGGAAGTCGGGCACCAACACTTCGATCTGGGTGGCGGGTGACAATTCGCGGCTAAGCCGTATGCAATCGGCAAAATGGCCTGCACCGCCGTCGCGCAGGTCATCCCGGTCCACCGAGGTGATCACCACATACTTCAGGCGCAGGGCGGCAATGGTTTCTGCCAAGTGCTTGGGTTCGTTCTCATCCAGCGGATTCGGACGACCATGGCCCACATCGCAGAAGGGGCAACGACGGGTACAGATGTCTCCCATGATCATGAAGGTGGCCGTGCCTTTACCAAAGCACTCACCGATATTCGGGCAGCTGGCTTCTTCGCACACCGTGTGCAGCTTCTGCTCGCGCAGAATGTTCTTGATCTCGTAAAAGCGGCTGCCGCTTGGGGCCTTGACGCGAATCCAGTCCGGCTTCTCCAGCGGTTTGTCGAACGGCACGATCTTGATCGGGATACGGGCGGTCTTGGCCTCCCCCTTTAGCTTGACCCCAGCGATGATGGGGGCAAGCGTAGTCTTGGTAACAGACTCCTTGACGCCTTGTTCGGCTTTCGCGGGCGGGGTGGTGACGACGGGCGAGGACATGCGTGGGTTCTTTCGTTTTCTGCAGCCAGTTCAAACAGTAGCTGGCTTGGCGCTCAGGGCATAGTCGGCGATTGAGGCGGTGCCTTCCAATGCGAGCAAGGCATTGATTTTAGCGGCCAAACGCGGCGCAAGCGAGGCCGGCGTTTCATTCACGCCCAAATCCTTCAGTTGCGTTACGGCCAAACCGGCATAGCCACATGGGTTGATGTAGCTGAACGGCGTGAGGTCCATATCCACATTCAGCGCCAGGCCATGATAGCTTTTCCCATTGCGGATGCGTAACCCAAGCGAAGCAATCTTGGCTTCGCCTTTAGCCATCTGTACATACACGCCCGGTGCATCGACTTTACCGTAGGCGGTGATATTCAGGTCTGCCAACAGTTCGACCAGGCTTTGTTCCAGCCGGCGAACCAGTTCTCGTACTCCGAGTTTTCGACGGCTAAGGTCGACCATCACATACCCTATCAGTTGGCCCGGCCCATGGTAGGTCACCTGTCCCCCACGGTCGATAGGCACGATAGGAATGGCGGTAGTTTGCAGCACGTGTTCCGGCTTACCGGCCTGCCCCTGTGTGAAGATAGGGGGGTGTTCCAGCAACCACAGTTCGTCGGGCGTATCTGGCTGCCGATGCGTGGTGAACTCCTGCATGGCCATCCAGGTGGGGATGTAATCCTGCATGCCCAGCCAGTGGCTCTGCACGACTTCGCTCGCCATCGGCGTGGCATGCTGCCACAGCATCATGGGCACCTTTCTGCCCTCTGGCAGCGACGGCCACAGTCCGAGGGTTCGGGCACCCTGCCGCTGGTAAAACCCCTCAGCTTTAGGTTCGGCGACGATGAACAAGGGCTGGTTGTTGCCCACATGTGCCCGCGCCATGTTGAACATGGTCGTGCCTAACTTCATGCCCATGGCCTCGGGCAGGACCCAGCAATGGTTCAGTTCGAACATGCCGTCTTCCAGCGCTACCATGGCGAACGCCACCGGCTTGTCTGCCAGCTCTGCCACCACACACCAATTGGCTGCCAGATCGGCTTCGGTCACCGTCAGGCCTTCTCGCCACATAACCAGCCATTCGGCCGGGTAGCCCCAGTGCGCCTTGGCCACATGGGATATTCGGGTAAGCGCCTCGGCATCCACCGGGCGGCCCGGCCGCAGGATGAAGGGTGAGCTCACAGGACGTATTTCACCATCGGGTGGGCGGTCACTGCACGGTAGATGGCATCGAGTTGTGCTTGCGAAATGGCGGTCACGGTGACGGTCAGTGAGATGTAGTTACCGCCAGAACTGACTCTCAGCTCAATGTCTTCAGCAGTCAGGTCGGCCGCATGCACCCGTACCAACTCGAAAATGGTTTGCGAAAAGTCGTCGTGGCGTGGCCCCATGATTTTGATGGGGAAACGCGATGGGAATTCGATAATGGTTTCTTTGTCGCTCATGCCAGAGCCTCCGTGGCGGCTCGTAAATCAAGCACCATGTGGTATTCGTCAAATGATTGGCCGTCTATGCGCAGGGCATCGGGCTGAAAGCCCATGTTCACAAACCCCAACTGTATATAAAGCTGGCAGGCAGCCAGGTTGTCGCACGTGACTGAGAGTTGCAGCCAGTCAGTTTCCAAGTCGTCGCGCGCGCTGTTGATCACCGCCTGCGCCAGCTGGCGCCCCAAGCCCTGTTGGCGTACATGGGGGGCGACATACATGGCAAACAGGTTGGTGCGGTGCGCTGATTTTGCCATTCCTTCGCGCCGGGCGGTTGCCGTGCCCAGTAACTCACCATTTTCTTCCGCCACCCAAACCCGGTTGAGTGGGTCGGTAAGGCGTGCGGCGATGTTGCCAAGGGGCATATCACGTTCTTCGTCATAACTACTGCCGAAGGATTCGGGGTTAGCCTGCAGTGCTTCTAGCCGGAGTGCGTGCCAGGCGGTTGCATCTTCTTGGATGGCGAGTCGGATCAGCATGTTATGGGCTTGCGCATAATGGTTTGTTTGAATGCCTGGTAGTAGCTGTCCAGCCTTTGCGCCAGGGGGCCAACCCGGCCATTGCCAACAGGTTTGCCATCCAGTTCGATAATCCCCAGCACTTCCTTGGTAGAACTGGTCATCCATAGCTCGTCAGCATTGCGCACCTCAGTTTCGCTGATGTGACGTACTTCCAAAGGCAAACCGTGCTGCTGCGCCAGCTCAATCACTACATCGTAGGTAATGCCGGGCAATATCAAATGGTCCTTTGGCGGTACGGCGATCACGCCGTTCTTCACCACAAAGATATTACTGGCGGCGCCCTCGCTGAGCATGCCGTCACGAAACATCACGCATTCGGCACAACCTGCTTGCTTGGCCGCTTGGCGCAGCAATACAGCGGGTAGGAGGTTCAGCGATTTAATATCGCAGCGCAGCCAGCGGAAATCAGCATGGCTGATAGCGCGCACCCCCGTGGCTTTGGCTTCCTGGCTGGGTACGACCAGTGGAGCAGGATTGATCAACACGGTTGGCGGTGTGTTCTCCGGAAACGGAAAGTCACGCTCGCCCGCATTGCCGCGGGTGACATGCAGGTAGATGGATAGGTCTTCGTAGTCTTGCTGGCTGATCACCTGCTTAACCAGCGCTATCCATTGCTCTGCCGTATGGGGGTTTGGCAGACCGATAGCAGCCAAGCTTGCCTCCAGGCGACGGATATGTTCGGCGGGCCGGAAAGGTTGGCGGGAATACACCGGAATGACTTCATAAACGCCATCGCCAAACAGGCAGCCTCTATCAAGGGCCGAGATCTTGGCATCTTCAGGGCGGACAAAATGGCCGTTTAAGTAAAGCATCGCTGCCTCATGGTTTGGGGGCGGGGGCATATTGCCCCCATGCCCAGGGTATGGTTAGGCCTGAATCAGTTGAACCAAAGCTTGGTGCTGTCCACCATCCGCCCGAAAAAACCCGCTTCTGGCACTGCAGCAAGTGCTTTCAACGGCAGCTCGCCCAGCGATTGGCCATCCAGGCTGAGTTTGATACTGCCGATGACTTGGCCTGCCTTGATCGGCGCAATCAGCTTAGGCTGCAGCGTGATTTCTTGCTGTACCTTGGTGGCGCCACCCTTCCCAATGGTGAGGTATTGATCGCGGTCGAAGCCTACAGCCACATTGTCGGCCTGGCCTTTGAACACGCGTGCCTGGGTGACCGGGGTACGGGCAGCATAGAGGCGCGGGCTGTCGAAGAACTGAATACCGTAACCCAGTAAGCGGGCGCTCTCGTCGGTCCGGACCCGGTCTGAATTGGTGCCCAGCAATACGCTCAGTACTCGGCGGCCGTCGGCTTTCTTGCTGGCAACCAGGCAATAGCCGGCACTGTCGGTATGGCCGGTTTTCATGCCATCGACTTGTGGATCGCGATACAGCAGTTGGTTGCGGTTTGGCTGGGTGATGTTGTTGTACCTGTATTCCTTCATCGAGTAGATGGGGTAGTACTGGGGGTAGTCACGAATGATGGCAGTGGCCAAGGCGGCCAAGTCCCTTGCCGTGGTGTAGTGCTGGGCGTGTGGCAGGCCGGTGGCATTCATGAAGTGAGTGTTCTTCATCCCCAGCTTGGTCGCCTGCTGGTTCATGAGGGTGGCGAAGGTGTCTTCGCTGCCCGCAATGGCTTCGGCCAATGTGACGCAAGCGTCATTACCGCTTTGCACAATCATGCCTTTGATCATGTCGTTTACCGACACTGGTTTTTTAGGGTCGAGAAACATGCGTGACCCTTCGGTTTTCCAGCCTTTTTCCGATACGGTGAATTGCTGCTCTGGTTTTAGCCGGCCTTCTTGAATTGCTTTGAAGGTCAGGTAGGCAGTCATCAATTTGGTCAGCGAGGCGGGCTCGATGCGTGCATCGGGATTCTTCACCGCCAGTGGGGCACCACTGTTGACGTCGAGCAGAAAATAGGCGTTGGCCGATAGGTCGGGCGCGGGGGGGATGGACAGAGCTGCTGCTGCATTGAGCGAAAAGGCGGCGGCGAGTGCAATCAGAGAGATTTTCATTGGACGGCGTGACCATGGTGTTGCGGAAGCGCCGGATTATAAAGCAAACCGGCAGTCCTCCCAGGGGACCGCCTTGCTTTGATTCAGTTCATTTCCCGCGCTTGTCGCATTGACCGAGCCAACGCGGCACATAAACCCTGCTCCGACAGCACCTAGATATGGAAGCGGTTTACGGCTGTGCGTAATTGTTCGGTCAGCTGTTGCATATGGCTGGTCACTTCGGCAGCAGTATGGGCAGAGCTTGCATTGCTGCTGGCAGTACCTGAAATTCGGCTTACCTGTTGTGAGACGAGATTGTTGGCAAGCGTTTGCTCTTTCAAGGCTGCTGATATGTTTTCGACGACCCCGACCACTCGGCCTGCACTTTCCTCTATGCGCCGTACCGCTTCACCACCTTGACCGGCAAGTTCAACACCAGTGGCTACCAGTTGCACGGCCATCACCATCGTAGACTTGGATTCCTGTGAGCTTTGCTGGATATCGGTAATCATGGCGGTGATTTCGCGAGTGGCATTGCTGGTACGTTCGGCAAGCTTTCGCACCTCATCGGCTACCACGGCGAAACCACGTCCCTGTTCGCCAGCGCGAGCAGCTTCAATCGCGGCATTGAGGGCCAGCAGGTTGGTTTGGTCGGCCACATCATGAATGACATTCACAATACTGGTGATGGTCTGGGTTTTGGCGGCCAGGGTATCGATTACGTCCGAGGTCTGGTGCACGGCTTCGCTGATCAGGTTCATTTCACTCATTGCACGGTCAATCACCTTACTGCCGTCGCGTGAGAGTTGACCTGATTCCAGCGACAGTTTGTTGGCCCGTTCGGCATTACTGGCGATCTGGTTGATGCTTTCCGTCATTTCATTGACGGCAACCGCCATGGATGATGCGGCGTCGTTTTGGCCAACCGAGCCGGTAGACACCTCGGTGGAGCGGGCAGACACGGTTTGGGCCATGTCTCCTATCGAATCGGCACTGGTGCGAATTTGGCGGATCAGCTCGCTGAGCTGGGTTTGCATGCCGCCAATCTGTGCCAGCAGGCTGTCCTTGTCATTCGGGTTGAGTTTGACCGATGTGTCTAGGTGGCCGGCAGCAATACGCTGCACGACCCCGACGGTATAAGCGGGTTCGGCACCAAGCTGTTGAATCAACTTCCCCGCCAGCTTGATACCTACCAGCAACATCACCACGACGGTGGCAATGACGACCACCAGCAAGTTAAAACTATTGCGCCAGAATGCCGCATCGATGTCATCAATATAGATACCGCTACCAATAACCCATCCCCATGGTGCGAAGCCCTTCACATAGGAGATCTTGGGTACTGGTTTATCGGCGCCAGGTTTTGGCCATAGATAGTCTACAAAGCCTTCACCTTTGCTCTGCACTGCCTTCACAAATTCAACGAACAGGAATTTGCCCGCCGGGTCCTTTGTTTCGCTGAGGTTCTTGCCCTCCAGTTCGGGTTTGATCGGGTGCATGACCATCACCGGGGTCATATCGTTGATCCAGAAATACTCCGTCTTATCGTAGCGCAGCGATCGGAGCTCGGTCTTGGCCCTTGCCTGGGCTTCTTCGCGGCTCAGCTTGCCACTTTTTTCCAACTCATAGTGACTGACAACGATGCCATGGGCGACTTCAATCAGATTGCGGGTCTTCTGTTGACGGTCTTCCATCAGCGTAGTGCGTTGACTACCCAGCGCTGTGAGCGCGACGACCAGTAGCCCTACCAGGGCGATCAGTACCAAGGAAAGGAGTTTGGTACGCATGCTGAGTTTATTCACGTTTTTATCTCCAGCGGGTTACCCGTCCGTATATACCTCTACATGGCGTGTTTATAGATAGGTTATCTGGCCGTACACAAGGTGGTGCCGTATTTAAATCGGGTGCTGTGGAGATTGAATATCGAGTGAAAATACGTCAAGAACACCTAAAGGGTCACAAAGGCTACTTCTATACTTTCTTCTGGCAACTCAAGCCTTAACCACCAGTCGCGCCTACCTTGGACGCAGTAGGGCAGGACAATATTGGTCGCCAGGCTGCCATCGGCCTGGGCGGAGAGTGGAAAGGCAATGGCACCCATTTCCATGCCCTGCATGCCGAAACGCACCCGTGCAGCCGGGCGGGTTGGGCCACGCAATACCAGATGGAACGGTTTGAGCATTGAAGGCGCGCTTTGTGCACGAAGCAGGAAGGGTTGGCCACCAATCTGGATAGCGCAGGGTTTTGTCAGATCAGTACACTGGTAGCGAGTTGTTGGACTGGTTTCGGTGGGGCGCAGCGTGTAGCTCAAGGCCAACAAGCCGGCCAGCCCGGCTACCGTCAGGCCGGCTTTCCAGGCTGGCTTCATTGCCATGCCGCACGTAATGCAGCCACACCTTGACCACCGGCCGCCTGCGCTTCTACCAAGTCGAATTCGGTGAGGCCACCGATACCATAAATGGGAAAGGGCCAGCCCTGGCTGACCAGTTCGCTGAAACCTTCCCAGCCCAGCGTGGCACTGCCAGGATGGCTGAGGCTGGGCTTGATGGTGCCCAGGACGACATAATCCAGGCCCAACTCGGCTGCCTTGGCCAGTTCGGTGACATTGTGGACCGAAGCACCGCACCAGCCATCTGGCCGCTGTGTTGTCTGCAATAGTTGGCGTGCCGGTAGGTGTACGCCGGCTGCTCCCAGTTCACGGGCCTGGTCTGTTGCGCCATGCAGTAGCACATTGCAGCTATAGGAGGCTGTAAGGGCCAAAGTTTGCTGGGCAAGCTCGGCATAGCTGATGGCATCGAGCTGCGGTTCGCGCAGCACCAGCCAGCGCAGGCCGGCTTGCAGTTTGGTTTGCAGCTGGGTCAGCCAGGCGTCTGCCCCTAGTTCGGCCACGTTTGAAAAAGCCAGCAGGGGAGGGAGCTGTAGCCCGCGCAGAATCGGTGTATTGGCGGGCAAGACAGGGTCTACCGTAAGTGCACCGGGTACCTGCCAAGCAAAGGCTTGACCTTCATGCGGCTGTGGTTCGCCCTGCCAGTTGGTTACCTTGAAGAAATTGAGCCGGACGGTGGCATGCGGATAGGTAAAGACCTGTACCAGCCAAGGCTGGGCTGTTTCTACCGTAATCCCCATCTCCTCGTGCAGTTCACGCTTGAGAGCATCAAGCGGAGTTTCACCGTTTTCTAGCTTGCCGCCGGGGAATTCCCACCAGCCTGCGTAGGGTTTGCCTTCAGGGCGCGAGCCGAGCAAAAACTGGCCAGAAGGCTGGATCAAGATACCAGCGGCAACGTGAGTAATCTTGGTTATGTTCATGCGTACCACACAATCCAGTTCAGCCTGATTCGGCAGGGGAGTGACATAAAGTTCATCGATTTTTGTACTAATCTGTTTAATTGATTTCTAGGTGTGTTGGCACGTCTTGAAAATGGTCAACCACGTTGCTGTTGCTCATATCGGAGGTTCAGGAATGAAAACATTGCGCAACTGCACTTTGGCGCTTTGTGTCTTTATTGTTCAATTGACTTCGGTCGCTGCAAAGCCTTTGGTAACGTTGACGACGACAGAGTATCCACCCTATATGGGGCAAGAACTGCCGGGCTATGGGGTGTTAAATCAGATTATCTCTGCAGCCTTTGCTCAACAGGGTGTCAAAGTGGAATTTATCTTTCTTCCTTGGGCAAGGGCTTTAGAAGAGGCAAAGTCTGGCCAGACTGATGGTATTACAGGTATGTGGTACACCGCTGAACGCGCTCAATGGTTTAAGTTTGCTAACCAATTGCCGGCAAACCAAGTTGGATTTTTTCGACGAAATGATCGCCCGGAATTGACGGGTTCAATGGCAACCTTGGCCGAGAAACGTCCGTTGGTTGGTATTGTTCATGGTTATGCATATCCAGAACCTTTCAAGGCAGCGAAGTTTCGCACCGAAGCGGCCTGGGATGATGAAGCAAATCTTCAGTTGTTGGTACGTGGAAAAGTTGATCTGGTGTTGATTGATAAGGGTTTGGCTCTGTATTTGATTGCAAAAAAAATGCCTGAACAGACGGGGAGGCTGGTTTGGGTTGAGCCAGCCATTGAAATCATGCCACTGTATGTTGCTTTTTCTCACAAAGTGAAAGACGTTGATCAGACTGTGGAAGTGTTCAATACGGGCCTGGCAGCAATAACAGCCGACGGTACATTAAAAAAAATCATGGGGAAGTATTTTCAGCAAGCCGCGGCACATGAACCAGCTAGTGCTTCTACCTCTCCAGCGCCATCAAACCAATAGGCTGCCATTTAGTCGGATCAGTGGCCTTGTATTCTCTTACAGATGATCGAGATTTAACACATGCCGGTAAATGGGCGTTGTCCAAAAAACATGGGACATCGTACGCTTTCCAAGTTCACTTCACTCTGCATAAGTTTGCTTAAAAAAGGCACAGTCGGATTACGGTTTCCGAGTGCAAAGACCCTGATGAAGATGCATGCAACCGTGGCTCATAACAGACATCACATACACCAACTGTATAGGGGGTCGTCTCTCATGTTTAAGCGCCTTCTTTGCCACTTAGTCTTTATGATTTTCCTGCTTGTTAACGTCGCATTTTCTCAAAAAGTACAGGCGGAGGAGTTGCTACAGTTTGTTACTACCGAATACCCACCTTATACGACTACCAATATGCCGAATGGCGGGGTCATTACGGCTATTGCAACTGAAGCCTTCAAGCGGAGCGGCTACAACATTAATGTAACGATTTTGCCCTGGGCTCGTGCGCTTCGCGAAGGAACCGAGGGGCGTGTCGATGGCATCGTCGCAATCTGGCATTCAAAGGAACGCGAGCAATGGTTTATCTATTCAAATCCCATTGCACCGAATCAGATTGGTTTTTATAAGCGTGTCGATAGTTCGATTAGCTATAAGAAATTGTCTGATTTAAAGCCGTACACTATTGGTACGGTACGTGGTTACGCCAATCCACCAGCATTCGATGAAGCGAAGTTGAACGTAGTAGATGCCGTCGATGACGAAACCAACCTCAGGAAACTTGGCGCTAAGCGCCTTGATCTGGTGTTGATAGACAAGGGCGTAGCGCAGTATTTGATAGATCTTAACTGATGTTACGCAGTAGCTGCGAGAAGCAGCTGTAACTGATCATAAGCCGCGCGGGAGGCGTTGATCAGTAACTTGCGGCAAAGTGCGAATGGGTTCTTCTGCGTCTTGATGCTCAGGCAT
>NZ_PDZH01000270.1 GCF_002735695.1 Chitinimonas sp. BJB300
GGCGCGGGGACCATCTCCCTTCCTGAAGTTAGTCATTCTCTCGCGGGCAAGCGCCCATCCAAGAAACAAGGAATGTCTTCAATGAACTTTAAATCAAAGGCCGTGACGCGCGCAGTGGCTATTGCGCTGGCAAGCGGTTTGTTATCCAGTGCAGTATTTGCTGCCGGCACCTGTGATCCCAAAAATGGGATAGCAACGATAGGGGTTGAGATCGCAGCCAAGTCAGACAATTACGGTGATGGTACGTATAACTTTGGCTATGTGATGGTGCAATGTCGCAATGGAGTGATTGTTCCGATCGGCACAGACACGGATGCGCAAGGATTGCCGTCCGATATGGAACGCCAAGTCAAAGCGTTGAACATGCGGCGCTACTATGCAAATAGCTGCAAGACACATCAGGTTGCGGTTAATGACCGATTCAAAGGCATCATCAACGGCGTTGATTTTTCTGGCGCTACCGCGCCGAAATCCATTCCCGGCATGCTGTTTTTTGAAGATGCCCATGCCAAGTGCAGTGTTGGTGCACCAGCCGCTGGCGACAATCTCGGTGGCAGCAACCTGGGCTCGACGTGCAATACAGAAAATGTTTTCTTGCAGCCTCCTGCTCCCAAATGCGGCAACCCCATTCAACCGGGCACGGGCAATAAATATCAAAAAGAAGTGGATTACCAAGGCGCGGGGGCGAATCGGCTCAGCGTCATTCGGCACTACAACAGCCTGAATGGCCTATGGAACGACGCCAATATCAAACGGTTTACCAAGTTTGAGAAGCAACCCAACTCATTGCCGGGTAGCGTCGTTGTTTATCTCAATGGCGAAGAACCGGGCAGCGGTACTGGTCCAGTCGATCCGGCTAAACCTACTACGCCAGGTAGCGGTAACGGTGTCGATGTCGGTGAAACCTGGCAAGCCATGCGCGGCGACGGCAAGGTCATCAGCTTCCCCTTGGTGGGTGGCGGTGCCGACCACAATGGCGTGGGCTATACCCTGCAAATCACGGCAGATCGTCTGCAACTTACCACGCCAAGCGACGCCGTCGAGCTTTACGATCTAAGCAATGGCCGCTTGTTGAGCGTGCAGCATCTCGACGGCTATACCCTCACCTACGCTTATGATGCAGCCGGCAAGCTGACCACGATTACCGACAGCAATGCACGGGTGCTGACTTACACCTACGATGCGCAGGGCCGTGTGGCGTCCATCAAAGACCCTGCCTTGCAAACCATTGCCTATGGCTACGATGCGGCGGGCAAGCTATCGACCGTGACCTATCAGGACGGCAAGTCGCGCCAGTACCTGTATGAAGATACCCGCTTCCCGAATGCCCTGACCGGCATCAAGGACGAAGCCGGCATTCGCTTCGCTACCTGGGCCTATGATGCGCAAGGTCGCGCTATTAGCAGTGAACACAGCGGCGGCGTTGAAAAAGTCACCGTCAGCTATCCCGATAGCACCCAGGCCACGGCGGTGAATGCACTGGGCTTGACGACCACCTACGCGTTCCAGAACGTCAAAGGCAAGACGGTCCTCAAAACCCTTACCGAGTCCTGCCCCACCTGCACGACCACTACCCAGCAGTTCGATGTAGACCAGAGTGGGTTGCTAACGCGGCTTACCGATCGGATGGGCGTTGCTACCCAATTCCAGGCTGATGCCGTGCGACGACTGGAAACCCAGCGTATTGAAGCCGCCGGCACTCCGATTGCTCAGACGACGACAACCGAATGGCACCCGACATTCCGTTTGCCAGCCAGCATCACAGTCCCCGGCAACCGTACCGACTTTACTTACGATGCCAAGGGCAATCTGACAGCGAAGAAGGTCACGGACCTGACCAACAATGCGACCTATACCCTACGCTGGGATTACGACGCGCAGAATCGGATTACCGCCAGTACCAATGCAGTCGGTGGCATCTCCCGCTACACCTACGATGCTGCCGGCAACGTTGCCAGCGTGACCGATGCTGCCGGATCTGTTACCCGCTACACCCAGTACAACGCTGATGGTTTGCCGCTGAGCATCACCCGTCCGAATGGCTTAGTGGTCACCCTGGCCTACGATCCACGTGGTCGCTTGATCAGCCAGAAGATCGGCGCACTCACCACCACCTATAGCTACACCGCCACCGGTTTGCTTGGCAGTGTCAGTACCCCTGATGGGCAGCAACTGACCTACACCTATGACGATGCCCGCCGCTTGGTTGGCGTGCGCGACAAGCTCGGTAGCACGATTCGCTATGTGTTGGATGCCTTGG
>NZ_PDZH01000271.1 GCF_002735695.1 Chitinimonas sp. BJB300
GAACCTCAGACCCGGCCCCCCTTTACGTTCCGTCTCCACGCTGCGCACCTCGCCTTGGCTACGTCTGGCCTTCACCTGCTCCAGCACCGTGTTCGAACACGACCCTTCAGCGAAGTCGCCCCGCATCAGCTCGCCGTTCTTCACATCCAGCCACAGGCTATTCGCGTCGCCGAGGTTGCGGTTGGAGGTCGTGGTCAGATAGCTCTTCAACGGCAGCGTCCGGCTGTCCACTTTCAGTACATGCGACTTCGGCGACAGGCCGCAGTAGCTGTATTTACCCTCGACGTCCGTGATGAAGAAGGTGCCTTCCTCCAGGTACAGCCTCACCCCGGGGATGCCGATCTCTTCTGCATCCTGGACATGGTTGTTGTTGCAATCCACGAACACCTTGCCCATGACGCAAGCGTCGCTGGTGAACACGCCGGCCGTGACCTTCACCTTGGCCCGCGCTTCGTTCGAACAACGCTGCCGGTCTGCCGAGCAGGCCTTGACGCGGTTGATGCCATCGCCCCGCATCGCCAGCACACCGACACGGACGCGGTAGGTCAGGGTCAACTCGCCCTGCTGCACCAGCGTGCCGACCGGGAACACCAGTTTCGCGCCGGGCCGGCCTATCGGGTCTGCCAGCGCTTGGGACGCGCCGCCCTTAACCGTCAGCCAGGCGGTGCCATCCAGGTAGCTGAACCCGGCCGGCAGGACATCTTCCAGCTCGGCGTTCAGCAACGGCAGGGTGTCCTGATTCCGTACCGTGATGGTGTAACGCACGGTGTCACCGATTTCTGCCTGGTTCACCGAGGCTTGTTTCATGATCAGCACACCCAGCGTTGTACCGGTCAGGCTCACCGGCGTCGGGGTCGGCTGTCCGGACGGCGTGGGCGTCAACAGCGGCGGCGGCGGTACCTGTCCCGGCGGCAGGCTCGGGATCGGGGCGACGTCGATGGAGGACGTTTGCGATACCACGCCAACTGGTGGGTTCTGTGGCAGGCCCTCCGGCGTGAAGGTGAAGCCGGTCTGGTTGACGCCACTGCCCGGGGTGGTCGAGCTGGCCAGACCGGTGTTCAACAACGCATCGGTCGGAACCGGGTTGGCGCCGAAGTCCACACGCACCACCAGGCCGATCACGCACGATTCACCCGGTTGCAGGTCGAAACCGCCACTGAGCAAGGCGCTGTTGCTGAAGCCGTTGTATTGGTTATTGCCCTGACACACCGTCGTGTTGGGACCATTCCCCACGGTGAAACTGCCGGGGACAATCGAGACCCCGGCGCCGCCATTGGCCGGGAGGCCTGCGGCAAAGGTAGAGGTCAGGTTATCGTTCACCTGCACATTGGCCGCCGGTATGGTGCCGATATTGCCGACCACCAGCCGGTACGGTACGTCGAACACCCGTCCGCCCAGGAAGTTCGGCGTCCCTGCCCGCTTCAGTACCGCCAGCTTCGGCGTCGACAACGGCGTCGTCACCGTACAGCTGGAGCAGGTACCGGTGCTGGAGGCGACCGTGTTCACCAGCTGGGTCACCCCATTCGGCAGCGGGCTGCGTACGGTGACGGTGAAAGTCTTCACCTGCAAGCTGCTGGCGGTGACCGTGACCGTCTGGTTACAGGTGGTGCCCGCTGCGGCGCAGCTGGCGCTCCAGCCTTCACCGCTGCCACTGTAGGTGGTGCCGGCCGGGGTGGTTTCGGTCACCACCGTGGTGGCCGGGCCTGCGCCGCTGGTTTCCTGCACATTGATGGTGTAGGTCAGCACATCCCCCGCTTTGGCCAGATAGCCTGCCGGTACCGCGGCGCCGTTCACCTGGCTCAGCACCTTGGTCACATCCGGGTTGCCGCCGGGTACGGCGCCAGTGGTCTTGGCGCACAGACCATCGCCAGAGGCATTGTTCGCCCCCACCGCCGGGTCGGGGTTATCGCAATTGGCGGAACGTGGATCGCCACCAGTGCTGGTAACGACAACACGGTTGGTCAGGGCGCCGCTGGCGGTCGGTGATACCGCTACCGTATAGCTGACCACCAGGCTGGCGCCGGCTGCGATATTCGGCGTGCCGTTGCAGGTCACGATCTGCCCGGCAGCACTACACACCAGCGGTGCACCGGCAGTCTGCGCCGAGAAGGTCAGGTTGGCCGGCAAGGTGTCGGTGAAGCCCACGAGGCCGGTAGTGACACTGCCGCCGATATTGCTCAGCGTGACGTTGTAAGTGCCTGTGCTGCCGGCCGTGAAGCT
>NZ_PDZH01000272.1 GCF_002735695.1 Chitinimonas sp. BJB300
TAGTAAGCCGTTCCTTGATGCTTTCAAGATGTTCAGCGACATAAGCCACAAAGGCCCGCCCGACGCTGCCATGTTGTGCAGCAACGGCTTTATCCAACGCCTTGGCAAGGTCATTGCTGCCTTCGTGACCATGTAAGCATTCAAATGCCCCCATGCCCTTGCCGGCATCGGCAGGCAGACTGGCCAGCCGTACTTCCTGCCCCGCCCTGGTTCGTTTGCCACCGCCCTGCATAAAAGCAGCTAAGTCGATTTCACCCGTCGAGAGCACCAACACCCGCCAACGCAGCATATCGCGGTTGCCGCCTTCTTTAGCCCCCTGCATCTTGCCCGTGCCGTTGAAGAGGCGGTAAGCCGCCATGCTCACCGCTTCGGGGCTGCCCTGACCCATTTCATCCAGCAGCATCAAGCCGTCGTTTCTGGCGGCAGCAGCATTTGCCAGTGCAATCGCCGTCGCATCCCAATTCAGCATTTGCTCGCGGGGTAAGCCCCATACTGACGCCCCGACATTGGCCGAGGTGGTCTTGCCGCAGCCACTGGGGCCATAGAGATGGAAGCCTCCCGATTCCAACCCGACGAGACCCAGTAGCGGGGCGGCGAGTGCTGCACCGATAGCCAGCATAGGTCGGCTATTACCTCGGGCCAGCTGGGCCACTGTGTCGCGCCATGCCTCAGGCGTACCTTGCTCCTTGTAAGCTGCTGCATGGCTCTGATCCCCGAGATAGAAAACCGGCAATTCGGGTGTGCCGATAATCTCCCCACTCGGGAGAACATAAGCCCCATGTATCCAGCCACCTCGCTCGGTCACATGGTGCATGGTGTCACTACCGCCAGTTTGCAACCATGCAGCAAGTTGTTCCAATGCGCGGCGATTGGTTGCTAAGGCCAAGCCATGTGCCCTCAGTAGCGCCCAACTATTGCGTTCTCCAATCTGGCCCAGTGGGATGGCCTTGGTTTGTGTCACACGATTACCCCGGCTTTTCCATGACACGATGCGGTAATGCTCCCCGCTCTCGTCCGTACCCCGGCCGATGATCTCCATGCGGTCACACAACCACATGGGCGGCATTTCCGTTACGGCACCGGTTTGCACATCCACCTTGGTGCCAATGAAGAACACCCCTTGGTCGTTGACATCAAAGCGTGGCCCCAGCACATCAGGGGGTAAGTCAGCCGCCATACGCAATACTTGTTCATCGTCACGGCGGCTCATGGTGTCACCCCTTCCTTAGTTGGGTTGCCTGGCTGTATACGTTGGCTTTGATTGAAGACATCGAGCCAATCCCTACCCACTTGGGCCGGATGGCGGGTGCGTACCCGCAGGCCAGCTTTCTGTAGACGACGGGTTAGGCGCTCTGCCGCCCGTTGGCCGGTTTGACTGGCGTCGTGGTCGGCAAAGATAAAGACATCACGCACCGTATCGGGTAGTACCACCCGCTCCAACCCGCCTGCGCTGACACAGGCCCATACTGGTAAGCCGCTACCCAAATGCACCGCCAGCGCGGTTTCCAGCCCTTCAGTCAGGGCAAGCCGACCGGCATCGGGCGCATAAAGCGGCATGGCTGCGCCTTCGGTGGCCCGTTCGCTGCGCACCATCAGTTTCTTGGCGGGTAATGCTTCGCCTGTTTCTGGATGGGACAGTGCCAGCTTGTGCCCCGAGTCAGTGAGGTAGGTACGGTGCAGGGCGGCTACTTGACCCTTGGCATCGATGACTTGTGCCAGCAATGCCGGAAAGCAACCCAATTGCTTAGGCTCGCCCTTTACCTCGCACCAATACGGCAATGCCGGGTGATGACGTAGGCAGGCGGGGAAGCTTTCCAAATACAGGCCACGCTGGGCGAGGTAGCGGCAGGCTGCATCCATTTTGGTGAGGGGCTGGGCCTCCTCCCACAAACGCGCCAGCTTTATTGCTTGCTTCCGGGCGATAGCGCGCCCATCCAGCTTGGTCGGTGTTGTGGCAACCTTGGCAGGTAATACCGACAAGGCTTGCGTTTCACCCAGCCCCAACACGCCGGCTACAGCGGCTAAAGCAGCCTTGAAGTCACGACCCTGCCAGTGCATGACCAACGCAAAGCCATCACCGCCCTGGCCCTCTAGTGCCCGACAGACAAAGCGACCTGCGTCTTTGTCTATCCATTGGAAACGGTCAGTACCGCCACAGCAAGGACAGGGTCGATTGCGCTTGCTG
>NZ_PDZH01000273.1 GCF_002735695.1 Chitinimonas sp. BJB300
GATGGTAGCCGCGTCGGTGGGGCCGTCGCTTACCTCACCAAATACCTGACCAAGAACCTCGACGGTAAAAGCGAACAGCGCCGCGAAGACGGCGAACACCTCGCCATGGGTGACGACTACGAAGCCGGCACCGACAGCATTACCGGCGCACAGAAGGTCCGCGCCTGGGCCAGCCTGTGGCATGTGCGGCAATTCCAGTTCTACGGTGGCCCGCCAGTGGCCCTGTGGCGTGAACTGCGCAAGCTGCGCGGCGCAAAGCAGGACGACACCGTAATTGACCAAGCCGCCGCCGCAGCCGATACCGGCGACTGGGGCTTGTTCTGCCAGCTCCTGGGCGGCCCGCTGGCCCGTCGTAAAGACCTGCCGCTATCGCTGGCGAAGGAAGACCGCCCCGACCAATTGAACCGCTACGGTGAGGCTGCCTGCGCCGTGGTGAAGGGGGTGGAAGCCGGGTCGGCTAAGGTGGTAACACGCACCAAGACCTGGGCGATCGACTGGCGTAAGAAGCAGTCGGTGTTTGAAGGCGCGGCCGAAGGACTCGCCGCCAGGACGGGCGAAGCTCGGCCATCTAGGACTTGTGCCAATAACTGTACGCAGTTATTGGCTGACACCCTCAACGACGCGCTACCGCCAGCCGAAGCCCCGCAAATCGACGACGATTACCGCGATGAAGGCCCACCAACGTGGTGGAACCCCGAAGAAGACCCCGGTTTAGACCAAGCGCCACCCTTTGATGCGGGTTATTTCGACCACTGCGCCGAGTCCGGCCCGCCTGAATGGTGGACCGATCGGGATGAGTGCGCACCTTTAGACGGGGATGCGGATTGGGTGCGTTGTGATGACGGCTTCGAGCTTTGAAGTGACTGGCTGCACTGCTGCCGGCCCATCAATGAACAAAGCCGATGAGGATTGCTCCGGCACCGGCTTTCCCTCAAGTAAGCGCATCTAATGGCTATCTAGCTAAAGCCTTTTCCCTTTCGGTATCGAATGCCTTTAACCACTCTTGAAGCGTGCTGTAATACTCATCGCTACTGAGCCAAGTTTCAGACATTGTAGGAATCACCTCTTCAAGTTTACCCTCGTTCTTGAAGGCTATGAGACGGACCTTATTTCCTATATCGAACTGCAATACATGGCTGCCATCGTCAAATGCTTGATCTCCATCAGGAGCCCAGACGATATTCTTTGAATGTATTTCTTCGCTAAAGTCATTTGACGATAGGCCAAAGAAGGTTTCGTTTTGTCGATTGTCTTGATACACCGAGGCCAGATAGGCATCGACTATCTTTATCGGGTCTGAATCAGATTCGAATGACACAGAATGCGTACCACGGCGCTCTAAACGTTCTTTGACAGCGTAGTACGAGCAGCTAAGGAGCGTCGCATCCGGTGCTTTAACGCCAAAGCTTTTATCACCGACAACGATTACGAAGTATCCCAATGCAAGCTGACTCAGCTGTTCATAGGGCTCGGTGATGCTTGACTCAATAGCTAGAGTCTTTGGATTCCCAAAAACCATGGGCATTATCCTTTGTATCCAAAGTGTCTTTTAACGTCCGCAGGAATGTTCTGCGGCTTAATTGGGTCTTTCCCTCTCGTTGAACCATTCCAGTGAGTCCTGCCATTACTCGGTTTGGAAAAACGATGCATTTCACCATCAGAATCCATTGCCCATCGAACCCCTTTCTGATCTGAAACTGAGTTGTCGTAGAGTCCTTGTGCATTTGGCGGCTCTGGACTTTGTGAGTTGGGATGGTGCTTAGGATTTGTCTCCCTCTCTGCTTTTCCGCCTGTACCAGTCGAGCATGCCTGCTCTTCACTTTCACTGTTAATGACATGACAAAGCATAGGGCTGAGAGCACACAAAAAGGTCGCAGTGCTTGGCGGTACGCTAATCGTTGGTATCGATGGCAAGGACGGTGCCGGGCCACGCGTTAAGTCATCTTCAGGGTTAGGTGGTTCCCAAGGAGTATTTTGTGGTACAGGAAAAGGAAAGGGACCAGGTAGGACCTTAGCTAGCCCTAACGGGTCGGTGTAACTCAGCGGATTGCCACCCACATAGGTGTAGGTATTGATCCCGCCCGCCAACCCTATCGGATCGCTCTGTAGGTATCGTCCATCCTTCGCACTGTAATCCCGGAAGTAATTGTAAACCTCCTTCCCTGATGCCGCTTCCCCGC
>NZ_PDZH01000274.1 GCF_002735695.1 Chitinimonas sp. BJB300
CTGAGCATCAAGACGCAGAAGAACCCATTCGCACTTTGCCGCAAGTTACTGATCAACGCCTCCCGCGCGGCTTATGATCAGTTACAGCTGCTTCTCGCAGCTACTGCGTAACATCAGTAAGGGTGTACCCATGAAAACTGCGTTGATTGTCATCGACCTCATCAATGACATTACCCATGCCGAGGGCAAAATCCCTAGCTGTGCAGTGCATGTTGCCGAGCGCCAGGTGATTGCAAAAGCCAATCAGGCGCTGCAATTTGCCCGTGCAAAACGTTGGTTGCCGATTCTGGTGAAAGTGGGGTTTTCCGAGGGTTATCACGAGCAGCCAAAAAACTCACCGCTGTTTGGGACGGCGCATTTGAATCAGGTGTTGAAACTGGGGCAATGGGGAACAGCGTTTCGCGCCGATCTCGACGTGCAACCCAGCGACCTGGTGGTCGTGAAACCTCGCATTAATCCGTTCTATGCCTCTGCCCTGGAGGCTGCATTGCGCGCCAATAAGATAGAGCGTCTTGTCGTGTGCGGTGTCAGTACCACCTGGGCGATTCAATCCATGGTGCGCGATGCACATGATCGGGATTATCAGGTGGTGATTTTGGAAGATGCCTGTGCCGCCGCCGACGAGCAAGAGCACAGTAGTTCGATTACGCAACTTAGCCGTATCGCCAAGGTGATGACGGTGGGTGAATTGCCAGCATTGGATTGATACGACGGCGTGCGAGTCGCGCAAGGTTAATCGTGGCTTGGCTGGCTGGGGGCTGCGTATACTGCCGGCCTCTTACTTTGCTTTGAATCCCTCATGCAGGCTTTTTTTGCCCAATTAAGCGCACTGACACAGCTGGAAATTGCCGGCTTTGTACTGACAATCGCAGGCATTGGGCTGGCAGCCCGCAACCACTGGCTGACATGGCCGCTGCAGATGGCAGCAGGTGTGCTGTATGTGGGCCTGTTTGTGCAGTTTCATTTGTTTGGCGAAGCGGCGCTCAACGGGCTTTATGTGCTGCTGGCCATCTTAGGTTTATTGCAGTGGCGGCGAGGCGCAACCCACACCGCGCTGCCTATCAGCCGGATGATTAAGCAGGATCATGTCATGTTCTGGGCGGTCGGTTCGGTTGGCACCGCTATCGTGGCGAACCTTCAGGTGCATTTCCTGCCGACTGACCTGCCGTGGCTGGACTCCACTGTGTTTGTGTTTGGCGTGCTTGCGCAGTGGTTGCAGGCGCGGCGCAAGCTGGAAAACTGGCCAGCCTGGATAGCGCTCGATTTACTGGCAGCAGGTATCTACCTGCATAAAGACCTACAGGTAACCGGCGTGCTTTATCTGTTGCTGGCCTTGCTGGCGGCGTATGGGTGGTGGGATTGGCGCAGGCTGATGCGGGTGGCAGCCCATGCGTAAACTTGCGGTGGTAGGAGCCGAGTCATCGGGTAAGACCACATTGGCGCGAGATCTGGCAACGGTGCTGGATGCACCCTGGCTGGGTGAATATGCGCGCAGTTATTTTGCCATCAAGGGCACTACAAGCTATTGGGTGGAGGACGTGGTTGCGATTGCCCAAGGCCAACGCGCCGGTGAGTTTGATCCGAATCGTTGGCACGGGCAGGGCAGCGGCGCGTGGTTGGTGTGCGATACCAATGCCTTGGTGTGCAAGATATGGGCTGAAGTGCGCTTTGGTTATTGCCCGACAGCCATAGATGCAACGTGGCCGGCGCAAGACTATGCATTGCATATCCTGCCCACGCCGGACATCGCTTGGGAAGCCGACCCATTGCGCGAGAACCCGCATGATAGACAAGCTTTGTTTGCCCGTTATCAGTCAGCCTTGCAGGCAGCGGGTGCGGCGTACTGCGTGGTGAGTGGGTCACCAAACGAACGTGTGTCAATGGTCATACACTACTTGGAGAATATCGCCTCACGCCCAGGCTGATCTGGGCGCGGTGATAACTCAGTACAGCAAGGCTTTACTGTGCTTGTTGCCGCAAGGTGATGGACGCACCCGGCTCCAGCTTTGCTTCGGCACGTAAACGCCAGTCGCTTTTTCCATCTTGGCCGCTGTCTTCCAGCTGTACCAGCCAGCGCTGGGCTGGGAGTGGCTCGGTAAGTTGCGCTGCCAGCATGCCGCTTGCCTCTGGTTTTAATTCAAGCAACTTGTCCATGCCTGGGCGGGTGGGGTGG
>NZ_PDZH01000275.1 GCF_002735695.1 Chitinimonas sp. BJB300
GCCTCGGCCGCAATCGGGTCGACGCGCTTGTGTACCTTGACGTTGACCAGACGGTCATCTGCCATGTCAGTCACTGGTAGATGTCCTTGGTAAAGCGTCGGCCATTGGCAAACACCTCTAACTCACCGACAACCTGGCGTTTCTCCTTGGGGGCCGGTGGCATCGAGTGCAATTCATCCAGCCCGTCTTGAATCACGGTGATGATTTGCGTCCAGGTTTGCGGGGTGGGGTCGAGACGTAGGACGTTGGACGCCTTGATGGCGGCATTAGCCACCATGCGCACGTCTTCGCAGTCGGTACGCCAACGCCAGATATCGTCTTGGCGCACGGCAAAGGCAGTTGAACCTAAACGCGGTTGCGCCGCGCACAGGACTAAGCAGGGATCACCATTGAGGTAGGTGTAGTGGCGAATCAGCCCGTATTGCCGCTGGGCCTTGCCGGTGTCTTGGATTGGGTCGGGAGCGCTCATGGGCGCAAATCTATAGCGCGCCCCCGGTGTTTCAATCCAGCATGATGACTACAAGAAAATCCCACGCTAAGAGATATACATTGATATATCACAATCAAATGAATATACTTTGATATATCTCAACAGGAGATCAAACATCATGACGCAAGCAGCCAAACTATTTATGAACGGACGAAGCCAAGCGGTGCGGCTACCTACAGCGTTTCGTTTCGATTGCAAAGAGGTCTTCATTCGCCAAGACCCCAATACCGGTGACGTGATTCTGTCACGCAAGCCTGGAACTTGGGACGACTTCTTCGAGCTAATGAAAACTGTCGAGGTACCGGCTGATTTCATGGCTGACCGCCAAGATACACCGCCACAAGCGCGTGACTTATTCTGAGGGTGCCTGTTTGAAATCCACCACCTGCTACATGCTGGATACCAATATGGTGAGCCACATCATCAAAGGCAGCTTACCTGCTGTTCGCGAGAAACTAGTCACCGTGCCTATGGCACAAGTCTGTATATCGGCCATCACAGAAGGCGAATTACGTTTTGGTGTTGCCAAACGACCGGACTCACCAAAACTACATGCCGCCATCCACGAGTTCCTACTTCGTGTAGACACCCTACCGTGGGATAGTGCCGCAGCCGAAAGTTACGGTGAATTGCGCGCTTCGCTAGAGCGTGCAGGCAAACCCCTTGGCAACCTCGATATGCTAATTGCCGCACATGCAATGGCAGCGAGCGTCACACTCATAACAAATGACAAAGCCTTTCTGCAGGTTAAAGGCCTACAAGTCGAGGATTGGTCAAAGTAATCACACCGCCTTGTACCCACGCGCACCCAGTATTTTCGGTCTGTCCGACTGACGCTCAGCACCAGGATTGCCGTTGTGACCCAGTGCCACATACTGCAAGGCATCGTGCGGGTGCGAAAAACGGTTCTTGTCCGGCTTCTCGGTGTATCGCTCTTCCCCTGCTACCTGCATCTTGCGTAGCTGGTAGCCGCCATTGAAGCCCTTGCGCAGCGTCTTGCACGAAGGATCGAGCAACAGTGCAGGCTCACCATCAACCATACGCACCAGAAAGCTTTCCACGGCACCAATCCGCGCTATCGGGGCATTGGTTCGGGTCGGCGTGATATCCAAGCCCTCGTCCCGCAGGATCGAGAAACAGGTTTTCTCATCGGTATCGGAAGCGGCCACGCCTGCCGGGTCGCCCCAGCCGGTGATTTGCTCCCATTCCGCTTGGTCCTCATCCCATTCCAATGTCCACTCCGGGTAAAGCGCTCGAAGCTGGGGTTTCACGACATCGCGGGTGAACTGCTCTACACCCATCCGTTCGGCAATGAACTCGCGCAAGACACGAAGCTGCCCACGTGGGGTGAGTTGAGTGACGATACAGGCGGGCGTCAGCCCAAAATCCCAGCCCAAGCGAATTGCTACGCCTCGCATCGCCTTCAAAGGCTTGTCGCTGACATGCAGCCGGTCATTGAACTGCGGATAGACTGGCTTACCTGTCATCAAGCTACCGTATTCGGCCCGCACATAGACCTTGATCCAGTCCTCTCGCTTGCCCGCACACGAAAACGTGTAGTAACCGGTACGCAGGTTCTGCACATTCTCTGCTTCTGGCGACAGGCCGCTTGGTTGGCTGAAGAATTCAATCAGCGGCTGGTCGGGCCCAAGCACACCTG
>NZ_PDZH01000276.1 GCF_002735695.1 Chitinimonas sp. BJB300
CTGCGGGTTGATGGGCATCAGTGGCGCGTGGCCTACGAACTGCTCCATCGTTTCATCGAAGCACGGCGCACGCCATAAACCAGAAGCGCCTTCCGTGGGTAGATGCTGCCCGCCGGGTATTTACGATGGTGTACCAGCTCATGCTTCAAACTGCCCCAGAGGCTCTCCATCGGCGCATGCAATCGTAGCGACCCCGCCGTGATATCGAAGTGAAGCATTTGCCCCTTCCGCAAGTAAGCTTGCATTAACGCATTGCGACATTGAGTACAGGGTAATCGTGGTGGCAAATGAGCGTGTTCAGCAATCCCTCCGCGCTGACCCGAATAAACTTTATCGAGGCGCCCTAGAGGGTGTCGTCACAAGATTTCCCTGGCCTTAAAATTCAGCAATGACGCTTGAATCTATTACCTCGCCGGCGCATCGTCGCCACGACATTTCCGATTCACACTGGCTCTTGCTGGAGCCCCATCTGCCGGGGCGGCGAGGTGACTGGGGCAGGGGGGCAAACAATAACCGATTGTTTATCAATGCCGTCTTCTGGATTTTGCGTACCGGCGCGCCATGGCGAGATCTTCCACCCGATCTGGGAGGCTGGAAAAACACGCATCGACGCTTTTGTCGATGGCGTGACAAGGGAGTTTGGGGGAAATTGCTCGAACAGTTGATAACCGACCCGGACGTTGAATGGCTGATGATTGATGCTTCCCACATCAAGGTTCATCCCGACGCGGCCGGAGCGTGTGGCGGCAATCAGGCGATGGGTGTGACAAAAGGGGGCTCAATAGCAAGCTACATCTGGCAGTAGATGCGCACGGCATGCCAATCCGCATTCTGCTGACGTCAGGCACCACCGCTGATTGCACCCAGGCAAGCATGTTGATCGAAGGGTTGACGGCTCAGAGCCTGCTCATGGATCGCGGCTATGATAGCGACGCGATCATTGAGCAAGCCCACAAGCAGGGTATGCAAGCCGTTGTTCCACCACGTAAACATCGCAAAGTGCAGCGCGAGTATGACAAAGACTTGTATCGCCACCGTCATCTGGTCGAAAAGGCTTTTTTGCAACTAAAGCGTTGGCGGGGCATCGCAACCCGTTACGCCAAGAATATGGCCTCTTTTCTGGCGGCCGCCCAGATACGCTGCATGGCGATCTGGATCGGCATCCTGTGACGACACCCTCTAAGGTATGTTTTGCAATTGTTGCAAAATCTTCTGGCGACATCTCTCAATTTTCATAAGTTGGTGAACTAGCGATAGACTTCCTTGAAGTTTCGCTGGTGCCGTCAAAAAGCCATCTGAACTTATTTTAGTGCATGCTCCACCGGAAATTTGCTCTAATTCATTTGCGTTTAGGTTTTGCATATATATCTTTTTGCAGGAAGTAAGGAGTTATTAGCCAAAAGTGTTTAAAGGGCGAAGGAAAACAGAGCCATAAGCATTTGGGGATGCTTGGCCACTAAACATAGAATACCTCCCTGATTTGTGCAATTTCATCGACATTCAAGATCGAATGATTTGATTCTTTCCGATCGTTTAAACTTTTACATAGTTGTTTTACTTCATTTGTTGGCAGCTATTTATAACAGCAGGTGAGTAGGGTATTGTCATTAACACTGTAATTTGATAGGCGGTACCGCACGTAACGTACTAAATTTGTTGCCCAATATAATAGTATATTATTCGCTGACAATCTCGCCCCCTTCAGCCGAATTAATAGCGTTATGGTTAGTTTGGCGCTATCCAGGTAGCCTGTATTTGATTTATCTCAAGGTGTTTGCGTTTTCTTGCCAGTGATGAGGGAGGAAGGCGAAAAAGGCCCATTGGGAGCGAAGCTGAGATTTGATAGAATATAAGAAAGAGCTAATTCCTCAGGCGTCGCCTATACGGTCAGCAAGCAATACTGACGATGTTCTAACTCAATCCGTTAAGTGGTCGAGTAGCCCAAGGGTGTAAAACGGCTCTATTGCAAAAAATATGGTCGTGCTGGCGCTCCGCTTAGGGTGTAAAACAGCGTGCAAAACTTTCCAGATTCCAGGGGTAAACAGCGTTCAATAGTTTCCACCCCTGGGTGTGCAACCATCCGGTGTTTCTGCCGGAGAATCTGGGGTGATAAACATGAATCTCA
>NZ_PDZH01000277.1 GCF_002735695.1 Chitinimonas sp. BJB300
GAACAAACCTAAACCAAACCAGCCAATCATTGCTTGGCGTATCACCAACTAATCAGAGACTAGCTACAGCAGTGGAATACAGGCCATTGTTTTGTATATTTATAACCTTATGAGATAATACTTATCGGCGGCCAAGAATCCTATGGCCGCCGTTTTCTTTTTACTTGTTGCTGGCAGCCTAGCCAGCATTCTGTTTTTTCCCGAGATTTACTATGAAAAATAACGTGCGTGCATACGCTTTCTTATGCGCCAGCGCCCTTGCTTTGACTGCTTGTGGCGGCGGAGGCAGCGATACTCCTTCAACCAATAAGCCTTCTGCACCACCCGCCACACCATTAAAAACAGTCAGCGGTGTTGCAGCGGCGAGCTACCCTCTGGTGGGAAAGATCAGCATTCGTGACAGTGCCGGCAAGGTCAAAACGCAAGCCTTGCAGGCTGGTGGAAGCTTTAGCTTTGATGTCAGTGAAATGAAATCGCCGTTTATGCTACGTGCTAGTGGCGAAGCGACAGATGAACCCTTTGTGCTGCATGCAGCTGCCACCAATGCAGATGGCGATGGGCATTACAACGTCAATCCAATCACCGACCTGATTGTTGCCAAAGCAGTAGGACAAACAGCAGCAGGGTATTTTGATGGCGGTAACTACAGCAATCTAACCCACGAAAGTCTGACGAAACAGGAAACTGCCATACAAGCACGAATCCAACCTTTACTCTCCGCTGCTGGCGTTCCTGAGAGTGTAGATTTACGTCGCCAAGCCGTGGCTAAGGACGAGTCCGGCATTAACGCAGTGCTTCATGTACTTGAAGTCAAAATCGATGAAGTAAAGCATGAAGTCGTATTAATGAATCGTCTTAACGGTCAGAAATTAATAGAACTGTTGAGTCAGACGACAGAAGTTGAAGGCTTCAAGGTTGATACCGATTCCGCTGAAGTTCTGCGTGAAATGCCGAGTATTGCCACTATTGTGAAGCAACACGTTGAGCTTGACTACAAAACCCAGGGTGAGCAAAAGCTGGCTACATTGCACCCCGATTTTCTAGATCGAGGTGGTAACAAAGATGGCTATGCGAAATATATAGAATTTAGAAGAAATTTCCCTAATGCAGAAAGCGATAATGACAAACTACGGTATTTTCAGGTTAAGTCATTTCAAGATAAAGCTTTAGCCATAACGTTTACCAAAGCGTCATATTCACAAAATATGAGTGGAAACTTTGTTAATCAGACGCTGAATTATTTGTTTAAGAAAGATGCTAACAACAATTGGCTAGCATTTGGCGGGAGACCGGATGTTGGTATTCTTCAGGTTAAAGAGAAGAAACAAAGCTCAGAATATAGTTGTTATAAGGACTGTGATTTTATTAGTTTGGATTTAAACCAAAATTACTTTATTTCGAAGAATCATGACAAATATGTCAAGGTTGTAATCTATGGTCCAGGATTGCCAAAAGAAGGACTTGTTGCGCAAAGAAACCCTAGGTTTTATGGTTTTGTAAAAGAATGGGAGTTCGATTCATTTAAAAAGAATAAATATTCTTCCTTGTTGTTTGGCAGTGAGAGCGAGGTTCATATACTACGCAGCAATCCTGAACTTCAATTAGCAGGCAGGTGGCCAATTTATAAAGCAGAGACATTTACACCTGGTGGCGCACTTTATGCCACAGAGCTTAAGACACTCCAACATTTCGAAGATGATTAACTAATCTTGGCTCTGTTGTATAACCCCAGTTGATCCAAGCGTGACAGGGATTGTAAGCTATTAAGGCGGCAATTAAACAGGGCGCACAACATCCTGAAATGTCATTTCAAATCAGTTGCTTGCAAATATTATCCGGTGCAAGTTTATGATCTGTTTGATTGCCGGATTAATAGTCGGATGAAGCCACCGAAGCCCCGCTACCGCACGACGAACTGGTCTGAGTACAACCGTAGCCTGGAGGCCCTGGATGTCACGTACGGTCATACCTCGGGCATACATGGCGACAATCCTGTCGTCGAAGCCGGTAAAACGGCGTTCATGCTTGGGAATCAGCAGCGGTTCAAAACTGCTGTCGCGATCGCGAGGGATTTCGA
>NZ_PDZH01000278.1 GCF_002735695.1 Chitinimonas sp. BJB300
TGCCTGAGCATCAAGACGCAGAAGAACCCATTCGCACTTTGCCGCAAGTTACTGATCAACGCCTCCCGCGCGGCTTATGATCAGTTACAGCTGCTTCTCGCAGCTACTGCGTAACATCAGTTAGTAAGACTTATTGCTATGTACTCTCATTCATTGATTCCCCTTTGCGACTGTTAATGGAGTAAATCGATAGTCGAAAAAAAGCCCCGCATACACGAGGCTTATTGGAATTAGGCTGCAAGTAATTCAGGTTCGTCCGTCTCTATAAAGGCTAAGCGGTGGTAGACCATTCGCATGGCTTCCACATCACCGGCACAGTAGGTCAAAATCTCATCGATCCGGCCGGCTTTGTAGTAGTCATATACCTTGCTGCCATCGAGTTCACCTTTGGGTGTCGGAATGCCCAGTGCCTTACAGAGCTTGTCTAGCGATACTCTGCCCCCCACACCTGCAGCATGCGTCATGGTGTCAAAGACACGTTGGTTATCCCAAGGCTTGGCATCCACAGGCCACCACTCAGGCGGGCGAAGACCATTGATGATGCAGCGTACCCATACATAGCGTAAGTCGAACCCAGTGGCGTTGTGACCAATCACTCTAGGTGGGTTGGTGTTGTCCAGTAGGCTTTTGTATCGTCTGTTCAAAAGCGCTAAAAACTTACACAGCACCCCGTACTCGCCATGGTCGGCAATGGTGAAGGGCGCTTCCTCATCAAATGCCACGCCAATGCAGAGGATTTGACCAAACCAGGGATCAAACGAAGTTTTGCGAATGGCTTCCTCTACCAATGCCGGTTTCTTTTCGATTTCCCATTGGGCAATGGATTCGGCCTTGGTGTAGTTGCCTGGCGCCGTGATGCTGGCTTCGATGGTGGCGATGACTTCAGGATCTTGCGTCGGCAGGGTTTCGATATCGAAAAACAATTCAGGTTTGTACATGGCGCTAGCTCAATAAAAACCCCGCACGAGGCGGGGTAGAAGTTGGACGGAATTCGGTCTTTGAGGGGGTTATCTAGAAAGGAATGTCATCCTCGAAATCGTCAAAACCATTCGAGGGTGGTGCGCCATAGCCAGCGCTGTTACTTTGGGGTTGAGCCGTGAGTTTCTTTAGCGGTCGGTCCTTCAGGGCTGCTTTCATCTTGTCCAGTTTCTCCCCCTGGACGACGCGCCCGAGAATTTCAGAAGCCACCAAGTTGCTGCTGCTTTGGAATACGCCATAAATGTCCAGCTTGTTTGCAACAGCAAGGACGCCTTGCTTCATGTATTCCTCAGGTGCTAGTTGAAGTAACAGGCCAATGGGTTTGCCGACCAGATCGAGGTACTGATTAACGTCTTGGAATGTTTTTCCACCCGATGCTGGATCGTATAGCTCGATGCGGGTTGAGCTGGCTTTAATCCCGCGAATTTGAAGGCAAGTCAGAATAGCCTGAAGGATATTGAAACCGGATAACGGTTCTCCATTTCCCTTAAAGGTCCACAGGGTGAGACGGGCCTCTTGTTTATCCGTTGTTTCAAAATGTAGCTCTACCCCTTCTGTGCCCTTCACGGGGGACTTACGGGCAATGGCATGCTTGAAGCTGCCGATGTAAACGCCGGTTGTGTTGATGCGGGCTGATTTCTCATCGGCTTTTTTGGCGGCGGTCGTGTCGAGTTCGTAACTGCGGTACATAGTCAATTCCAGTGGGTTAGGCGGCAACTTTGAGGGTTTCAGCGCGGATGCCGTAGTAATCGCAAATGGCTTCATCTACGCCGGCAAGATCGTTGTCGATCAATGCGCCTTCAAATAAGCCCATGGGTGTCTTTACGGTGTCATTGCCGCTGTTTTGGGTCGTGAATTGATATTGGCCGTCGCGCACCAATGTTTTAAGGACAATAGAAACCATGCTGTCAAACAGCGCCCAATAGTTACCAGCTGATGTTACGCAGTAGCTGCGAGAAGCAGCTGTAACTGATCATAAGCCGCGCGGGAGGCGTTGATCAGTAACTTGCGGCAAAGTGCGAATGGGTTCTTCTGCGTCTTGATGCTCAGGCATTCAA
>NZ_PDZH01000027.1 GCF_002735695.1 Chitinimonas sp. BJB300
AATGCCTGAGCATCAAGACGCAGAAGAACCCATTCGCACTTTGCCGCAAGTTACTGATCAACGCCTCCCGCGCGGCTTATGATCAGTTACAGCTGCTTCTCGCAGCTACTGCGTAACATCAGTTACTCAAATTATGTCTGGCGATACCTTATTTCGTATGGGTGGCAGCACTGCCTTGACTCAGCGTTAGCGTGCCATAGTTTAAAGGCACGGGTTGACCGCCAGGGTAGGTACGTGGCCAGATCAAGGGCGGTGAAGTCAATGGCAGCCCTTCGCTTTCCAGCTCGATAAAGTACGACTGCCAGCCGGTTTGGGAAGGGTCGGGTTGGTAGCTGAACCGGCAGCCATTGGCATTGCATCCGCCGCTGACTTCATGTTGTTGATAGTTGATGTTGGAGCGCAGGCGGAAGTCACGTTTCGTTGGATTGATCGCTACCCAGGCACGTGCATTGGTGGCTTGCGTATCGGTTTCCAAGGTGACCATGCCTGATGCCGGGTCGGACGAAACTGTGACGCGTGGTGTACGCTGACCTTCCAATGTATGCGTCAGATATTTACCCATATTCTCCAATACCAACGCGCCGTTGATAGCATGCGACTGGTTCGGCAGGTAACGGACCAGGGTAGTGCCGGTAAATTTTGGCAGGTAGGCCCAGGCTGAATCCGGTACGGCAAAGTCGTCGCCCGCGGCCGATATCATGTATTTATCCAGCCTTGCCATCTGGGTTGGGTAGTTCACCACATCTTCAAACGCCGTCAGGCGGTCAAGTGCTGGTGTGCTTGCCAAAATGTCATCGACCACTTTGTTATCCACATAGTTACGTAACGCCACCGGCCATTCGTTGCCATAGCTGCGGTAAACATGCGTGAAGTTCTCTTTTACATTCCAAAAGTCCGCCACGATAGGCACGACAGCCTTGACGCGCTCGTCGTTCAGGCCGGTAAGCCATGCAGTCCAGCCACGCTTGGATGCGCCGGCCAGCACGAAACTGGCGGTACCCTGGGTTTGCTGTTGCTGCACCACATTCATCGCTTCACGCACGGCTTGCGCCATTGGCAGGTGCAAAGAGCTGAAGCGTTCTGTCTCTGGCGCATCGATAAACCGCCGCCACGTAAACGCCACCAAGTCATCTTCACGGCCCGGCGGGCGTCCATCCAGCGACAATTGCTGGTTGGGCACGAAGTACAGGTCGGCAACGACAATGCCCAACTTGTTCGCCAGTACCTTGCCAGGGAAGTCCACCGGCTTGCCCTTGATATCGTCTGGTGTTGGTAGATTGATGCCACTGTTGATGTAAAGCAGGGTAGGCGCATTGGCGCGCAGGTTTTTCGGCCTGTAGATGCGTAGTTCGTGCTGCCATTGCGGCGTGTCGCTGGTCAACGTGGAAAAGTTGCGCGGCCAGGTTTGTGAGACAAAGCGATAACGGCGTGTTTGCACCTGCCCATCGAGTGATTCGTCAATGAGTTCTGCGGGCTTGGCAGTGGGCGCTGCGGCGGCAAAATAGTCTCGGACAATGCCTTGTTCACTGTGTACCGGCGGGTTGTTGCTGATGCAGGCACTTAACAGTGTCAATGCACCTATCCCGAACAAGGAACGGGCCAGCGGTTTCCTAATAGCTAATTTCACAAGCATCCTTAATGTAAAACAGGTCGGTATTACCCGGATTGCCAAGCCTCGTTGCCTAGGTGGTCTTGAGGGGGCGGTCTATTCCGGCTCCCTTCGTCGTACTTGCCCGGCACTGGTTCACCGTTGTGGCTGAAGAGGCGGCAATATAATTTCCGTCACATTTGTGCCCAGCCATTGGCCGGTAAGGCACTAAATGACGGTGAAGGGTTGGACAGGCTCGGGTACTGATTCTTCGACTCGAAAGTATCACAGAGGATGTTGTGGCTGTATGGGGCTTAATGAGAGCGAAATGAACTAGTACTTCAAAGCGCCGCTACATTTAGAGTCTGCTGACGACCTATAGCCTGTAGATATTGGGTAAATGGGTTGCAACAAGCCAATCGCATAAATCCCGATTAGATGGGTACAGAGGATAGAAATGAGATGGGTGCTTTTTCGCTGATAACGATTTGGCGATCAGACTGGATGAACCAGAAAAGACCGGACCAAGCACTGGTGAGGGTACCGAGGAGCAGCTTGATCGCAAAAGAGGCACCTGCAGGGGGGACAGCCAGGGAGTGGGCTCTGCAGATGCCTCGCTAACCGTTGAAACCTGTTCAACATCTTAAATTACGCGTTATCTAAGTTGGAGCTTATGTGTTGCTCGTGAGCCCTTCTTAGAAATTCGTAGCCTGATGGACTATGTAGATTCCGGTATCCGGGCTACGCATCACCCCGCTAAGAGTTTCGCGCTAAAGACGATTGAACGGGTTTCGGTGTTTAGTTGGTTTTTACTTGTAGATCGTCCTGAACGCCCTTGACGCCTTCAACTTGCGCTACGACTTGCAGGGCACGTTCGCTGGCTTGTGCGTTATTGACCGAACCGCTCAATGTGACTTGCCCACCACGTGTGGTGACCTTGATATCAAGGGCAGAAAGGCTCTTGTCTGCGACCAATGCTGCTTTTACCTTGGCAGTGATGGCTGCATCGTCGAGTTGGTTCTCAGTCTTGACGATAGGGCCTGCGCCGGCGATTTCAGCTGGCTTTACATCAAGGGCAAATGCTGGGCTGGCGAGTGCTGCTGCGAAAGCAAGGGCTGCGGCGATGCTGCTGATAGTTTGACGATTCTGCATTGGGAAAGTCCTTTTTCGTAAGCTTGTAAGCGGATCAACAAGGCGCATTAGGATCAGCGCCACGCTTGTCCTATTTAGCAAACCGCGTGCCAGATAATAAAATCCTTTATATTTCAAATGGATAGATTTCTTTTCTGTGTGCTGTTGCAATGGGAAGGCGCGTAGTGCTATGCAAAATTGTCGGCTTAGGGCGACATACTGTGTGCTGTGTGCTTATTTGGATGGGTTTTGCGGGCTCAAGAAGTAAGCCTAGCCGATTTTTGGCTGCCACCCATTGAAATACGAACGGGATTTTCGTGATGGCTAGTAGTTTGATCTGTAAGGTAAACCACGGGGATTTTGCAGGCCATGCACTGTGTGAAGCAGGGTTCTGAGATTATATATTCTTCTTGTCGTGGTTTCGCGACGCTGCGTTGCTGACGCGTGTGACCGTTACTCAGCGAAAAGCAAATCAAGCTAGCAAATCAGGGTGCAAGCCAGTCTATCAGCGCCTATTTGCACCCTTGCTGCGCAAAGCGGACTTTAGAACCTATTTACGATCTTACTGCGCAGCTGCGGTCAGGGCTCATGTGCCGCCCTTCACCCAGCTGACAGCTGCTCGTGACAGATCGGAAACAGGTTCTTACATATCGCTGTCGTAGAAGAATTCCTCGCGCACAATCTTGCCGTTCTTCACCGTATACAGGCCTATCTCATCGAGCTGCATACGTTTGCCGGAGGGTTTGTTCGTGACGTCGTACTGAAACCGAATGGCAAAACGGTCGCCGTGCGGCCATGGTCCGGTAATGTTGGCGGAATGGACTTCATGATTCTCTATCCACCATTTGCCTTTGCCTTTGATAGCGGTGTGGCCTTTCACCTCTTTCTGCCCGTTCGGCATCTCCAATGCTTCCACGCTCAGTGCATCAGCTGCATATAACGTATCAAGTGCTTCGTCGGTCTTTCTTTCCTTGCAAAGGGCGACCAATTGTTTTGCGATTGACATCGTGCTCATATGATTTCCTCCTGGTGGATAAAGGTACGTAAAGGCCGAAGCAGTTTAGTACTTCTGTTCTGGCCCTATGCATTGAAATGCCGTGTTCTAGCCAGTGCTTAAACCTATGGGCAGCCGCTTGATCTAAATAGGTAAGCCCGCAGCCAAGCTAGACGAGCAGATGCTTTCTGGAGACGGCGCTGAAAATAGGTATGCTATGCAATGGGTTAGGTGGACTACTGCGAACAACTAACCTCGACTGAATATAATAGGAGGTGACGATGGTGAGGCAGAATGTCGTGAGTAAATGGCTAGCGGTATTTCTTCTGGCTTGTGTGGCCTTTACTGCACAGGCGAAAGAAGTCGGGACCGTATACTGGGTGCCGTTTCAGATTCAAACCTATCTACCCGTCACGGTCGACGACATTGCCACCATGATGGACGCGCCCTGCGTCTTAACGTCGGAAGGCGCGATACGGGATATTGTCGAGGCGGCCAAGCCTACCCAAAAGCCTTTCAATGGGAATGCGGTAAGGGCAAAAATCAGCGAGGGGAAGGCAACACTTGTCGTTGATAACCAGGGCACCTTGAACATGGGCGGAAAAATGCTTGCCATGAGCGAGGAAACTCTAAAGGAAGTCGTACTAAAGCATGGCGGCTGTCCAATAGAAAAGTAGTTAGTTTTCCGGTGCTGCGAATGCCCCGATTTTCCTAACCATGATCAAGTTCATCCTGGTATTACTCGCTTGTTTGCAACAGGCGGCAACTCCTCATTTTGAATAAGCCTATACAGCGATTGACGGTTGTCCATCGCTGCTTGGCGTGACCGTCTACAAGACCATTTCTGTTTAAATGAGAGTTAATCAAGCATTTGATTTTAAAGTTTTATTTCCGTAATTCCTTTGGTGTGTAAGGAACAAATGTACTGGCTCTGTTGTGTTGCTACGACAACTATGCGTTCAGTGAAATACAAATATATGACCACTTATTGGAATTGGTTAAGCTTTGCGCCGGGCAAGGCTGGCAGGGGTGCCAGTTGCGCCTGTGTGTTGGCGAGAGCCAATCGGGTTCGAGGACCGATCAAATCTAATAAAGTGGAGATACTAATATGCTCAAGCGCGTGATGATCGCGGCTGTAGTTGCAGCGGCATTTTCCGCACCAGCGTTTGCCGGCCTCAATCTTGGTGGTACTGCTGAGCTAAATTTCGTCTACGACAAAGGCAAAACCGAATACACCGACAATGCTTGGCGGTCGGGACTGGACCGCGCCATCGTGATCAATATCGATGGCGAGACCAAGCTTGATACTTTAGGCAGCCTGAACTTCCGTGTGTCGCAAAAAGTCGCAGAGGGCGACCGGACGCCGGCAGTCGGGTCGCGTGAAGCATGGGTTGGCCTGACAGGCGACTGGGGCACTTTCCGTGGAGGTCGCCAATTTTTAAATAGTTATCTCACCCTGGACTGGCCGTACGGCCAAGGCGGTTTTTGGGAACTGGCCGAGCGCGACCTGGGCAATTGGGGCGGCAGTGGTAAGGTGACTGCGCCTATCTATATGTCGCAATCGCTGAATTACCTGTCACCCAAAATGGGCGGTTTCAGCTACAGCGTGCAATACGCCTGGGCCGAAAAGTCCAACGATGCAAAGTTGCGCGAGGGAGCCACAACCGATATTTCCTTGAACTATGCGGCGGGCGACCTGAGCCTGAACGGTGGGTTTCTCACCGCCAAGGGCGTGAACAACTTTGATGGCAAGACAGACCAAAGCGACAAAGACCAGCAGTACTACTTTGGCGCTACCTACAACGTGGGCGGGGGGCTATTGGTTCGGGGTTTGTACACGGGCTACGAGCACAAGAGTACAGCGGGTGATAAAGCCAAGGGCAGCGACTTGATTACGGGGCTGACCTACAGCTGGGCCAAACACTATGTGAAGCTTGGTTTGTTGCACCGTGTGGACAAGGCTTCGATGCTGACCACTCGCAAAGACTTCAATCTGGTCAAGGCGGAATACGGCTACAGCTTGGCGTCGAATGTCGTGGGTTATATGCGGGTAAGCCAGAAGAAATGGGGCAAGGAATCAATGGGCAAGGGCGAAAGCTATACCCAGTTCCTGACTGGAGTATGGGCTGGTTTTTAGCAGGTGCTCACCGGACGGTTCAATGCATGCCTGGAAAGAGGGCGCTGCGGTTGCCCTCTTGTCATGTTGGCAGAATGCGGTGCGCTGCCTGCCAGGCATTGGATGTGTGCTTAATCCACTAAGCTGGCGTTTGCGATTAGGTCCAGTGAATTACTCGCGGTGTAGAATCGGATTTCTACAAATCTAATTTCCTTCAACGATGCGAGATGTAGTTCAGGCAATACGTCAGCAACGCTTGCACGAATTGGACTCCTGGCTGGAGCGCATCGTGATTTGGGGCGCTGCTGCCGGTGTCGGACTGGTCATCGTGCTGTTTGCCCGCCTTAGCGATTACCTGGGCCAGCATTTCCATCTGCTTCAGGCCGATTACAGCTGGGCCCCGCTTCTACTGACCCCACTTGGGGGCATGCTGATTGTCTAAACTGCGCGCCGCTGGTTTATGGGAGCTGAAGGCAGTGGCATTCCACAGACTATTGCTGCATTACAGGTTATTGGGCCGGACGCCAAGGTTGAGCGTTTTCTTTCGATGAAGATTGCGTTTGCCAAAGTAATGCTTGGCTCAACGGCGGTTGGCCTGGGTTTCTCGATGGGGCGGGAAGGGCCATCGGTGCAGGTGGGGGCCAGCATCATGTATGCAATACGCCGCTTCTTGCCGCTCGACCATATTACGGCGCCCCATCATTTGATTCTGGCGGGCGGCGCGGCCGGGATTGCTGCAGCGTTCAATACGCCTTTGGCCGGTATCATCTTCGCGATAGAAGAGCTATCGCGCAAATTCGAGCAGAAGACCAATGGGGTGTTGCTGACGGCTATCGTATTGGCTGGGGTTGTGTCGATTTCTCAGCAAGTTAACTATCTCTACTTCGGCCATTTCGCTGTCTCGCGCATCGATTCCGCCATTATCCTGCCCGTTTTGGTTTGCAGCCTTGTATGTGGCGTCATCGGTGGCTTGTTCAGCCGCACCTTGCTGTGGGCGACGCAGCCCTGGCCCGGTTCAATCGGGCGGTTTCGCAGCCTGCATCCCGTCTGGTTCGCCGGTGGTTGCGGCTTGTTGGTAGCGTTGTTGGGTTTGCTGACACATGGGGCCAGCTATGGATCGGGCTACGACGCCACCCGTGAAATGCTGCTTAGCCCTCAGGTGGCATCCTGGACCTTCGCCCCAGCCAAGTTGTTTGCAACGTTGATTTCCTACTTCAGCGGTGTACCGGGCGGTATTTTCGCCCCCAGCCTCGCCGTTGGCGCAGGGATAGGTCACAATTTGGCGCCCTTGCTGGGCCAGGAAATTCCCAGCGCCAGCATCTATGTACTCTGCATAGCGGCCTTTCTGGGCGCGGTGAAGCAAGCACCTATCACTGCTTTCATCATTGTCATGGAAATGATTGATGGCCACGAGATGGTGCTGAGTCTGATGGCGGCGACGTTGATTGCCTCGCTCGTCGGCAAATTGTTCAGTCCACCGCTTTACCACACGCTGGCGCAGCGCCAGCTTGGATTGACCCCAACCGATACAACCGTGCAAAAAATGGAAGCGGAAGCACAAAAGAAACCGGCACCATAAGATAAGCGCACATTCTGTCGAGCCCTGGTAATAGGGCGTTAACGAACCACTGGGAAGCGAAATGGCGAATGACCAAGCAGTGTTTATTTATCTCGACGGTATCAATTTGCCGGAAGAAATTTACGAAAAATTCGACGTCGCCACGCTGGAAGAACAGCTTGTCAAGGCAATCAAAACGCAAGGGCTGGGTGAGTTCGACGGGAATGAGTTCGGCACCACCGAGGTAATGCTCACGCTGTATGGGCCGTCGGCCGAGAAACTTTATGCAGGCATCGAATCCATTATCGCCCGCTACCCACTGTGTAAAGGTGCGCGCGTTATTCTGCGCAGTGGTGGGCCGGGTTCGCCAGAGCGGGAGTTACGGGTTCGGACTTAATGGGATTCTAAGTACTTGTCTAAAGTCTGCTAAGCGTCGGCAATACGGCATTGAAAAAGTAAGATCGCAGGCAGGTTCTAAGAACCTGTCTAAAGTCTCGCGAGCTAAGGCAAGATAAGGCGAAAACAGCCGAGGAAGCGGAGTTTACAAGTGGTAAATGAGCATTCCGAGGGTGTTTCAACGCCAGATTGCCGACGCACAGCAGACTTTAGACAGGTTTTAAGCTGAATGTCTCTTCAAGCCAATACAGTCTCCTCCCGCCGCACCGGCATCATCACTTTTCCATCCTCTCCAAATACATGGCAGGTCTCTGGGGTGATGGCGATGCGTACCGTGCTGCCATTGGCGGGTGGGGTGTGGTTGCTGGCGAGTTTGACGGCCAGGGGGTCTTTGATGTCCTTTACCCTCACGTAGGCTATTTGCGTGTCGCCCAGGTGTTCAACGATATCGACTACGGCAGCCAGGCCTTCGTAGCCGAGGCCAATGTGCTCGGGGCGGACGCCGATGGTGACGGGCGTGCCATCGGGCAGGGGCAATTGAATATCCAGCTCTGCTTTATCGGCTAGTTGCAAGCCGTGGCCTGCAACCTTGGAGGGTAGGAAGTTCATTCGTGGTGAGCCAAGAAAACCGGCGACGAACAAGTTCGCTGGTTTTTCGTACAATGCCAACGGGGTGCCAACCTGTTCGATACGCCCGCCATTGAACACCGCAATACGGTCACCTAGTGTCATGGCTTCAACTTGGTCGTGCGTGACGTAGACCATGGTCGTTGCCAATTCCTTATGTAATTTGGCCAGTTCGATGCGCATTTGTATACGCAGCGAGGCATCAAGGTTGGACAAAGGCTCGTCGAACAGGAATACATCGGGTTTGCGCACAATGGCGCGGCCGATGGCAACACGCTGGCGCTGGCCGCCCGAAAGCGCTTTGGGTTTGCGGTCAAGTAAATGGGTGATTTGTAAGATATCAGCAGCTCGATGTACTGCAGCCTCAACGTCTGCTTTGGGTTGCTTGGCCAGCCTCAGGCCAAAGCCCATGTTTTCGCGCACGGTCATGTGTGGGTAAAGCGCATAGCTTTGGAAAACCATGGCAACACCGCGTTTGGCCGCGGGAACGTCGTTGACTACCTGCTTGCCAATGATCAATTCGCCGCCGCTTATGTCTTCCAAGCCTGCAATCATGCGCAGCGTGGTGGTCTTACCGCAGCCGGAAGGGCCGACGAACACCATGAATTCGCCGTCGCGGATATCCAGGTTGATACCGTGGATGACGGTAGGGCCGTCCTCATAGGTTTTTTGCAGTTGCTTCAGCTTCAGTTCGGCCATGGTGGTGTTTCCTTTTGGCTAGCATTTCGGTACGACAACAACCAGGTTCTCAGACGCAAGTAGATTGGTTTTACGGAATGGGCATCACCGGTGCAGCAAGATCATGCACCTGCCCCAATGCCGCAGGCAGGGTACCCGTGGCCTCTAACTCGCCTTTCAGCCAGCCGACTACCGCATTTAGCGCTGCATCGGCAAACCCATAGGTGACCAACGCGGGGCAAGCCAAGTCGCCGGCGGCGTAGGGGTTCCACAGGGCCAGATGCAAGTTAGGTTGCCAGCGGGTGTGCTGCTCATTGTCGTAGCGCTCGCGGGTGGTGGAGGCCACGATGGTGAACGCGCCATCCTGCGGCAGGGTGGCCCAGTCCAAGTCGCTGCGCTTTTGGTAGGTCACGACTTCCAGGTCGTATAGCGGGGCCAGTTTTTCAATCAGCACGCGGGCGGAAAGGCCGGCTTCCGATACCCCATCGGATGGGGCATCGGCCTGCAGTACCAGCCGTACCTTACTGCCAAGATCGGGTCGGCAGACATAGCCTACCAATGTCAGGGCGTTGGCCCAGGCGCGGGCGAACAGTGCGCGGTCGGCGGCGTCTTGTTCAGCGCTGTATTCACGCTGTTGGGATGAAAACCGCGCGGCCATAGCGCTGACGCGGGCATCGGCCTGGGCGAGCCGTTCGATGTGGATTTCACCAGTGGTGACCGCGTCGATCAATGCTTGCTTGGCGGCTGCCATCTCTTCGGTGAATTGCAGCACGAGCGACAGGTCGGCACCGGCCGCCAGCGCCATGACGGTTCCTTTGGCCTGGCCCCAGCGCTCGCGTATGGCCTTCATGTTCATGCCGTCGGTAATTGTCACCCCCTCATAACCCCAATCGTCGCGCAATAGGGTTTGCAGGATGGTGGGTGATAGGGTGGCGGGCAGGGTGCTGTCAAAAGCTGGGAAGATAATATGTGCGCTCATCAAGCCGGGTGTTTGCTTGAGCAGCGCATGAAAGGGCGACAGTTCGTATTGCTCTAGCGCGGTACGCGTTTTATTGACCAAGGGCAAGTCGAGGTGCGAGTCGGTATGGGTGTCGCCATGGCCGGGGAAATGCTTGACGCAGGTGGCGACGCCTTCGCCTAGATGCCCTGCCATCCACGCCCCGGCTAGCCTTGCTGCCTTTACTGGGTCTGCGCCAAAGGAACGCTCGGCAATTACCGGGTTTTTGGGATTATTGTTCAGGTCCAGCACCGGGGCGTAATTCCAGTTCACCCCCAGTGCCGCCAAGCCACGCGCAACAGCCGCCCCTACCTGATATGCCAGTGTTTCGTCACCCACTGCGCCCAGTGCCATGGCGGAGGGGGCTTGGGGTAGAAAGAGTGTACGCATCACGGCGCCACCTTCCTGGTCCATGCCGATCAACACATCATTGCCAATAGTGGCTTTCAGGTCGGTAATCAGCTTGCGCGTGGTTTCCAGGTTGCTCACGTTGCGGCGAAACAGGCAGATGGCACGTATATGGTGCTGGCGCAGGAAGCTGGCTTCGTCGGCGGTCAGGGTATCACCCGCGACATCCACCATCAGGGCGCGGCCGGCTAGTTTGTTCAGGTCTTGGGTCATTATTTCGGTGTCCGTTGAGAAGCCATAACGGTTCGCTAGGTACTACGCTATTTCACCGCGCCTTCAAAGCCACGTAGGAAGTAGCGTTGGGTAAATAGGAACATGATCAGGATAGGCAGTACCGTGAGTACCGCCCCGGCCGCCACCAGCCTTGTCTTGAAGCTGAAAGCGCCCTTGAGGTAGGAGACGCCCACACTGAGCGGAAAGTTCTCGACACTGGTCATGACGATGGAGGGCCAGATGTACTGGTTCCAGGCACTGACGAGGGTAAGAATGGCCAGTGCACCCAGGGCGGGTTTGGCAAGGGGGAGCATGATCTTCCAGAACACTTCCCATTCGTTGGCCCCATCGACCTTGGCGGCGTCGATCAAATCTTGCGGCACCGCTTCGAAGGCTTGCTTCATCAGAAAGATGCCAACCGCACCGGCAAGATTGGGTAGCACTACACCGCTGATGGTGTCGGTCAGGCCCAGTTTGGAAACCGTGATGAAGTTAATCAGGAAGTTGACTTCGCTGGGCAGAATCATGGTGGCGACGATGGCCCCGAATACGAAATTCCGTCCGGCGAAGCGCATGCGGGCAATAGGGTAGGCGGCGAGGCTACAGATGATGAGCGTACCGACTACGGTAGCACCCGAGATCAGAATCGAATTCTTGTAGAAAGCCCAGACATTGATGGTTTGGAACACTTCAAGGAAGTTTTGCAAGCCTGGCTCGGTAGGCAGTAGTGCAGGCGGGAAGGCATAGACTTTGCCGGCGGTGGAGACGGCGGTGACCAAGGTCCACCAAAATGGATAGACCGTGATGACGGCCAGCGCAGACAACACAAGATAGTGCAGGCTGCGGTTGAGCCAACGTTGGTAATTGAAAGTTTTACTGCGTGTGGCCGGCGTAGCAGCGGATGCCGGCAGGGTGGTGATGTCAGTCATGGTGGCCTACTTGGTCTTGGGCGTGAGGTAGCGAAAGTTGAGCCATGCAAGCGCCATACAGAACAGCGACACAATGAAACTGGCTGCCAGTGCCCGACCAAAGTTAAGTGACTTCATGCCGAATTCGTAGGCGTAGTAAAGGGCGGTAAACGTGGATTGGTAGGGGCCGCCCTGGGTCATAATCTGTACTTCCTCGAATGCCTTGACGGCGGCAAGCACCGACATGATCGAGCACAGCAAGATGGTAGGCATGAGCAATGGCACGGTGATGCGCCAGAACTTTTGCCATGCGTTCGCGCCATCCAGCGTGGCAGCTTCGTAGACATCCTGCGAAATGGCTTGCAAGCCGGCCAGATACAACACCATGTACCAGCCAAGACCACGCCAGATGGTGACGAACATCACCGCCAGCAATGCAATCCGGTCGTCATTCAAGAAACCGATGGGCTCGTTGACGATATGCAACCAACGCAGGATGCCATTCAGAGCACCATCCTCGGTGTACATGAAGTTCCAGATCACACCGATAACCGATACGGTTGTCACTACCGGCAGGTAGTAGGCCGCCCTGAAGTACTTGATGCCGGGCAGGTTGTTGTTTACCAGTACCGCGAGGAGGATGGCGAAGACTTGGATGATCGGCACCACTAGTAGGTAGATGGCCGAGTTCTTCAGCGATAGCAGGAACAATTCGTCATCGAGCAATTCACGAAAGTTATCGAGCCCTACCCACTGAGGGGCGTCGATCAGGTTGTACTTGGTAAAAGCGATATACGAACCAAAACCTACCGGCCAGAACGAAAATACCAATAGCAACGCGATGGCTGGCGTCAAAAAGGCATAGGCCGTGAGGTTGGCTTTGCTTGAATACTTCATGGGCTTCACTCCGAAGCAACCCTGGCGGGCATCTGGCACCGGTATCTCAGCGCCAGATGCGATTAGACTGAAAACAGGCGCTTACTTGGTTGCCAGCTTCACGTTCCAAAAATTGGCTGCTTCATCAAGCGCCGCTTTGGCAGTTTTGCGGCCGGTTACAGCCAGCTCGACGGCAGCGCCCAATTTGTTCGACAACACTTCCGAATCCTTCACCCCGCTCAGGAAAACAGTACGGGTGTTGTCGAGGTTCTTGGCTGCTTGGGCGATAGCCTTTTCCACTGCGCCGGCATTGGCGGGGAGGATTTGGAAATAGGGATGCTGTGCGGCTTTCCTGGCGGTGGGTAAGGCACCAGCGAGTTTGGCGAACGCCAGCTGGTTTTCCGCGTTCGTGAGGTAGTTACCCAGTTTGCCAATTTCCGGCAACAGTGCCTTGTCGACGTTTTTGGCCACACCGTAGTTGAACATCCACCCGCCTGATGCGATGCCGGTTTTGCCCACCGGTGCGCCGGCAACTTCCGTTACCTTGTAGATGGCGGGTGCATCGTCCCGTACACGGGTCATCGAGGACGGTACCGAAACCAGCATGGCCATACGCCCACTGTTATAGGCGGCCATTGATACCTGGAAATTGTCTTGCGAAAACAGGCTGTCCTTCAAGAATGCACCTGATTTGTAGGCATCGGCCAGCTTTTTCACCAAGGCGATGTGTGCGGGTGAGTTGAACACCGCCTTACCGTCCTTGATGACATCGAGTCCTTCCTGTAGGAAGAAGCCTTCCACTTTGGTCGGGCCCAGTGCGGGCGCGAAGCCAGCTATGCCGGTTTTGGCCTTGATCTGCTTGGCGTAGGCGATCTGCATATCCAGGCTGTTAGGTGGTGTTTTCGGGTCAAGCCCTGCTTTCTTGAATATGTCGGTGTTGTAGGCAATGACATTGGCCCCGTTGTAGAAGGGGAAGGCCCAGGTTTTGCCCTCAAACTGGACGTCCTGCAAGGCGCCTGCAACGTACTGCGCTTTGTCGATCAAACCATCCAGCGGTTGGATGAGACCATCCTGTTTGTAATCGTAAGTCCAGGGCACGTTCAGGTTCACCAGCGCAGGGGGCTTGCCTGCCGCCACGGCAGCCGTGAACTTGGTCTGAATCACATCCCATGGGTAGTCCGTCCACACGACTTCCACATTGGGGTGCTGGGCGTTGTACTTATCCAGCATGCCTTTGAAGAAGTCGTTGAACTTGGGTGCGAGGCTCATGGTCCAGACTTCGAGTTTTTGCTTTTCGGCTGAAAAAGCCGGGGCGGAAGCGGCGAAGCTGGCGGCAACGACTGCGGCGGTCATCAATTGCTTGAATTTCATGGGTGTCCATCCAAAAAGTGTCTGCGAGCAGGTTCTGAGTCGTGTAAGGGCTTGTGGCGGATGCCACCAACCAACTTTTTGCGCCGTCGGGGTTCGAGGAGGACAACGGTGCTTCCTTCTTCTTTGTGTCGTGATGCTGTTGTTTTTATGTACTGCGGTACGGCTTGCAACGGCTGGCAGGGTGGGTAGGCCAGTCATTGATTGGGTCTGTGTTTAGTGTGTCAGGGTGACTTTGTTCAGATGGCGCGGTTGGTCCGGGTCAAGTTCTCTCGCTCGGGAAAGGGCTTCCACCATAGGGTAGAAGGCTGCGATGGCGGTAATCGGGTCCAACTCTGCCACCGGGGCAGGTGGCAACAGCAAGTCGCGGCTGGTGATGTCGGCCGGGGCGGCGAGTAACACCCGTGCACCCCGGTTGCGCATTTCTTCTGCGAGCTTGATCTGCCCGCCTTGGGCGGGGCCGCGTGGGGCGAAAATCAGCAGCGGATAGCCTTTATCGACCAGTGCCATCGGGCCGTGTTTTATTTCTGCACCGGAAAACGCTTCTGCCTGGATTGCTGCGGTCTCTTTGCATTTGAGTGCCGCTTCCATGGCAATGGGCAGCGTCAGCCCACGGCCGATTACCATGATGCGTTCGGCGTCCCGCAATATCTCGACGGCAGCAGACCAATCGGTTTCCTGAGCTTGTGCCAACGTATCAGGTAAGGCGGCAAGGCCGTCGAGCAGCGCGGTATCGTTGGTCCAATGGGCGATAATGCGTGCGCTGGCAGCCAGACTGGCGATATAGCTTTTGGTGGCGGCTACGGCGTATTCAGGGCCGGCTTCAAGCGGTAATGTCCACTCGGCGGCCTCGCCCAGCGGCGAGGTTGCGTCGTTGACGAGGGCAACGGTTTCGGCGTGGCCTGTGCGAAAGCGCTTGATGGGCTCGACCACATCGGGGCTGCGGCCCGACTGGGAAATAGCGACGGCGATGGTGCCGGCCACATCGAGTGGTGCGTCGTATAAGGTAACCAGCGACATAGGCAGCGATACCGCCATACGACCCAGGCGCAGCATGGTGAGGTAGGAAAGATAAGCGCAGGCATGGTCCGAACTCCCACGCGCAACCGTTATCATGGCGTGGGGGTCCGTCTCGCGCAGGCGTTGGCCCAGTGCCTTGAAGTGGGCATTCTGTTTATCCGCTTGGCGCGCAACGACGGCAGGGCCTTCGCGCATCTCTTTCCACATACAGGTAGTCACTCGTTGCTTCTCCACAGTTACATCGCCAAGAGTCTGAAAAGCCTGCTGCGCACCAACAAAACGATATTGCAAATACTCCGGGTTGCGTTAAGCCGGCACCAGCTCACCTTCGACATAGACGGCTTTCAATCTCAGATTGCGATCGATAACCACAATATCCGCCTGCGCATCGGGCTTGAGTACGCCGCGGTCATCCAGGTCCAGCATTTCGGCTTGGTAGGTTGATAGCCGCCGCGCTGCATCATCGACCGGCAACCCAAGTCCGACCAGATTCCGCAGTGCTTCGTCCAGCGTAAGCGTCGAGCCGGCCAAGGTGCCATCGGACAGGCGTACGCCGCCCATGCACTTGGTGACGGTATGCCGGCCGAGCTTGTAGTTGCCGTCGGGCATGCCGGCTGCGGCGGTAGAGTCGGTAACGCAATACAGTTTCGGAATGGCGCGCAGGGCGGCCTTGATGGCACCTGGGTGTACATGCAACAGGTCGGGGATCAGCTCGGCGTATTCGGCATGGGCTAGGGCTGCACCTACCATGCCAGGCTCGCGGTGGTGCAGGCCACTCATGGCGTTGAAAAGATGCGTAAAGCTGATGGCCCCGTGCTGCATGGCCTCAACACCGTCTTCATAGCTTCCCAGCGTATGGCCGAGCTGAACGCGGATGCCGCGCGTGACGAGGTCCCCAATCAAGGCCATGTGGCCATTTACCTCTGGAGCTAGCGTGAGCACCTTGAGTGGCGCGAACTCGCTGAAACCAGCGATCTCCTCAAGCATGCCATCACGGGTAAAGTTGGGCTGGGCCCCTAGCTTGCCCGGGTTGATATACGGCCCTTCCAAATGCACGCCCAGTACGCGCGCGCCGCCTGGGGTACGCTGCGCCATCGCGCGTTTGACTCCTTGCAACGCCAGCTCTATCTCCTGCTTGGGCGCAGTCATCGTCGTGGCCAGGATGCTGGTGGTGCCATGGCGCGCGTGGGTGCGGCTGATGGTATCGAGCGCGTCGCCGCCTTCCATGACATCACGACCGCCACCGCCGTGGACATGCAGGTCGATAAAGCCGGGTAGGAGGTAGTCGTCGTTGTTGTCGGCCGGGTCGGCAGCAAGCGCTTCAATACGGCCGATCTTATCGCTGAAGTGCAGCGCACCGTGTTGCCAGCCTGTGGGGGTGAGGATATTGCCGCGCAGGGTATGCATATTATTTTTTGGTCTTTTATTGGCGCATTAACGGCGCAGCTCGGCGACAAAGTCGTAGTAGTCGTTGCGGCAGTAGGAATAGGTCAGCTCTACCGGTAGGCCGCTCTCCAGATAGCCGATGCGCGTAATCATCAGCATGGCCGAACCGGATGGAATGCCGGCCAATTGGGCAATTTCATCGCTGGCATTGATGGCCTTGATGTGTTGCAGGGCACGGGTTACCGGTGTGCTGCGGCTGTCGAGCCAGCTGTAAAGTGAATCACCCATCGCGGTGGGGTCGGGCAGGTAGCGACTGGGTAGTGTGGATGTCTCGACGGCCATCACGGTGTTGTCGGCCATGCGCAGACGCTTTATTCGGGCTACCGTGGCGGCAGGTGATAGCCCCAGGCGGAGCACTTCTTCCTGGCTGGCGATGCTGATGATACGGCTGAGCCAGCGTGAGGCTGGCGCAAAACCGCGATTGCGGATCTCTTCTGAAAAGCTGGTCAGGCGCGAAAGCGGTTGGACCAAGCGCGGGGCGATGTACGTGCCCGAACCTTGTCGCCGCACGATCAAGCCTTGCTCGAACAGGATATCCATGGCTTTGCGGGCGGTTACCCGCGAAATTTCGAGTATTTCACACAGTACACGCTCGGATGGCAGCGCTTCATCGGCCTGCCATAATCCGGCCGAAATGGCGCTGGAGAGTTTGCTGGCCACCTGCAAATACAGGGGGGTGCTGCTTTCGGCATCTGGCTTGATAGCCAATAGTGCAGCTTCACGTGCCTTATCCATTGATATGTTTCCGAATCAAGTACAGCGCGCCAGTGGCGGAGTCGCCCAGAGGCTGGCGGGCGCGGTTGACCAATGCTGTAGGCAGCCAGGGGCGAAGCGCCTCGGCCAGGCCACCACACAGCGCGAACGGCAAGGTTTCGTCTGGGTCGAGCGCATGCGCAATCGCCGCGATTTCTTCCCCTGCGAGGGCCAGGATAGTAGCAGCGGCGGCATCCTGCTGCCCGTAGGCCAACACCAGCGTTGCAAGTTGTGCGTAAGTGGTCTGGTTCGCTTGGCTCAGCCAGATAAAGGCCGGGTCGACCGAGCCGCCAAAATGGGTGATGACAGCGTCTGCCAATGGCCCTCGCATGGCGCGGCCATCCAGGGCTTTTTGCGCCAACTGAGCGGCGCGTAGGCCAATCCAGGCACCACTGCCCTCGTCACCAACGGGGAATCCCCAACCTGACACAGTGCGTTTATTGTCGCCGCCAAACCAGGCTTCCCCTACGCTGCCGGTGCCGACAGCCACAATCACACCCGGCTGGCCGGCATGTGCGCCCAGCAGCGTGGTGAAGCCATCGTTATCAAGTCTGATTGCCGGGAAACTTGGCGCTTCGGCCAGGAAGGCCTGGGCCCAACTGGCGTTATGTACCCCTGCCAACCCAAGGCCAATGGCGCAATGGGTGGGGTTGAAGGTTTGCCCCAGGTGGGCAAAGGCTTGTTCTGCGCAATGGCTGATGGCGCGCCAAGCCGCGCTGACGCCGAGCCCGAGGCCAGAGGGACCGCCTGTGGCGTGACTCAGTATCTGGCCGTCGCGATCTGCCAACAGCAACCGGGTTCCGGTGCCGCCGCCATCGACACCAATGAAAAAATCGAAGGACATTACGTCTGCTCCAGGGGGCCGTTGATACCGGTCTTATTGTGACTGGTTGGATACCAGTTGAATACAATACCGATTCAATACCACCTGATGGGTGGTGTCAACGCTTTTTCGGGACCGACAGAGGCAGTGATGGTGTGGGGAAAGGTAAAACATGCCCGGACTCGCGAGGCGAGTATGGCAAGGGATGTATGGAATGTAACGGCCCGAAAAAGATGTGCCGGGTTACTTGGCTTTTCCGGTGGGGAAGAGCATTTGAGAGGCGTCTTCTGCACCCAGGTATTTTTCGAGAATGCGCTTGAGCGTACCGTCGCGCCGCATGGATTCGATCAAATCGCTTACCCGTTGTGCTTGCTCAGCCGAAAAGCGTGCTTTCGATAGCATCAGGCACACGGGGGCGCGCGCGTCTTCAGGCACCCAGTCTTCTACGCTGAAGTCATTCTCCAGTTGTTGTGCGGAGAGCATCGCGCGATACGCTGGTGCGGAAGAGATGATGGCTTGCACACGGCCAAGGCTCAGTATGTTGTAGAGTGCCTTGATGTCAGCCACTTCCAGTACGCGGCCTTGTTCTTGCAGTGTGGTGACAATCTTGGCGTAACCGGGCCCGTGTGAAAACGTGCGCCCGATGGCGATCTGCAACTGTGGGTTGGACATGAAAGCCTCCTTGCTACGCACTGGGGCGGCAGTCTTCCTGACAATGGCAAAGTTTCGGTGATAGATATAAGGCACCATCCAGGCGATTTTTTCGCGTTCCGGCGTTTGGAATTTGTGCCCGGCCATGTCGGCCGTCCCCGCCTCAATACGGCGCAGGATGCGTATGTTCGACTCGATATCTACTATTTTACGGCAGCCCATCCGACGTGCAATTTCGTCAAACAGCTCATGATCAATCCCTGCGGGTTGCTTATCGGGTGTAAAGAAGTAATAGCGGCCAAATTCGTCGGCAGCGATGTGTAATTCCCGATCACAAGGGCTCGCCCAAGTGCTGGTTGGCGAGAATAGCAAACCGAGTATGAAACACCACAGACCTATCAGATGTACCCACATTGCCACCTCCCAATGCCGCTAGCACGGCATAGTCCCTGGATGTTTCTTTAGCATAGTGGGTTGATGCCCAAGTACGCAGTAAGCGTAATGCTTTGGTGCGGCGGGCTTGAGGCATGACGCGGGGCTATGTCAAAGGAAGCGGTCCAATAAGCGGCGGCTGGTCTTATCCAGTTTGGACAGATCACGAATCAGGAACTGTATACCGTGGCTGTCGAGCACCAGCAAGCCGTCCCGTCCCAGGCGGCGGATATCCTCTTCGCCTTTGAGAACAAGCGTGGTGGGGCCCCGGTCGGTGCGGACAGTCCAGGTGCTGGGCGTGGCGAAGCTGGATACCGCAATCAGCTGTTGCAGCTGCGGCATGAATTCGCGACTGGCCAATTCTTCTTCAATTAATAGGCGTTGGCTTTCCGGGAGATCGCTCAGGCGATCTACCCAGCCTACTTCGTGGCCGTCGGTGTTGATCAGCGAGATGCCGGCACCAGGGTCGGCAACGGGAAAAGCGCGAACGGGCACAACGCCCTCGTATCTGCCAGCATCGGCAGATTCGAGCACCAAGCGGCCGAAGGCATTGCGCTGCAATTGAAATTTGGGTTGCGTCATAGTTTTGTTCTCGCTTATTCGCTGTCGTCCGGGTCGGTATCGACGTTGCGGGCCTGCGCCTCATAGAGCCTGTAGTAAGCGCCTTCGCGAGCCATCAATTCGTTATGTGGGCCGACCTCGACGATTTCGCCGCGGTCCATGACCACCAGCCGGTCGGCTTGGCGCAGGGTGGAGAGGCGGTGGGCGATGGCGATGGTGGTACGGCCGCGCACGAGGTTGTCGAGCGCTTTTTGGATCTCCTTTTCCGTTTCGGTATCTACGGACGACGTGGCTTCGTCGAGGATCAAAATACGGGGGTCGATCAGCAGCGCGCGGGCGATGGATATGCGCTGGCGTTCGCCACCCGACAAACCCTGGCCCCGTTCGCCCACCAGCGAGTCGTAACCGAGCGGTAAACGCAGAATGAACTCATGGGCATGGGCGGCACGGGCGGCGGCGATGATTTCCTCGCGTGAGGCATCGGGTTTACCGTAGGCGATGTTCTCGGCAATGGTGCCGAAGAAGAGAAAGGGCTCCTGCAACACCAGGCCGATATTGCGGCGAAAGCTGCTGACAGTCAGCGAACGGATATCGGTGCCATCCAGCAGAATGGCCCCTTCGCTGACATCATAAAAACGGCAAATCAGATTCACCAGTGTACTTTTGCCCGACCCGCTGTGGCCGACCAATCCCACCATCTCGCCGGGTTTGATGGTGAGGGCAAGGTTTTTGATGACGGCGCGGTTGCCGTAGCGGAAGCGGATATTGCGCAGCTCTATTTCACCTTTGACGGGCCCCAGGGCGATGGGCTTGGTGGGCTCCGGCACATTTGAGACATGGTCGAGGATGTCAAATATACGCTTGGCGGCGGCGGCGGCTTTCTGCGTGACCGACACAATGCGGCTCATCGAATCCAGCCGGCCATAGAAGCGGCCGATGTAAGCCAAAAAGGCCGTCAGCGTGCCAACAGTGACATTGTGGTGTGCAATCAGCCAAATACCGAAGGCCCACACCACCAAGAGGCCCATGTCGGTCAGCAACGACACGGTCGGCGAGAACAGCGACCAGACCTTGTTCAGCTTGTCGTTGATCAGGAGATTGTGCTTGTTGGCATCCCGAAAACGCGCAGCTTCCCGCGTTTCTTGCGCAAAGGCTTTCACGACGCGAATGCCGGGGATGGTGTCTGCCAGCACGCTGGTGACTTCGCTCCAAGTGCGGTCGATCTTCTCAAAGCCGGTACGCAGGCGGTCTCGCACCAAATGGATCATCCAGGCAATCACCGGCAAGGGCAGCAGGGTGGCGAGCGCCAGCCAGGGGTTGATGCTGAACAGGATGACCGTGGTCATCAGGAGCATCAACACATCGGTGATGAAATCCAATGCATGCAGGGAAAGGAAGACACTGATCCGATCTGATTCAGAGCCGATTCGCGACATCAGGTCGCCTGTGCGCTTACCGCCAAAATATTCCAGCGAGAGTTGCAGCAGGTGTTCGTAGGTGGTGGTGCGCAGGTCGGCACTGATGCGTTCGCTGACCAGGGCCAGGATATAGGTCTTTGCCCAACCCAGGCTCCAGGACACCATGGCTGCCCCCAACATGCCGGCAAGGTAGAACGCCACGATTTCAGGTTGGATATGTTCGCCGTTCTGAAAAGGGATCAGCACTTTGTCCATCAGCGGCATGGTCAGGTAAGGGGCGACCAGGGTGGCGGCCGTTGAACCGAGCATCAGCAGAAAGCCGGCGAGCAATTGGCCTTGGTAAGGTTTGGCGAAGCGCCACAGCCGCAAGAGCGTCCATGTGGAGGGCGGTTGGTGGATTTCCCGACTGCACACCGGGCACTCTTCAGTGTCGGCATTCAGCTCACCCTTGCACTTGGGGCATAGATTCTTTTTCGGCGGTTGTACCGGATCGCCCGTCAGGACGCTTTGCAGCTGTTGCTGGAATTGGTCGATCAGTCGTAGTGCCGCCGGGCTGTTGGCCAGCGTGTAGCGCCACAAAGCCAACCTGCCGGTGCTATCGTGAAGCTCAAGGGCGGCGACGCCGGCGTGGTCGTGTTGGCTCAGTACCAACCCTGCGCGAAACGGAAAATTCAGCCAGCCGGTTTGGCCGGCAGGTTTGCTCAGGAGGCGTTGATTGGTCAGCAGAAGGAGGCCTGTGCCGAAGTGCAGGCGGTTGTCGAGATCTTGCTCGGCCCAGCTGACCAGCTCTTCATCGGCCCCCAGTTGAGCTGCGGCATCCACTTGCCATGTATCGGGTAGCGGATGCGGGATTACAGCATTGGCAGCGTGTTCGAATATCATTAGGGGCTACTTGCTTGAGTCAAGGCAGCATGACTCGGGTTGGTGGCAGGATTGCGCAATACATTTTTGCAATGTAAATGTTGTGGTTGCGCAAGGTAGTGCAGGCGACGATTGGTTGGCAAGATCAGCATAGGCTGATTTGTGTTAAGCCGAACTTAAGCTTGCATAGCTCAGTATTCACGATTATACCCGCGCCCCTGAGCTCGCCGAATTAGTCTGTCACTGGCTCGCTCGCAATTGGATGGATGCGTGTTTGCCTTTCCCTTGATTATTGGATCATGAAGAAAAATATCGAGTTTCTCCGCGTCGCTTATCTAGGCGGCCCAAATATCTGGACCTATCGGCCAGTGGTCGAAGCCTGGGTTGATATTGGCGCGCTGGAAGATGCGCCCTCCAATACCATCCCCGGTTTTTACGAACGTTTGACTGATTGGCTGCCCGGTTTGATAGAGCATCGTTGCGGCGTAGGCGAGCGTGGCGGCTTTCTGCAGCGCTTGCGCGAGGGTACTTGGGCGGGCCACATCATGGAACATGTGGCAATTGAGCTACAGAATCTTGCTGGCCTGAAAGTGGGTTTCGGCAAGGCGCGTGGTGTGGGTAAGTCTCATCCGGGCATCTACAAGGTTGCTGTCCGTGCCCGTAACGAACAGGTAGGTATCGCCGCAATCCACGCCGCACGTGATTTGGTCATGGCGGCGGTTGAGGATCATCCTTACGATGTGGCGGCCACGGTAGTCAAATTACGCGATCTGATCGACGAACATCATCTTGGCCCCAGTACGGCGGCCATTGTCGATGCGGCAGCCGAGCGGCGCATTCCTTATATCCGTCTTAACGGCGGCAATTTGGTTCAGCTTGGGTATGGCGCCAGTCAGCGCCGTATCTGGACGGCTGAAACAGACCAGACCAGTGCGATTGCTGAGGGTATTTCCAGCGACAAGGATATGACCAAGCGGTTGTTGCGGGCTTGCGGCGTGCCGGTGCCCGATGGCGAGGTGGTGGATAGCCCTGCTGCGGCGTGGCAAGCGGCGCAAGACATCGGCCTGCCCGTCGTAATCAAGCCCACCGATGGTAATCATGGCCGTGGTATCACTCTGGATGCACGTGAGCAGACTGATATCGAGGCGGCCTACCATTTTGCCGAGCGGCACGGTAGCGAAGTGATGGTCGAGCGCTTTATTCCCGGTAATGAACATCGCCTGTTGGTAATAGGTGGCAAAGTTGTTGCCGCAGCGCGTGGTGAAACCGCCTGGGTGAAGGGAGATGGCACATCGACCGTGGTTGAATTGGTGGAGCGCCAACTCAACAGCGACCCACGTCGGGGCGATGCCGAGGCTTTCCCATTGAGCCGAATTGATATCGACGAAGACGGAGCCATCTTGAATGACCTTGCTCGTCAGGGTTTGACTGCCGATTCCGTGCCGGCGGCCGATCAAGCAGTATTGATTCAGCGCAATGGCAATGTAGCCAATGAAGTCAGCGATTTGGTGCACCCGGATGTTGCCGCGACAGTTTCACTGGCTGCACGTATTGTTGGCCTTGATATTGCCGGGGTGGATGTCGTTGCCGAGGATATCGGCCGTCCGCTCGAAGAGCAGGGTGGCGCTGTCGTGGAGGTCAATGCGGGCCCTGGCTTGCTGATGCATTTGAAGCCGGCGGGCGGCGAAGCCCAACCTGTTGGGCGTGCGATCGTGGATCACCTTTTCCCTGCAAGTAGCGCCAGTGCTGGTCGTATTCCGGTGGTGGGGGTGTGTGGAACAGAACAGACTCAGCAAGTGGCACGATTGGTTGCGCGCCTGTTGCAGTTGTCGGGCTTGCATACGGGCTTGGCATGCAAGGATGGGCTCTTTCTGGACCGCCGCTGTTTCGACGCCGGCGATGGTACAGCGCTTCAAGCCGGCCAACGTCTGCTGATCAACCGGTCAGTGCAGGCTGCCGTGTTTGAGAACAGCGCCGAGACGATTCTGCAGCAAGGCCTGAGCTATGATCGCTGTAATGTGGGCATCGTGACGGACGCCAACGGTGTCGAGGCACTCAGCCCGTTTTATATCAATGATGAAGATCAGCATTACAACGTACTGCGTACGCAGGTTGATGTCGTGTTACCAAGCGGTTCGGCGATATTGAATGCGGATGATGAACGGGTGCTTGAGCTGGCGGACCTGTGCGACGGCGAGGTCATTCTGTATGGCCTGGATGCAGCATCGCCCGCCATGGTCGAGCATTTGGCCCAAGGTGGGCGTGCGGTGCTGGTGCGAGCCGGCGAATGGCTTTTGGTGCAGGGTGATGTGGAAACCCGCCTGGGTGTCTTGCCCGTAGGGCGCACTCTTACTCCTGCAACCTTGTTGGCTGCGACGGCTGCGTCGTGGGCCATGGGTTTGCCAGTTGAACTGATTGGTGTGGGTATCGAAACCTTTGTCAGCGAGTCGAATCTGGGCTGAGCCCAAACGATGAGTCATTGGCAGTGCTGATGGTGCCGCCGTTTTACGTTTTAGGATAAGCACGAATGGAAGTTTCACGTATCCGCGCCTTGCGCGGCCCCAATCTGTGGAGTCGGCATACGGTTATCGAGGCAGTTGTTTCCTGCAGCGAAGATGAATGCGCCATTGCCAACATTCCCGGTTTTGAAGCTCGCCTGCGCGCCTGCTTTCCCTATATTGCGACATTGCAGCCCATGGGGCATGAAGACCCGGTTTCGATGGCCCATGCACTTGAGCTTGCTGCTTTGGGCTTGCAGGAGCATGCAGGGTGCCCGGTTACTTTCAGCCGTACTGTCCAGACGCTTGAGACCGGGGTGTTTCAGGTTGTGGTTGAGTACAGCGAAGAAGTGGTTGGCCGGTTGGCTTTTGACTTGGCTCAGGCGCTTTGCCTTGCAGCCCTCGACGATACCCCGTTCGATTTGGCCGATGCTTTGGCGCGTTTGCATGAATTGGATGAGGATGAGCGATTGGGCCCGAGTACGGGCGCCATTGTGGATGCTGCATTGGCACGGGGTATTCCATTCCGCCGCCTGACCCAGGGTAGCCTGGTGCAGTTTGGCTGGGGTAGTAAACAGCGCCGGATTCAAGCGGCGGAAATAGATCGCACCGGTGCCATTGCAGAAGCGATCGCGCAGGACAAGGAGTTGACCAAGACCCTGCTGCATGCCGCTGGTGTGCCGGTGCCGCTGGGACGGCCGGTGCGGGATGCCGAGGATGCCTGGGCCGCTGCGATGGAAATTGGCCTTCCTGTTGTGGTGAAGCCGCAAGATGGCAACCAGGGCAAAGGTGTGACAGTGAACATTGTTACGCGAGACCACCTGGAGATTGCATATAGATCGGCACGGGAGTTTCGCGACGACATCATGGTCGAGCGCTATCTGCCTGGACACGACTTCCGCTTGCTGGTTGTCGGTGACAAGCTGATTGCTGCCGCACGGCGTGACCCACCGCAAGTCATTGGCGACGGCGTACATACGGTTCGGCAACTGGTTGACCAAGTGAATACCGACCCACGTCGTGGCGAAGGCCATGCCACATCATTAACCAAGATCCGCTTTGACGACATCGCCATGGCTCGCCTTGCGGTGCAGGGCCTGACTGCCGATGCCGTGCCGGTTAAGGGCCAGCGGGTGGTGTTGCGCAATAACGCTAATCTCAGCACCGGCGGTTCCGCTACCGATGTGACCGACAATGTCCACCCTGAAGTGGCGGCCCGCGCGGTTGCGGCAGCCAAAATGGTGGGTTTGGACATCTGTGGCGTGGATATGGTGTGCGATAGTGTGCTCCAGCCCTTGGAAGAGCAGGGTGGCGGTATTGTCGAAGTGAATGCAGCACCCGGTCTGCGCATGCATTTGAGTCCTTCATACGGTAAAGGCCGGGCGGTGGGTGAAGCCATCGTTACCGAATTGTTTGGTCATGGTGATGATGGCCGTATTCCCGTCGTGGCGGTGACGGGTACCAATGGCAAGACCACTACCGTGCGCCTGATAACCCACTTGATCATGCAAAGTGGCTTGCGCGTTGGCATGACCAACACCGATGGGGTTTACGTTAATGGTAAGCGCATCGATAGCGGCGACTGTAGCGGCCCACGCAGCGCCCGTAATGTGCTGTTGCATCCCGATGTGGACGCTGCCGTGTTTGAAACCGCACGGGGTGGTGCTTTGCGTGAAGGCTTGGCGTTCGACCGTTGCCAAGTGGCGGTGGTCACCAATATCGGCATGGGTGATCACCTTGGGTTGAACTACATCACGACGGTCGAGGACCTGGCTGTACTCAAGCGCGTTATTGTGCAGAACGTAGCGTTGAACGGCACGGCCGTATTGAATGCGGCTGACCCCTTGGTCGTCAAGATGGCGGCACACTCACCGGGTGAAGTTATCTTCTTTGCCGCTGACGGGCACAACCCTGTCATGGTCATGCAGCGTACCCAGGGTAAGAAGGTGGTATTCGTTGAAGGTGGCCAGATTATCGCGGCGGAAGGCAATTTCCGTTATGCCATTCCATTGATAGGCGTACCCATCACTCATGGCGGCAGTATTGGCTTCCAGGTTGAGAATGTGATGGCTTCTGTGGCGGCTGCTTGGGCGCTGAATCTGGATTGGAAGATTGTTGCGATTGGTTTGGCGAATTTCGCCAACGATGCCAATAACGCCCCCGGCCGTTTCAATTTGTTCAACTACCGTGGTGCGACGGTAATAGCAGACTATGGCCACAACCCTGATGCTATGCTGGCTTTGGTTCAGGCAGTGAAGGCGATCCCAGCCAAGCGGCGTTCGGTGGTGATCAGCGGTGCGGGTGATCGGCGCGATGATGATATCCGCCAGCAAACCCAGATTTTGGGTGCAGCCTTTGAAGAAGTACTGCTTTATCAAGATGCCTGCCAGCGTGGACGTTTGGATGGTGAGGTGATCGGCTTGTTGAAAGAAGGCCTCAAGAATGCACCATGCACAAAATACGTTGTAGAGATTCGCGGTGAGTTCCTCGCGATCGACACAGCCTTGGCGCGCTTGCAGCCGGGCGATCTTTGCCTGATTCTGGTCGATCAGGTCGAGGAAGCATTGGCCTATATCACCCAGCAGGTTACCGCAGGTTGATCGCGTCGATATAAGATAGCACTGGCACGACCCAGTTGCCCCGCAGGACTGTGAATGGTTCTAGGCCCGTCAATCTTCTGGTTGGTGGGCCTTTGTGTCTCTGTTATTAGTTGCTATTGGAAAAGCGCATCAGACGCTTAAAGTTGCTAACTTTTTTGCTTGGACTTTGCTGTGTCTGCCCCAATCTGGAAACCTAATACTACTGTTGCTGCCGTTGTTGAACACCAAGGCCTTTTTCTATTGGTGGAAGAAGAGACCGAAGCCGGCTTGCGTTTTAACCAGCCTGCTGGCCACCTTGATGCTGATGAGTCCTTGCTGCTGGCGTGCGTACGTGAAACGCGTGAGGAGACAGCCTATCTGGTTAAGCCAACAGCCCTTGTCGGTATTTACCAATGGTCGCCACCGACAAAGCCGGGGCTGACCTACTTACGCTTTGCCTATGCGGCGGAAGTGAAGGTCGAGGGCAATCCGATGCTGGGAGTAACAGTCAATAACGTTGCCCTTGCTGCTATTCAAAGTGATGGCATGACCATGGCTAGGCTCGACAAAGGTATTGTCCGTGCAGTTTGGCTCAGTTATGAGGAAGTCTTGGCCTGCCGCTATCGTCACCGTAGCCCCTTGGTATTGCAATGCATCGAAGATTACCGCGCAGGGCGGCGTTTTCCGCTCGATTTGATACGCCACTATGACTAATTCCACCACCCGTATCGTTGTCGGTCTTTCCGGCGGTGTTGACTCCTCTGTGACAGCCTCATTGCTCAAACAGCAAGGTTACGACTTGCTTGGCGTGTTTATGCAGAACTGGGAGGACGACAATGACGACGCTTTTTGCTCGATCAAAGAAGACTCACGTGATGCGATAGCAGTGGCGGATATTGTCGGCATTGATATTGAATTGGTGAACTTTGCTACCGAGTATAAAGATCGAGTCTTCGCCTATTTCTTGGCGGAATACCAAGTAGGTCGAACCCCCAACCCTGATGTCCTCTGTAATGCTGAAATCAAATTCAAGGCATTTCTTGACTACGCCCTGAGTATGGGAGCCAGCAAGATAGCCACTGGGCACTATGCCCGTACCGACATTGGTCCCGATGGTAAGACCCGCCTATTGCGTGGGCTTGATGAAAGTAAGGACCAAAGCTACTTCCTCTATCGGCTTTCGCAATATCAGGTGTCGCATGCCCTGTTTCCCTTGGGTGAGCTAAAGAAGACTGAAGTACGTAGGCTGGCCGAAGAAGCGGGTTTGCCTAACCACGCCAAGAAGGATTCGACGGGTATCTGCTTTATTGGCGAGCGGCCGTTCCGGGATTTTCTCAACCGGTATTTACCGAAGGAGCCTGGGCAGATGCTTACGCCAGAAGGTAAGCGGGTAGGGGAGCATATGGGCTTGATGTACTACACCTTGGGTCAGCGCCAAGGATTGAATATCGGTGGCCCGGGCGAGCCCTGGTACGTGGCCGGTAAGAATATGGAGAAGAACGAACTGATTGTGGTGCAAGGGCATGATCACCCACAGTTGTTGAAAAACAGTTTGACGGCCGATCAACTGAGCTGGGTTGCTGATACAGCGCCACCGCTTGGGCGTTACACCGCCAAGACCCGCTACCGTCAGGCAGATGCCAGCTGTGAGCTGATTAGTATTATGGATGGTATTGCCCACGTGCACTTTACTGAGCCGCAATGGGCTGTCACGCCAGGGCAGTCGGTTGTCTTGTACGAAGGCCCAGTTTGCCTGGGCGGCGGCATTATTATTTAGATGCTCAGCGAGGCCGATTGATGGGGAATCATGCTTGGCCCTAGAGGTATTGCCATCAGGCGCTTTGCTGTCACTTCCTATGAGATTTCTTGTATGCTGATTGCATGCCCTGGCTGTGAGTATGGGTTGCAGTATAGGAACATTACCCTCGACTCATAGTCTCAGACAGATCGTTCAATCCTCGACAAGGAGGAAGCAGCATGAGTTTATGGAGCAAACTGACCGCCGAATTCATTGATATTGTTGAATGGACGGAAGACCGACCCGATGTGCTGGTGCATCGCTTCGACCGGTACCAGAACGAAATCAAGATGGGCGCTAAACTCACTGTGCGTGAAGGCCAATTGGCTGTAATGGTGAACGAGGGGCAATTAGGCAAGGGGCAGGTAGCGGATGTATTCGCCCCAGGTATGTACACGCTGTCGACAGAGAACATGCCACTCTTGTCCACGCTGAAGGGGTGGAAATACGGCTTCAATTCTCCCTTCAAAGCGGAAGTGTATTTCTTCAATACCAAAATCTTTACTGATTTGAAGTGGGGTACACCCGGCCCGGCTACCATGCGCGACCCGGAATTTGGTGTTGTTCGGGTGACGTCCTTTGGTCTTTACGCCATTCGTGTCAAAGATCCGAAGACGATGTTGGTGGATTTGGTAGGTACAAAGGCGGAATTCACTGTCGGCGATATTGAAGAGAATTTGCGCGGCAAGGTAGGCACCCGAATCAAAGAAGTAATGCCGGAAGCCGGTGTGCCGGTGATCGACCTGGAGAGTAAGGTAACCTTGCTGGGTGAGCGCATTCGCGAGAAAATTTCCGCCGACTTTGAAAAATTCGGTTTGGAACTGACCGAGGTCCAGGTTCAGGACATTGGCTTGCCAGAAGAGGTGGAAAAAGCCATCGACCAACAAGGTGCGATGCGCGCCATTGGCAATATGCAGCAGTTCGGGCAATACCAAGCTGCACAGGCGATGCGCGAAGCTGCGCAAAACCCTGGCACTGTCGGTGGTGTCATGGGATTGGGCGTCGGAATGGGGTTGAATCAAGCGATGGGTGGTTTGTTCCAACAGCCGGCAGCGTCTGGTGCGACGACACCGCCGCCATTGCCGACCCAAGCGGCCTTTTTTGTAGCGATGAATGGGCAGCAAACTGGGCCATTTGATATGGCCACGCTGCAGTCTCAGGCTCAAGCTGGCCAACTCGGGCGGGATACCTTGATCTGGAAGCAGGGTATGGTCAGCTGGGCTGCGGCAGGCGAACAAGCGGAACTGGCAAATTTATTTGCGCAGACACCACCGCCATTGCCCCCACAGTAAGTGGGATATATCTGATACGCGTGGGGTTTACGACCAACCCTACGTGCTATCTCAATCGTGTTCACCAATACTTCAAAACCCGATCACTGTCTCACGGCACATGCACATCCCTTATCGGGGTTCAGTGCTGCTCGAAATCTTCATATACCTATGTACACCCCAGTGCCTGTGCTAGGCCTTGCTGAGTAGTGTTCGCGACGGGTTTTGAAGTGGTTTTTAAGTACTACTTCTTCACTGCTTCTTTCGGTAACAGCTAGCCTTTACTTTGATGGTCATCGTAAAAAGGCTGTGTTTGTCAGAGCCTAATGAGGGGGAGGATTATGTTCGGTAAACATGAAGCCGATACACAACGACATCCCGATAAGCAGGAGCAGGTCGGCGACAAGACCCGTACTGCCTGCAAACCCCAGTAAGCCAGACAAAATCGAAATAGTGAAGAACGCAACGGTCCAGTAGAGCATGGCAATCCTCCTGACTAATCAAATACTGCGACTGACAAGTTCACCTAGTGGTCGGCTTGTGATACCACCGGAGCAACACCTGGGTGACGATGTTAGTCAGCCTTGGGTGCGCCCAACTTGCCATGCCGCTGAATGCCCAAATTTGCAAATGGTGTGGGCAATTCATCTCTTGGTTGTGCTTATCTTTACTGTGGGCAAGAGACAAGCCATCAGTAGTCAGACTAAGCATGGGTCGTAATGTTCACGACTTTTTAATGCTTTGTCATATTTATTTTTTACGTTGTTCTATTTCTTATTAATAATCAATTGCTTGTCATTTTTCCAGTTGTGGATAACTTATATTTCGATTGGCAGACTTGCTGTGCAATGATTTTGTAATAAGTAATTGATGTGTAAGTAAATTTTTTTATGGCCTTCGTTCTTTCTATCGGGATGTCTCTGCGAAATCGGAACAAAATGAGCACACGTTTTTATCCCTGTACTGCTTGTGGTGCAAAATTGACTTACGCTCCTGGGCAGCACATGCTGAGTTGCCCTTATTGCGGCGCGAACAATCCGATTCCTGAAGCCTTACCTGAGCAAACTACCGATGCATTGGCAGAATTGGACTACGCCGCTTTTCTAGATCAGGCCGCGGGTGATGAGCCCGCTATAGAGAGACAGACGGTACAGTGCCCAGGGTGCGGGGCAGCTTCGCAGCTGGCGGAAAATATTGCCGCTGATCGGTGCCCGTTTTGCGCCATCCCGTTAATCGCCAGTAATGCCTATGACGGGCGTACTTTGCGGCCAAAGGCTGTGGCGCCTTTTGATATCTCCGAGCAAGTAGCGCGCCAGAAGTTTCGTGATTGGATCCACGGACTATGGTTTGCGCCGAATGCACTTAAGGATGCATTTCGGGCTGCGGGCGGATTAAAGGGCATGTATTTGCCCTACTGGACCTATGACAGTGAAACGCACACGCCCTACCATGGAGAACGTGGCGATCATTATTATGTAGGCGAGTCATATGTGGAAAACGGTGTAAGTAAAACTCGCCAAGTCCGTCACACACGTTGGTCCAGCGTTTCTGGTGAAGTCGATGTCAGCTTTGATGACGTGATAGTGCCGGCCAGCCAGTCATTACCGCGAGACTATTTGGAAAATCTGGAACCTTGGCATTTGAAAAGCCTGCAGCCTTATCGCGAAGACTATCTGGCAGGTTTTACGGTTGAGGCTTATCAAATCGGCTTGAAAGCGGGTTTTGACAACGCATGCGGCCGAATGGAGTCGGTGATCCGAAATGCGATCTGCAGCGAAATTGGAGGCAATGAACAACGCATCAATAGCATGACGCCAGAGTACCGTGACATTCGTTTCAAGCACATTTTGTTACCAGTATGGTTGTCTAGCTACCAATACAGTGGCAAGGCTTGGCGCTTTTTGGTGAATGGGCAAACAGGCGAAGTGCAGGGCGAACGCCCCTGGTCGGCATGGAAGATTGCTTTTGCCGTATTGGGTGTATTGCTGGTGTTGATCTTATTCAATTACCTACGGCAATAATAAACCCATCTACCGCGGCCGAACTGAGATCCGGCGCGGTAACGATAATTTAGGGCGTAGTACTATTCCCGTGTAGATCCTACTTTAACGGAATTACCAGCTAAGCTTTCCGCCAAACCCAGCATACGTACGAATTCACCACGATATCCAAAGCGGTCATCGCCGCGTGCGCCGGCTGCTAGCATACGGATTTGAGCGAAGTCGTAGTTACCCAGGTATTTCCCGCCATCACCTAGCCTTTGCCCAAAGGCGGCGACAGCGGCGGCGAAGCGGAAGTCGCTTGACATTTCAGGTTTGATGGCGGCCCGGCTGACCGGGAATTCCATCAGCTGGCTTGGTTGCCCTTGTGCTGACTTGTAACGTAGGCGTAGGAAACCGAGCTCAAGGTCTTTACCTGTCAGCTGTGGTTTGTTGATGCGATAACGCAGGGGTTCCAAGCTACCCTTTTGACCGGTAAGGCTGATCTCATACAAGGCTGTTACCCGGTGGCCCGCACCAATTTCTCCTGCATCGACTTTATCGTTGCTGAAATCTTCTCGTTTGAGCGCACGGTTTTCAAAGCCGATCTGACGGTATTCCTTCACGGTTGCCGGGTTGAATTCAAGTTGGATCTTCACATCGCTCGCCACGGTTGCCAGGGTGGAAGTGAATTCATCAACTAGCACCTTCTGCGCTTCCTGCAGTGTATCGATATAGCTGTAGGCGCCATTACCGGCGTCGGCAATTTGCTCCATCAATTGCTCGTTGTAATTGCCGGTGCCAAAACCGAGTGAGGAAAGCGACACGCCGGACTTTCGTTTTTCCTCCACGAGGTTTTTCAAGGCATCGAAGTTGGTGATGCCGACATTGAAATCACCATCGGTCGCCAACAGAATGCGGTTGATGCCCTTGAGCATAAAGGCTTGTTCAGCCATCTGGTAAGCCATCTGAATCCCTGCTGCCCCGGCGGTAGAGCCGCTGGCATTCAAGTTATTGATAGCGGCCAGAATGGTGGTTTTATCGTTACCCGAGGTCGGTGGCAGTGCAATGGCTTCGCCACTTGCGTAAGTAACAATCGATAGTTTGTCCTGTGGCCGCAGCTGCTGGACAAAGAGCTTCAGTGCGTTCTTCAATAACGGCAGTTTTTCGGGGGAATTCATCGAGCCTGAGATATCGACCAGCAGGACGAGGTTGGCTGGCGGCAGGCTGTCCTTGGCTGGATCGGTTGCCTGGATGCCAATGCGCAGCAATAGTGTATTGGGGTTCCAGGGGGTGGTGGCCAGTTCCGTGCTCACTTCGAATGGGCGGTCCCCTTTGGGGCGTGGATAGTCATAGGGAAAGTAATTGACCAACTCTTCTATCCGTACGGCATCGCGCGGAGGAAGCCGACCCTCATTCAAAAAACGGCGCAAATTGCTGTAACTGCCGGTGTCGACATCAATGCTGAAAGTGGAAACAGGCTGTTCGGCCACACTGATCACGCCATGGCGTTCGGTTTTCTGATAGCGCTCACGGTCTTCTTGCCGAATGGCGGCGATTGCATCGGCGCTAGGTGGTGACCTCAATATGGACCGTTGATTGCTCATGGCCACCTGTGCACTCATTTTGACGGCAGACTGGGGGGCGGGAGCGGCTTGTGGTGAGTTAGCTGTCTGCACTGGTGCTGATGCTGGTACGACCTCCGCCGGTATCGCGTTGGCCCCTTCCCCTGCTGGGGGTTTGGTTTGAGAGCAGGCGGCCACCAAGATAGCCACACAAAATAAGGAATATCGATGGGTAGGGCGATGCATATTGGTAGCTCCAGTTGGCGGACACGCAATTGAACGAAGCAAGGACGCATTCGGGGTGAATTATTTTCAACCACGTAAGGTTGTCATTGCTATTGGTCATTCGCCTTGTCCTGTTCGGCACTGGGTGCGGGAGCCAGGTAGCCAATGATGACCAGTAGTAGACCAACGCCGAGGAAAGACACAATACGCGCCATGCTGCCTGCACCGGCAAGGTCGACCAGGAAGAGTTTGAGGACGGTTGCGCCAATCAGCACGGCGCCAGCCAACCAGAGCGCACGCCACCGACGCCATTTTGCAATGAGCATGACCACTACTGCGCAGAGTGTCCAAAGCAATGCAAGTGCGGCTTGGTAGCTATCGTCTAGCCAAAGCACCGATGCTTGGAAAGGTTGGTCGGCCAGATGATGAAACGCTCGTGCCAATTGGCTGTTTAACCAGTTGAAGAGGCCTAGCCCCAGTATTGCCTGTATGGCGGCGCTATCTGGCGCTAAGCGTCTGCGGCAATAAGGGAGACGTAACCAGCGAAGCAGACCATAGGCAGCCAGTACACAACCGAGGTCGAGCGGATTGAGAAGCGGGAGGTAGGTAAAAGGTGCGGCATCGCCCGAACTGGCCCAAGGCGCGATGAGAAGCAGGATGAATCCCAGGCCAGCAATAGGTAATGGTGCGTGCCAGCGGTATGTCAGACGATAGCGCCGGGCGGGCCAGCGTAGCTGTAAAGCTCGGCTTGCCAAGCCTGCCAACAATAAGCCAAAGGCTACCATCGCTCCTGCCCATGGCCAAGCCGAGCCGTTGCCTACGCGGCTGGCTGAATCGGCCAGCGTCCAAACCAGTAACACGCCAAACAGCCAAGTACTGGTTACATGTGCAAATTGTCGACCTGCACGTGGCAACTCGGACTCGTTGTAACGTAACCCTCCTGCCAACACGAGCAGGGCGAGCGGCCATACCAACCAACCCGCATGTTGCAAAGGACCTGCTTGCTGCTGCGCTGATTGCAGTAGTACCAGCCCAAGTAAAGGCGCCAGCCCCAATAAAGGCAAACGTAGCGCCGGCCAACCCAATATGCGCGCCAATCCGGTACTTAAGGCTGCTGTTCCGGCCAGGAGTGCAATGGTGCTGGCGATGTCGTAAGGCTTGTCCACAAAGTGCAGCACGGTGGCCATGCTACCGCATAGCCAGATGATGAGCCCCCAGCCTAACAAGGGCAGGTGGGGAGACTGTGGTCTGTTGCGCCATACGGCTGCACCAGCCAGCCAACTTGCTGCCCATACCACGCAGGATGCGATCAGCGCGCTACTTAACCAGCTGTCACTGCTGGAAAGCTCCTGTAGCTGTGCCAATGCAATCAAACCGGCAGCGGCGATGAGCGCATATCCTGTGGTACGGCTGAGCTTGCGGTCCTGTCGGCAGCCCAACCAGATAAGGCCCGCACCTTCCAACGCCCAGCTGGCGCAGGTCCAGTAGACTCCCATCGCTAAAGGGATAGTGATTGTCGCAAAGCCAGCAGCCAGGATGCCGAAGGCTTGGGCCAACAATGCCATGCTGGGGCGATGGCGCAGTGCTTGCCAGCTTAAGGCATAGACCACCGCCATGCTGGTGGCAGACCAGGCCATCGCATGTGCATCGCCTCGGACAAGCGCGGTTTGCAGGCCGAACCCCACCAGCGGCACACCGAATACCAAGCTCGCATCGACCGGGTCGCGCACCAGCGTGCCCAGGTTGGCTTTACTGTCGGTTTGACGTCGATAGGTGAAGACAATGGACAAGCCAACATAGAATAACCAGAAGCCAATCAGGAATGGCTCGGTACTAGAAAAATGGCTTGGTTGGTACCGCAATACGCCCCACGCTGTACCAATCACAAACGTGAACAGGAAACCCAGTAAGTTCAAGCTGCGCCAAGCGCGTGCGTGGGCGACCCAGCCAATACCAAGGTTGAGGATGGCGTAGTAGGTGAATAAGGCAACGTGGCTGCCTTGGTTGCTGCTGGTCAGGATAGGTGCGAGGAACCCTCCCGCCAGCCCGATCAGTGCAAGCGACTGTGCCGATTGTTTAACGGCCAATGCACCCGCACAGGCTGCCAAGCCTGCCAACAGGGCAAAGGCTGCGCCGCCAGGAATGAGATGGTGTAGGCGGAATGCACTGAATATGGTGAGAAAGCCCACGCCCAGCGCACCACCCAGTAAGGCATGTGCAAAGTCGGGTTTGTCATTACGCTGCCGCCAAGCGAACCCAGCGGCGATGCCTGCACCTGTTAATACCCCCAGATAACGGATCTCCACAGGGAAACGTACATATTGAGCCGCATATTTAAGTAGGAAAGCTGCACCCATCAACAGCAGCAGCACCCCCACTTTGACCGCAGGATTGCCCCGTAGCAACCACTGCAGCGCAGGGTTGTTGGTTGAGCTTGGTGTAGCTGCCGTGGTGGTGGGCGGGACGGATTGACGAGGTGTGGTTACGCGTTGCGGAGGAGCCGGTTCGGTCAAGGGCGCTGAAATAGGCGCAATGTCTTTGCTTGCCGGTGTAATGACGGTATCGGGTATGAAAGCCGGTTTCGTCAGGGCGGGTGTGCTGATTGGCGTATCTGGTACTTTGATTGGGAGCGCCTCTAATCGTGTCAGTCGTTCAGTCAATTGCCGCAGCGCAATGCTTTGCTCGCGTTCGCGACCGATCAACCAACCAAGTATTGCTCCGACGACGATGCCGGGCCCTTGCCAGAACAAGCCACCTAACAACAGCCCTATAAATAGACCCAACAACGCCATCAAACGGTTCCTTGAATATATGCCACATGGTGGATGAGTGTTGCCAGCAGGGCAAGACACGATGCGATATTGCTTATATATGCTGTTTCCAGTGCAGGCTGACCTCTAGACGACATAGAATCGACAGCGGCTTCCAATCTTTTTTGTTCCGTACAATAGGCTGTTCGAGTAGTGCTTTTGTGCGACAAACGCTGAACCTGTTCCCGCTCTTGGTTCTAAGTACCTGTTCAATGTTTTCTTCACTTCATTGATAGAGCGTTGAGAACGCGCTTGGGATGCTTTTACCTTATGTAAACTCCGCTGCCTATAAGGTGTCTCACGCTAACGCGCGAAACTTTGAACTGGTTATAACGACATCTTCGACGGTTTGATTGCCATGAAATTATTTCTTGCAGAAGACGACGCTGTCCTGGCCGACGCACTGCTTACCAGTTTGTCTCGACTGGGATTTGCGGTTGAGCATGCAGCCGATGGGCATCTGGCTGCGCAACGTCTGTTGGAAGCGGAATTTGATGCCGTGGTGCTGGATATCGGCCTGCCGAGCAAAGATGGCTTGGATGTTTTGCGCCAAGTACGCGCCCAGAAACCCACGTTACCGATTTTGCTGTTGACGGCATTGGATGGGGTGGAAGACAGGGTGGCTGGTCTGGATGCCGGTGCAGATGATTACTTGGCCAAGCCATTTGAGTTTGTCGAGTTGGAAGCCCGCTTGCGCGCACTGCTAAGGCGAAGCCGAGCCAGGGAAGGGCGTCGTGATGAGGCGCGCTTCGGTAATCTATGGCTTGACCGCACCGGGCAGCGTGCCTGGGTGGGAGAAAACCCGATTGATCTTTCAGCCCGGGAGTTGGCGGTGCTGGATGTATTGCTGACGCATTCTGAAAAAGTCGTTACCAAGGAACAGATCGCGGCTGAATTGGGTGGTGAGGACTTGGGCGTGAATGCCATTGAAGTGTATGTCCACCGATTACGAAAAAAGATCGAACCCTCAGGTGTAGGGGTACGGGCAGTGCGAGGGTTGGGTTATCTGTTGGACGCAAGAGGGGATTGAGTGGCCCGTGCGCCTGCACTGTCGTTACGCCGGCAGTTGTTGATTTGGCTATTGCTGCCCCAATTGGTGTTGTGGCTGACGGCAGCTTTCATTACCTATTCTGTGGCGCTGCGTTACGCCAATGAGGTGATCGACCGTAGTTTGGCGGGTTCCAGTCGTGCGTTGGCGCGGTTGGTCAAACCCCTGGGGGAAGGCTTATATATTGATTTCCCCCGCGCTGCCCGTGAAATTCTTGAGGAAGATCCAAGCGACCGGCTTTATTACATGGTCAGTACGCCACCCGGCGCATTTATTCTGGGCGAAAAGGCCGTACCCATGCCGCCCCCGGGACAGGGACAAACCTATCATCAGCCGTATTTTTACGATGGTGTATTGCAGGGAAAGGCGGTGCGGGTAGCGGCACTTTATCTGCCAGTGGGAAGTGCCAGTCACCCTCAATCGATATTGGTGCAGGTTGCCAAAAGCACTGCGCTGCGTACGCAATTGGCGCGCGACATATTTGTTGATACCGTTTTGCCACTGTCAATACTCATTGTCCTGACCAGCTTATTGGTTTGGATGGGTATCAGCCGTGGTTTGCTGCCCTTACGGCATTTACGTAAATTGGTCGAGAATCGCTCCTCGCGTGATCTGGCGCTGCTTGAGGTTGAAGATGCGCCGGCTGAAGTACGTGCCTTGGCGCAGGCAATTAATGGTCTGTTGGGTGAAGTCAATGCCCAGGTGGCCAATCAGCGGCGTTTCATTGCCGATGCGGCACATCAGTTACGTACGCCATTGGCTGGGCTGAAGTCGCAAACCGAACTGGCGCGAGTGGAACTGGATGAGCCTGAACCCGATCATGCAACTCTGGCCCAGCGTCTGGGTTTGGTCGAGACCAGCGTGGCGCGCGCTATCCGCCTTGTGAATCAGCTCCTGGCGTTGGCGCGGGCCGAGCCGGAAGCTCCACTGTCACATATGCCTGTCGACTTGGCCCGTTTAGCCCGCGAGGTGACGATGGAGGCGGTACCACGAGCCTTGGCCGATCAAATTGATCTAGGCATCGATACAGTTCCAAGCCAGTTGCTGATCAGTGGACACGAATCCCTACTGCGTGAACTTCTAAGTAACCTGATCGACAACGCGATTCAATACTGTCCCCCGGGAAGTAAGGTGGATATCAACGTGCTGGATGAAGGCGCTGTGGTCACGGTGGAAGTTGCCGACAATGGGCCGGGTATACCGGTGCAAGAGCGCGACCGTGCGTTTGAACGCTTTTATCGGGGCCGTATGGAAGGGCAGGGCAAAGGCTGTGGCCTGGGATTGGCTATCGTGCAGGAAATTGCGCGACGCCATCATGCCGAAGTCCAACTGGCGGATAACAAGCCGCAGGGCTTGCGCGTTTCAGTCTATTTTCGTTTGCCCTAGCTGATTTCAGATGCGCTGTGCTTGGCGCATTCCTGTTCAGTTTTGTAATCCTAATGCTCCGCTCATTGTGATTCGTCCTTTACCTCTTTGTCACGCCCGATTGTTGGTGCTACCTGGTGGCTGGAAAGGTAATTTAGTGTCCTTCTGGCTGTGGTGAGTTAGGGCATGACAGTCACGCTGGGTGGAGTAAGTTTCACTTTAAATAAGAGCTAAAGCTCTATATTTTATTATTATTAATCAAGCGATTGCTTGTTTTGTAGGTATCTGTTTCTAACTGTATTTTCAAGGAATATTTTATTTTTCCAGCTGGAAGCTTACGTAATTCTTACTAAAATGCTTCACAAAACTTGCACGGATCGCTTATATTTCGAGTCGCCGCTCCACTGCTCGGGCGGCCACCTATTCCAACAAGGAGCGAGACCGATGCAACCCCGTCGCCTGACTTTGGCGCTTACCGTCGCCTGTGCGTTTTCTCTTCCCGCAGCTGCCGGCACCGTCGAGGTCCTACACTGGTGGACTTCTGGCGGTGAAGCCAAATCTGCCGCTGAACTGAAGAAGATGATTGAAGCACGCGGCCATACCTGGAAGGATTTTGCCGTAGCGGGTGGTGGCGGCGATAACGCGATGACTGTACTGAAGACCCGCGTTGTATCGGGCAACCCGCCAGTCGCTGCCCAGGTTAAGGGCCCAGCGATTCAGGAGTGGGCTGCCGAAGGTGTACTGGCTAATCTCGATGCCGTTTCGGCTGCCGAAAAGTGGGATACCTTGTTACCACCGGTGGTTGCCAATGTAATGAAGTACAAAGGCCATTATGTGGCTGTGCCGGTGAATGTGCACCGCGTCAACTGGATGTGGGCCAACCCCGAAGTATTCAAAAAGGTTGGTGTAGAACCGCCCAAGAGCTGGGATGAGTTTGATGCCGTCGCCACCAAGATCGAAAAGGCTGGCTTCATTGCGGTAGCGCATGGCGGCCAGCCTTGGCAGGACAATACGGTATTTGAGTCAGTAGCATTGGGTATCGGTGGCGCTGCCTATTACAACAAGGCTTTTGTGAAGCTGGAACCTGCCGCTATTAACAGCCCGACCACCATCAAAGCGTTCGATACCCTGCGTATGGTGCGTAAGCATATGGATAAGGACATGCCGGGCCGTGATTGGAACCTCGCGACTGCGATGGTAATCAACGGTAAGGCCGCCATGCAGTTCATGGGCGACTGGGCCAAGGGTGAGTTCGCTGCGGCAGGTAAAGTGCCGGGTAAGGATTATCTTTGCTTGGCTGCGCCGGGCACTGCGAATGCTTTTACCTTTAACGTTGACTCCTTCATTGTGTTTGCGCAAAAGAACAAAGACATGAAGCCAGCAAGCGACTTCGCCTCGACGATTTTGTCGACGCCATTTCAGGAAGTGTTCAATCAGAACAAGGGATCTATTCCTGTCCGTCTTGGCCACGATATGAGTAAATTCGATGACTGCGCCAAGAAATCTGCCGCCGATTTTGTGGCGTCGAACAAGTCGGCCAGTTTGGTACCGTCGTTTGCCCATCAGATGGCCCAGCCTTCGGCGGCACAGGGTGCGATTCAGGACGTGGTATCAAGCTTCATGAACTCGAACATGACCAGCAAGGAAGCGGTTGCCAAGCTATTGGAAGCCGCCAAGAAGAAGTAAGCCCGAGCAGACAAAATTCTTTTGTTCGCTAATGTGAAACAGCCACGCCGACGGACTCTGGTCTGTCGGCAATCTTGCTTATTCCCCTCTTCCCTAACCCAAACAAAGGAAACGCCATGACAGCTTCCCGTCAAGGCGCACCGGGCTTTTCGCTCAGTCGCTTCGCCGACACGATCCTGCCCAAGTTGGTTATTGCCCCCACGGTATTGGCCTGCTTGATCGGGTTCTACGGCTTTATCGGCTGGACTGCCTGGCTCTCGTTCACCGAATCACGTCTCTTGCCCAAGTATGAATGGGCAGGGTTTGTCCAGTATGTCGAGTTGTTTGGTAACGACCGCTGGTGGATGGCGATGCAAAACCTTGCGGTTTTCGGCGGGCTGTTTATTTTCTTTGGTTTGGCAATCGGCTTGATCATGGCGGTGCTGCTGGATCAGCGGATTCGCGGTGAAGGTGCTATCCGTACTATCTATCTTTACCCGATGGCGTTGAGCTTTATCGTAACCGGCACGGCGTGGAAATGGATACTCAACCCAGGGCTGGGTATCGAGAAGCTATTGCACGACTGGGGTTTCAACAACGTTGTTTTTGACTGGATCATCAACCCGGATTTCGCCATCTATACCGTCGTTATCGCCGGTATCTGGCAGTCGTCGGGCTTTGTGATGGCGCTATTTCTGGCTGGCTTGCGGGGCGTGGATGACAGCATTATCAAAGCAGCCCAAATGGACGGTGCGTCGCTACCGACGATTTACCGCCGCATCATCATCCCCAGCTTGCGGCCGGTTTTCCTTAGCGCCTTTATGATCTTGGCCCATATCGCTGTGAAGAGCTTTGACTTGGTCATGGCTTTGACGGCTGGTGGCCCCGGGTTCGCTACCGATCTGCCTTCCATCTTCATGTACCAGCATGGTTTCAGTCGTGGTCAGCTTGGCCTGGGTGCAGCCAGCGCCATGATGATGTTGTTCACCGTTGCTGCCGTGGTGATGCCATTTCTGTATTCCGAATTGCGGAGGGAGCGTCGTGGCTAATCTCGCCTACCATCAGACAACGCACGCCAAAGTCGCGCGTTACGCCATCTATGCCGTGCTGGGGCTGATGGTTCTCTTTTATCTGGCTCCGTTGTTTGTTATGTTGAGCACCAGCTTCAAATCGCTGGATGAAATCCGTACGGGTAATCTTCTGTCGCTACCCGGCGTACTCAGATTTGAAGCCTGGCAAGCAGCGTGGAGCAGTGCCTGTACCGGTATGGAGTGCACGGGCATGGCACCGTATTTCAGCAATAGCTTGAAGATGATGGTTCCAGCAGTACTCATTTCGACATTGGTTGGCGCTTTCAATGGGTACATCTTATCCATGTGGCGTTTCAAGGGTGCAGACACCTTTTTCCTGCTGCTTCTGATCGGTACTTTCCTGCCATTCCAGGTCATCATCCTGCCCATGGCCCAAGTGCTGAGCATGCTGGAAATCGAGAACAGCACAGCACGGTTGGTACTGGTGCATGTTATCTACGGCCTGCAGTTCACCACCCTGTTTTTCCGCAATTACTACGTTACCGTGCCTTCAGAACTCGTTAAGGCAGCGCGGATCGATGGGGCTGGTTTCTTCCGTATTTTTTTCAAGATTCTGCTGCCGATATCGATTCCCACGATCATGGTTTGTCTTATCTGGCAAACCACGCAGATTTGGAATGATTTCCTGTTTGGGGTGATTTTCAGCTCGGGTGACGGGCAGCCGATTACCGTGGCACTGAATAACCTGGTCAATACCTCTACCGGGGTGAAGCAATACAACGTGGATATGGCGGCAGCCATCATCGCGGCGCTGCCGACGCTGATTGTCTATGCCATTGGCGGCAAATATTTCGTGCGTGGCCTGACCGCCGGCGCAGTTAAAGGCTAAACGGAGCGGTGTGAGGGAAAAGGCGAGGGCGGTAATTTTCTGCTTTCCCACTCACGCCATACTTCTTTCGGAGAAACAAAGTGGGTGCACTCAGTATTCGCAACGTCAAGAAAAGTTATGGGAATACCCATATCCTCAAAGGGATCGACCTGGAAATCGAAAAGGGCCAGTTCCTGATTCTGGTTGGTCCTTCTGGTTGTGGTAAGTCCACTTTGCTGAACATGATCGCTGGGTTGGATGACATCACTTCGGGTGAGATCGCCATTGCTGATCAAGTGGTGAACAACCTGTCCCCCAAGGACCGCGATATTGCCATGGTGTTTCAGAGCTATGCGCTCTACCCCAACATGAGCGTGCGCAAGAATATTGCCTTTGGCTTGGAGATCCGCAAGGTGCCCAAGGGTGAACAAGACCAGATTATTGCCCGGGTTGCCAAAACCTTGCAGATTGAGCACCTATTGGGCCGCAAGCCCAGCCAATTGTCAGGTGGTCAGCGCCAGCGCGTGGCGATGGGGCGTGCACTGGCACGTAACCCGACTTTGTTCTTGTTTGACGAACCCTTGTCAAACTTGGACGCCAAGCTGCGTGTCGAGATGCGTACCGAGATCAAGCTGTTGCATCAGCGTCTCGGCACGACCATCGTGTATGTTACGCATGATCAGATTGAAGCCATGACGTTGGGTGACAGAATCGCCGTCATGAAAGACGGTGAAGTACGTCAGTTCGGCTCACCGCAGCAGATCTACGATGAACCTGCCGATCTGTATGTGGCGGGCTTCATCGGCTCACCTTCAATGAACTTCATCCCGGTTGATCTGACCGAGCAACAAGGGCACGCAGTAGTCACGTTGGATAACGGCCATGCTGAATTGCACGTCAAACTTGGTGTGATCAACGATGCGCAGCGGGCATTTGTTGGCAAGCGAGTTATTCTTGGCATTCGCCCGGAGCAGCTGACTGACCCTGATAGCGCACATAGTGACCGCGGCAATTTTCAGACTTTGAAAGCGATGGTGGCGATTACTGAACCTACAGGCCCCGATACGCTGGTAACGGTAACCTTTAACGGTGTTAAGACCGTAGCCCGATGCCACCCTCGTGCTGCAGGTAATCCTGGTGATTTGGTGCAGCTGGTGCTTGACCCGACCAAGGCATTGCTGTTCGACCCCGCTACAGAAAAGCGCTTGGCCTGATTAGGCTATCAACCGTTTGGTGAGATTGGGGCGCGACAGAGTTCGTGCCCTTTTTCATGTGCGCCCAGCATGGGCGCACTCCTGCGGGTGGAAGTCCCGCCGTAAGTTGATCACAGCGAACGAAGTGAAGCGCAACTGCGTGAGGGCGACCGAGCGTGGGAAGGAAGCGTGGATCGTA